>NZ_AP021869.1:2270975-2595401 GCF_026001925.1 Vibrio gangliei | reverse complement strand
ATGTTTTATCACGAAAACTTTGACGTCATCGTCGTAGGTGGTGGTCATGCTGGAACGGAAGCTGCTCTTGCGTCTGCTCGTACAGGCCAAAAAACTCTGTTACTCACACACAACATCGACACTTTAGGTCAAATGTCTTGTAATCCTGCGATTGGTGGGATCGGCAAAGGCCATTTAGTCAAAGAAGTGGATGCATTGGGTGGCCTTATGGCTCAAGCAATTGATAAAGCCGGTATTCAATTTAGAACCTTAAACGCTTCAAAAGGTCCGGCGGTTCGTGCTACTCGTGCACAAGCGGATCGTCTGTTGTATAAACATGCTGTCCGGACCACATTAGAAAATCAACCGAACCTGACGTTATTCCAGCAAGCGGTGGATGACCTGATCGTTGAGCAAGATCAAGTCACCGGTGTGATCACCCAAATGGGCTTAAAGTTCAAAGCGAAAGCCGTGGTATTAACGGTAGGGACTTTCCTTGGCGGTAAAATTCATATCGGTTTAGAAAACTTTTCTGGCGGCCGAGCTGGCGATCCACCATCGATTGCACTGGCTGATCGTCTCCGTGCCTTACCTTTCAGAGTTGATCGTTTAAAAACGGGTACGCCTCCGCGTATTGATGCTCGTACGGTTGATCTTGAAAGTTTAGAGAAGCAATACGGTGATAACCCGACCCCTGTATTTTCATTCATGGGTAAGCAAAGCGATCATCCTGCTCAAATTCCGTGTTTTATTACTCACACTAATGAGAAAACGCATGATGTTATCCGTGCTAACCTTGATCGTAGCCCAATGTATTCAGGTGTGATTGAAGGTATTGGTCCACGTTATTGCCCATCAATTGAAGATAAAGTGATGCGTTTTGCTGATAAAAACAGCCATCAGATCTTCATTGAACCCGAAGGTTTAACCACCACAGAGTTATACCCGAATGGTATTTCAACCAGTTTGCCGTTTGACGTACAAGTTAAAATTGTTCAATCAATGAAAGGCTTTGAAAACGCGCAAATCATGCGTCCAGGTTACGCGATTGAATACGATTTCTTCGATCCTCGTGATTTGAAGCAAAGCTACGAAACCAAATTTATTTCAGGTTTATTCTTTGCTGGACAAATTAACGGCACTACTGGTTATGAAGAAGCCGCAGCACAAGGTTTAATGGCGGGTTTAAATGCTTCGCTGTTCACTCAAGGCAAAGAAGCCTGGAGCCCACGTCGTGATGAAGCTTACATGGGCGTATTGATTGATGACCTTTCAACCATGGGTACCAAAGAACCGTACCGTATGTTTACTTCTCGCGCAGAATATCGCTTATTGCTACGTGAAGATAACGCAGATTTGCGTTTAACCGCGAAAGGTCGTGAGCTTGGTTTGGTAGATGATGAACGTTGGGCGCGTTTTAACCAAAAAGTAGAAAATATGGAATTGGAACGTCAACGTTTGAAAGAAACGTGGATTAATCCAAAATCAGCTAATGTAGCAGAACTTAATCAACTACTTAAAACACCCATTACGCGTGAAGCAAGTGGTGAGGATCTGCTGCGTCGCCCTGAAATGACTTACGAGAAATTGATCACCTTAGAAAACTTTGCTTCTAGCATGGATGATCCTCAAGCGACTGAGCAAGTGGAGATCCAAGTCAAATATGAAGGCTATATTGAGCGTCAAAAAGAAGAGATCGAAAAATCTTTACGTCATGAAAATACCAAATTACCCGTTGATCTTGATTACAAACAAGTGAAAGGCTTATCTAACGAAGTGGTATTGAAATTAAATAACGCCAAACCGGAAACCATTGGTATTGCATCACGTATTTCAGGTATTACCCCTGCTGCGATTTCCATTTTGTTAGTCCATTTGAAAAAACATGGTCAATTGAAGAAGGGAGATGCTGCGTGAATCCCACTTTAATCAATTCTGCATTGAGAGATAAACTTGATGCTTTATTATCTCAAACAGAACTGGATGTTTCTGAGCAGCAAAGAAATCAGCTTGTTGGCTATGTGGTACTGTTAGACAAATGGAATAAAGCCTATAACCTGACTTCGGTTCGTAACCCGATGGATATGTTAGTCAAACATATCATGGACAGTATTGTGGTGAGCCCTTATTTACCGGGTGACCGTTTTATTGATGTCGGTACAGGTCCCGGGTTGCCAGGTATTCCATTAGCGATTTTAAACCCAAGCGCTCATTTCACGTTGTTGGACAGTTTGGGTAAACGCATTCGTTTTATTAAGCAAGTTTTGCATGAGTTAGGCATAAGTAATGTTGAACCGATGCAAAGCCGAGTAGAAGAATATCAGCCAGAAATTGGCTATGATGCTGTTATCAGCCGCGCTTTTGCTTCTATGATGGATATGGTGGAGTGGTGTTACCATTTACCGAAAGAAGAAAGCGGAGTTTTTCTTGCGCTTAAAGGACAATTGCCTGAAGATGAGATGTCTCAGTTGCCTGATACGCTGACTGTATCGGCAATTCATATTTTGCAAGTTCCTGAATTAGAAGGTGATCGTCACTTAATCGTTTTGGAAAAAAAGGGATTATAACGGGGTTCTCGTGGGGAAAATCATTTCAATTGCAAACCAAAAAGGTGGCGTAGGGAAAACGACAACATGCGTTAACCTCGCGGCTTCTATGGCAGCAACCAAACGTAAGGTCTTGGTCATCGATCTTGATCCGCAAGGTAATGCCACCATGGCAAGCGGAGTGGATAAATACGATCTTGATTACACCGCTTACGACCTGTTAGTAGAGCAAACGCCTTTTGATGAAGTGGTATGTCGTAAAACCCCTGCCGGTTATGATCTTATTGCGGCCAATGGCGACGTTACCGCCGCAGAAATCAAATTGATGGAAGTATTCGCTCGCGAACTGCGTTTAAAAAATGCGTTAGAGCCTATTTGGGAGCAATACGATTACATTTTTATTGATTGCCCACCTTCACTTAACTTATTGACGATTAATGCGATGGCAGCTTCACACTCGGTATTAGTGCCGATGCAATGTGAATACTTTGCCTTAGAAGGTTTAACCGCTTTAATGGACACCATCAGCAAACTTGCTGCGGTGGTTAATCACGATTTAAAAATCGAAGGGATTTTACGGACCATGTTTGATCCGAGAAATCGCTTATCCAATGATGTTTCTGAACAATTGAAGAAACACTTCGGTGATAAAATGTATCGTACCGTGATCCCACGTAATGTGCGTTTGGCCGAGGCACCGAGTCACGGGAAACCCGCGATGTATTATGATAAATATTCAGCTGGTTCAAAAGCTTACTTAGCTTTAGCTGGAGAAATATTACGTCGAGAAGAAGCCAAAGCTGCGATGGTTTAAAGCAGTAATGGTTTAGTGGTTATATCGTTTTAGCGCTCATAAATTATTGATAGAAAAGAAAGGAAAACCCTCAGATGTCTAAACGTGGTTTAGGTAAAGGTCTTGATGCCCTACTTTCGACCAGTTCACTGGCGAGAGAAAAACAACAAAAAGCGGCACAAAGCCAAGCTTTATCTTCTGAAGGCCAACTGGCAGATATTGCCATTTCTCAACTCTCTCCAGGTAAATATCAGCCACGAAAAGATATTCAACCAGAAGCACTGGAAGAATTATCCGCGTCCATCCGTTCTCAAGGTATCATCCAGCCGGTTGTTGTTCGTAAAATTAACGAGTCTCAATTTGAAATCATTGCCGGTGAACGACGTTGGCGTGCGGCTAAATTAGCCGGTTTAACACAAATTCCGTGTGTAGTGAAAAATGTGCAAGATCGCGCGGCGATTGCAATGGCATTGATTGAGAATATTCAACGTGAAAATTTGAATGCGATTGAAGAAGCTCAAGCACTGGAAAGATTACAAAAAGAATTCGAATTAACTCATCAACAAGTGGCCGATGCGATTGGTAAATCTCGCACGGCAGTCACTAATTTACTGCGCCTCAATACGCTTGATGAAGAAGTAAAGCATTGCGTTATATCAAAACAATTGGAAATGGGGCACGCTCGAGCCCTGCTTTCACTGGAATTATGTGATCAAAGTAATGTTGCAAAAATTGTTATTGATAAGAAATTAACCGTTAGACAAACTGAAGCTCTAGTAAAAAAACATTTAGAGCCGGTAGAAGATAAACCGATGCAAGAAGACCTTCCTGCACAAGGATTAGCGGAGCAATTATCTGAGCGATTTGGTACTAAGGTAGTGATTCGCCGTAATGCTAAAGGTAAAGGCAAAATTACTATTGATTTTGAGGACATGGAGCAATTAGCTACTCTCCTTAACACAAACTTAGATAGAAATTAACTCTGTTATAAGAATATCGCTAAACAATTAACAGAATGTAAAAATAATCATTTTACACCTTGCTATGTTCTGTCATATGGACAAAGTAAGGTGTAGTATGTTCTGCGCATACAGCTGAGCTTAAAAAAAGAGCTAAAAAATAAATGTAATTGGGTGTAAATAGAATGTTTTTTTTAGTTTTAACTCAGTTTATTGTGATTGGCGCTTTTAGCTTGATCAGCTCGTATGTTCAGGGAGAGATGGCAGCGAACTCTGCCATTTATGGGGGGCTGGTGTACTGCATCCCGTATATCGTTACTCGTTTGTATTTAGACAAGCCAGGGGCGGATACGGCAGCAAAAGTGATGGCGAAAGCCTATATAAGCTTGGCGTACAAATTTGTGATTACCGGCGCTCTGTTTGTGTATTTTTTTAAATACATGGAAGTGCACCTTATCACCTTCTTTGTGGGCTATATCTTAGCTTTTGTTGTGCAATGCATTATGTCATTTGGTTTTATCAAACGTAATTAGACAGGATATCTAATGGCTGGTACAGGTGAATTAACTCCTCAGGAGTACATCTCACACCATCTACATAACCTTCAAGCAGGTAGCGGATTCTGGACGTTTAATATTGATTCATTGATCGTGTCGTTCGTACTGGGCGCTGCGATGTTATGGGTCTTTTATCGCGTTGGTCAAAAAGCCACTAGCGGCGTGCCAGGCAAGCTTCAATGCTTTGTAGAAATGGTCGTTGAGTTTGTTGATGCCTCAGTAAAAGATATTTTCCATGGAAAGAATGCATTAGTGGCTCCATTAGCGTTAACCGTCTTCGGATGGATTTTCCTAATGAACCTAATGGATCTTATTCCGGTCGATTTTCTTCCTCATACAGCAACACTTCTTGGTATTCCTTACCTACGTGTCGTACCAACGGCTGACGTAAACATCACTATGTCTATGTCACTTGGTGTCTTCATTTTAATCTTGTACTACAGCATTAAGATGAAAGGTATCGGCGGGTTTGCCAAAGAATTGGGCTTACAACCTTTCAACCACTGGGCTTTCATTCCAATTAACCTAGTGCTAGAAGGCGTAACCTTGCTGTCTAAACCAGTCTCTTTAGGTCTGCGTTTATTCGGTAACATGTATGCAGGTGAGTTGATTTTCATTTTGATCGCAGGGCTTCTGCCTTGGTGGTCTCAATGGCTTCTTTCCGTGCCATGGGCGATTTTCCACATTTTAGTAATCACCCTACAGGCATTTATCTTTATGATTTTGACGATAGTGTATCTATCTCAAGCATCAGAAGAACATTAATTAAAAAATTTTTTACATAACATTCAGATAAAACTTGGAGTTATAAATGGAAAACTTAAACATGGATCTGCTGTACATCGCTGCGGCTATCATGATGGGTCTTGCGGCAATCGGTGCGGCAATCGGTATCGGTATGCTAGGTGGTAAATTCCTAGAAGGTGCAGCTCGCCAACCAGATCTTATCCCTCTACTACGTACTCAGTTCTTCATCGTAATGGGCCTTGTGGATGCGATTCCAATGATCGCTGTTGGTCTAGGTCTATATGTGATGTTTGCGGTCGCCGGATAAAATTTAATCCCGGTATTTGTTTTAAATTGCAAACAAAGGAGAGTATGCGGTGAATATTAACGCAACTCTGTTAGGTCAAGCGATAGCGTTTGTGCTATTTGTGTGGTTCTGCATGAAGTATGTGTGGCCACCACTAATGGCAGCAATCGAAAACCGTCAGAAAAATATTGCTGATGGTTTAGCAGCCGCTGACCGCGCAGCTAAAGACTTGAGCCTGGCACAAGCTAATGCTTCAGACAAATTGAAAGAAGCGAAAAAAGCTGCTGCTGAGATCATTGATCAAGCGAACAAACGTAAAAGCCAAATTTTAGAAGAAAGCCAAATTGAAGCTCAAGCTGAGCGTCAAAAGATCCTAGATCAAGGCCGTGCTGAAATTGAAACTGAACGTAATCGCGCTCGTGATGAACTTCGCAAGCAAGTCGCTGTATTAGCGATCGCCGGTGCTGAGAAAATTTTGGAGCGTTCAATCGACGAAAACGCACACCAAGATATTCTTAACGATATTACTGCAAAACTGTAACTAGAGGGGCAGCATATGTCTGATTTGACTACAATCGCACGCCCCTATGCTAAAGCAGCTTTTGAATTTGCGGTCGAGAAAGAAGCACTAGGCCAATGGTCTGAAATGCTTTCTTTCGCTGCCGAAGTCGCAAAAAATGACAGCGTAGTGAGCTTATTGAATAAATCGGTTGCCTCCGATCAATTAGCTGAAATCTTCGTGTCAATTTGTACTGAGTTTGATGAACATGGTCAAAACTTCATTCGAGTTTTGGCTGAGAATGGCCGATTAAAAGCCCTTCCAGAAATTTGCGAAGAATTTTTGATTCTGAAAAAAGAATTAGAAAATCAAGTTGATGTAACAGTGACTTCTGCCAAAGAACTGACTGAAGCACAATGCGCAGATATCGTCAGCAAACTTGAGCAGCGTCTTGAGCGTAAAGTAAAGCTGAATTGCAGTGTAGATGAGACTCTACTTAGTGGAGTTATAATTCGAGCCGGAGACTTAATCATCGATAACTCAACTCGCGGTCGTTTGAACCGTTTGAGTGACGCATTAATGTCTTAATGGGGATTGGAGCATGCAACTTAATTCCACTGAAATTAGCGATCTGATTAAACAGCGCATCGAGAAATTCGACGTTGTTAGTGAAGCTCGCAATGAAGGTACTATCGTTTCTGTAAGCGATGGTATTATCCGCATCCACGGTCTAGCCGATGTGATGCAGGGTGAAATGATTGAACTACCTGGTGGCCGTTATGCACTAGCACTTAACCTTGAGCGTGACTCGGTTGGTGCGGTTGTAATGGGCCCATATTCAGATCTACAAGAAGGCATGAAAGTAACGGGTACAGGCCGTATCCTTGAAGTGCCAGTAGGTCCTGAAATGTTAGGCCGTGTGGTAAACACACTAGGTCAACCAATTGATGGTAAAGGCCCTATCGATGCAAAATTAACTTCTCCAGTAGAAGTAATTGCACCAGGGGTTATCGATCGTAAGTCAGTAGACCAACCAGTACAAACTGGCTATAAGTCTGTTGACTCAATGATCCCAATCGGTCGTGGTCAACGTGAACTTATCATCGGTGACCGTCAGACTGGTAAAACAGCGATGGCGATTGATGCCATCATCAACCAAAAAGATTCTGGTATTTACTCTATCTATGTTGCGATTGGCCAAAAAGCGTCAACTATCGCTAACGTAGTACGTAAATTAGAAGAGCACGGTGCACTAGCAAACACTATCGTGGTTGTGGCATCGGCGTCTGAATCTGCGGCACTTCAATACCTAGCGCCATACTCTGGCTGTGCGATGGGTGAATACTTCCGTGACCGTGGTGAAGATGCACTGATTGTTTATGATGATCTATCTAAACAAGCGGTCGCTTACCGTCAGATCTCTCTACTTCTAAAACGCCCACCTGGCCGTGAAGCTTTCCCTGGTGACGTTTTCTACCTTCACTCTCGTCTACTAGAGCGTGCTGCTCGTGTAAACGAAGAATACGTAGAACGTTTCACTAACGGTGAAGTGAAAGGTAAAACCGGTTCTTTGACAGCATTGCCTATCATTGAAACTCAAGCGGGTGACGTATCTGCATTCGTACCGACTAACGTAATCTCGATTACCGATGGTCAGATCTTCCTACAAACTGAGCTATTTAATGCCGGTGTTCGCCCAGCGGTTGACCCAGGTATTTCGGTATCTCGTGTAGGTGGTTCAGCGCAAACTAAGATCATTAAGAAACTGTCTGGTGGTATTCGTACTGCACTGGCACAGTATCGTGAACTTGCAGCGTTTGCTCAGTTCTCATCTGATCTTGATGCAGCGACTAAGAAGCAGCTAAACCACGGTCAAAAAGTAACTGAGCTGATGAAGCAGAAGCAATACGCTCCATTCTCAGTATTTGATCAGGCACTTGTGATTTTTGCAGCTGAGCGCGGCTATCTTGATGATGTCGAGCTTAACAAGCTAGCGGATTTCGAATCTGCACTACTGTCGTACGCTCATGGTCAATATGCTGATTTCGCAGCTGAAATCAACAAGACGGGTGCTTACAACGATGACATCGAAGCCAAGCTTAAAAAGCTAGTCGATGACTTCAAAGCAACCCAGACCTGGTAATTCGTAGGTGATGTTTTCTATGCTGATTTGTGAGGGTTACAACATGAGTCGACAAGTCACATCACCTTTAGCGAATATCCATTAATGGGCTCTTCATAAACGGAGAAAACGATGGCAGGCGCAAAAGAAATTCGTACCAAAATTGGTAGTGTGAAAAGCACACAAAAAATTACGAAAGCAATGGAAATGGTAGCAGCTTCTAAAATGCGTCGCTCTCAAGACGCAATGGAATCTTCTCGTCCATATGCACAAACAATGCGTAAAGTGATCGGTCACGTAGCCAACGCTAACCTTGAGTATAAGCATCCTTATCTTGAGGAGCGTGAAGCTAAAAAAGTTGGTTATATCATTATTTCTACCGACCGTGGTCTGTGTGGTGGTTTGAACATTAATTTGTTTAAAAAAGCCATTACAGACATGAAAGGTTGGTCTGATAAAGGCGCAAGTGTTGAGCTTGCTGTGATTGGCTCAAAAGCCACGGCCTTTTTCAAAAGTGCAGGCGCTAAAATTTCTGCTCAAATTTCAGGTTTAGGTGATGAGCCTAGTCTTGAAGCTTTGATCGGTAGTGTTGGCGTCATGCTGAAGAAATATGATGAAGGTGAGTTAGATCGCCTTTACGTGGTATTCAACAAATTTGTGAATACCATGGTTCAAGAACCAAAGATCGATCAATTGCTACCTCTGCCTAAATCAGATAGCGATGATATGAAACGCACTCATTCTTGGGACTACATTTATGAGCCCGAGCCGAAGCCATTACTCGATACATTATTGAAACGCTATGTTGAGTCTCAAGTGTATCAAGGTGTGGTGGAAAACCTTGCGTGTGAGCAAGCGGCGCGAATGATTGCGATGAAAGCTGCAACAGATAATGCCAGCAACTTGATTGAAGACTTACAACTTGTGTACAACAAAGCTCGTCAAACAGCGATCACACAAGAATTGTCGGAAATCGTATCAGGTGCAGCAGCAGTTTAATTTCGTTATTAAATTTAGTGCTTAGGTAATTAAATAGTTTAGAGGATTTAACGATGGCTACAGGTAAGATCGTACAGATCATCGGTGCGGTAGTCGACGTAGAGTTCCCACAGGACAGTGTACCTCGTGTATACGATGCCCTGAATGTAACTGAAGCGAAAGAACGTCTTGTTCTTGAAGTTCAGCAACAGCTTGGCGGTGGCGTAGTTCGCGCAATCGTTATGGGTAGCTCTGATGGTTTACGTCGTGGTTTGGAAGTGGTTAACACAGGCGCTCCAATCTCAGTACCAGTTGGAACAAAAACGCTAGGTCGCATCATGAACGTATTAGGTGATGCTATCGATGAGCGTGGTGACATTAACGCAGAAGAAACATACGGTATCCACCGTGCAGCACCAAGCTACGAAGAGCAGTCTAACGTGACTGAACTTCTAGAAACGGGTGTTAAAGTAATCGACTTGATTTGTCCGTTCGCTAAGGGTGGTAAAATCGGTCTATTCGGTGGTGCGGGTGTAGGTAAGACCGTTAACATGATGGAACTTATCAACAACATCGCACTTCAGCACTCTGGTCTATCTGTATTTGCGGGTGTAGGTGAGCGTACTCGTGAGGGTAATGACTTCTACTTTGAAATGCAGGAAGCGGGTGTTGTAAACATCGAAGAACCTGAAAAATCAAAAGTAGCAATGGTTTACGGTCAGATGAACGAGCCACCAGGCAACCGTCTGCGCGTAGCTCTGACTGGTCTAACGATGGCGGAAAAATTCCGTGATGAAGGCCGTGACGTACTATTGTTCATCGATAACATTTACCGTTATACCCTTGCAGGTACAGAGGTATCGGCACTTCTAGGTCGTATGCCATCTGCGGTAGGTTACCAGCCAACACTAGCTGAAGAAATGGGTGTGCTTCAGGAGCGTATTACCTCGACTAAACAAGGTTCTATCACCTCTGTTCAGGCGGTATACGTACCTGCGGATGACTTAACTGACCCATCTCCAGCAACGACGTTTGCGCATTTGGATGCAACGGTTGTACTTAACCGTAACATCGCGGCTATGGGTCTATACCCTGCAATCGACCCATTGGATTCATCATCTCGTATGCTTGATCCACTTGTGGTTGGTCAAGAGCACTATGACATTGCACAAGGTGTTCAAACGACTCTACAACGTTATAAAGAGCTAAAAGACATCATCGCGATCCTAGGTATGGACGAGCTTTCTGAAGAAGATAAGCAAGTCGTATCTCGTGCACGTAAGATTGAGCGTTTCTTAACTCAGCCATACCACGTAGCGGAAGTATTTACTGGCGACCCAGGCGTGTACGTTTCTCTAAAAGAAACACTACGCGGTTTTAAAGGTCTGATTGCTGGTGATTACGATGACATTCCAGAGCAAGCGTTCATGTACTGCGGTACGATTGACGATGCTGTTGAGAATGCTAAGAAGCTGTAAGTTTATAAAAGCATTAAGTTTAGACTAAACGATAAAGCTTATTAGGAGGCAACATGGCTATGACTTTTCACCTAGACATCGTAAGTGCTGAGAAAAAATTATTCTCAGGTACGGTCGAGTCTTTCATGGTGACAGGTAGTGAAGGTGAGCTAGGGATTTATCCTGGGCACACCCCGCTTCTGACTGCTATTAAGCCTGGCATGGTGCGTCTAGTGAAACAACACGGCCACGAAGAAATCATTTATGTTTCTGGTGGTATGGTAGAAGTTCAGCCGGGTACAGCGACTGTACTGGCTGATACCGCCATCCGTGGTGAAGACTTAGATGCAGCTAAGGCTGAAGAAGCCAAACGCAAAGCTGAGGAAAATATCCATAATCAGCATGGCGATATCGACTTCGCACAAGCGGCGAGTGATTTAGCGAAAGCTATTGCTCAGTTACGAGTAATCGAGCTAACTCGCAAACGTCGCTAATTATTAGCGTTAGTAGAGTAAACAAAGGCGGCCAATTGGTCGCCTTTTTGTTTATTTGCCTTGCCTAAAACTCGTTTTAATCTTGCTGAAACTCGCATCTTGAGGTTACTTGGGTATAAATTCCAATATTTTGATCTGTATTGACCAGAAATTCACGAGTAATTGCTCATTTTTTAATGAAATCATGTAGAATTCGCTCAACGTAAAAATAATAGGAAACCCCAATGAAATTTAGCGCTGTGATTCTTGCTGCGGGTAAAGGCACTCGTATGTATTCGGAAAAGCCAAAAGTTCTGCATACTTTGGCGGGTCGCCCAATGGCAAAACATGTGATTGATACTTGTGTCGGTTTAGGTGCGCAAAATATCCACCTTGTTTACGGTCACGGCGGCGATCAAATGCAACAAGCGCTGCAAGATGAACCAGTGAATTGGGTATTACAATCGGAGCAGCTCGGTACTGGCCATGCCGTCAACCAAGCGGCGCCGGATTTTGCTGATGATGAAAAGGTGCTAATCCTTTATGGTGACGTGCCACTGATTTCAAGCGAAACCATTGAAAACCTATTAGATGCGCAACCAACCGGCGGTATCGCTCTTCTTACTGTTATTTTAGATAAACCTGCTGGTTATGGCCGTATTATCCGTAAAAACGGCCCCGTGGTCGCGATCGTTGAGCAAAAGGATGCGACTGAAGAACAAAAGCTGATCAAAGAAATCAACACCGGTGTGATGGTGGCAACCGGTGGCGATCTGAAACGTTGGTTAGCTAATCTGAAAAATGAAAACGCACAAGGTGAATATTATCTCACTGACGTGATTGCTGCTGCGCATGATGAAGGCCGAGCGGTAGAAGCGGTACACCCGGCCAACCCGATTGAAGTGGAAGGGGTGAACGATCGCTCTCAACTGGCGCGTTTAGAGCGTGCTTATCAATCCATGCAAGCTCAGCTGCTGCTTGAGCAAGGTGTGATGCTACGTGACCCAAGCCGTTTTGACTTACGTGGTGAAGTGCAGTGCGGTATGGACGTTGAGATTGACATCAATGTGATTATTGAAGGCAATGTGTCGATTGGTGATAACGTGTTTATCGGCGCCGGTTGTATCTTAAAAGATTGCGAAATCGACGATAACAGTGTGATCAGCCCATATACGGTTATTGATGGTGCAACGGTAGGTGAAGAGTGTACTGTTGGCCCATTTGCTCGTCTTCGTCCTGGTTCTGAACTAAAGCAAAAAGCCCATGTCGGCAATTTCGTTGAAATGAAAAATGCCACGTTAGGTTTGGAATCGAAAGCGGGTCACTTAACGTATTTAGGGGATTCTGAGATTGGTGCTCGTGTGAATATCGGTGCAGGCGTGATCACATGTAATTACGATGGCGCGAATAAATTCAAAACCACCATTGGTGATGATGTGTTCGTAGGCTCTGACTCACAATTGATTGCACCAGTTAGCATTGCCAATGGTGCCACAATTGGTGCGGGCACGACGCTAACCAAAGATGTGAAAGACAACGAATTGGTGATCACTCGTGCTAAAGAGCGTGTGATTGCCGGTTGGAAACGTCCGACTAAAAAATAGAATTAAGTTTGAAAAAACCGTTGCTCTAAAAAGCAAAGCCCACAATTAAGTGGGCTTTGTTATATCTGGCTTCTCGATATGAGGAATAAGAAGCGAGAAATGAGAATCTAGACCTCTTCAGCAAGCTCCGAAGTAACTTCTAGCTTCGATTGCGAATAGAAGTAACCCGCTAGCAAACCTACAGTACATAATACCGCCGCATAACCTGTGGTTGGTAGCGCTTGGCTAGCAAAGGCAGCTACAAATGCGCTAGCAAGGCCACTGATACAAATTTGTAAGCTGTTTTGCAAACCTGCTGCCGTCGCTGGGCTATTTTTGCAGCTTGAAAGGGCGCGGTTAACCACGATTGGGTATAGCGCACCGTTAGCAACCGCGATAAAACAGAACGGGATCAGTACTGGCCAAATGTTGGTAATGTGCATTTGTGAAGCAGCAAACATTACAGCAGATGAAGCGGTAAACAGAACTAATAACGCTTTGAGTACTTTGCTATCACCCAGTTTGGCGACATAACGCTTACCAAAATAGCCACCTGCCATAAACGCGATGGTTTGAGGCACAAAGCTTAAACCAATGTCTTTGGCATCATAGCCCATTGAAGTCATGATCTCTGGCATGCCGGTGAGATAAGCAAAGAAGGTCGCAGAAGCCATCGCAAACATCAGCACGTTACCTAAGTAAACACGTGAAGCAAACAGCGCTTTAATATCTTGTTTAATTGACGTTTGTTTCGGTTCAGCCGCTTCATCTTTAGGTTGTGCTAGCGTCATCCAAGTTAATGCCGCGCCGACTACCGTTAAGAAAATAAAGATGCTTGACCAACCAAAGTGACTCATCAAGAACACACCTAATTGCGGTGCGATGGCGGGTGATAACGCCACTAACGGCATAATTGATGCAAAAACTTGTTGGCTCACTGAGCTCGAGTAACGCTTGATCACCATGGCCTGCCAAATAACCGCAGGTGCACACACACCAATCGCTTGTACAAAACGTAATGTTAATAATTGCCATACTTCTTGGCTAAAACCTAAACCTAGAGAAGCGAGAGAGAATAAAACCAAACCAACCGCCAAGGTATTACGATGGCCAAATTTATCGGATGCTAAGCCCCACAATAATTGACCCGAAGCCATACCCGCTAAAAAGATCGATAAAGACAGCGCGATCGATTCTGGCCCAGTGGCAAAGTGTTGTTCTAGGGTTTTAAATGCTGGCAAGTACATGTCGGTGGCTACAAAGCCCAACATGGAAAGTGCCGCTAAGTAAAACAGTTGTGTTTTGGCGATATTCATAAGACATCCAGTAAACAGTAATCGGTGATCAATGGCCAAATAGAGTCGGCCAAATTGGAATGAAAGCATTATAAATTCTTCAATCTAAGAAATTAAACGTTATAATTTTCAGGTATCGTTCAAAAAATTTGATAGGTTAGCTATGTACTCCAAACAATCGCTGCAAATGTTGGATACCGTCGCCCGAATGGGCAGTTTCACCGCTGCGGCTGAGCAGTTACATAAAGTGCCTTCCGCCATCAGTTATGCGGTTCGCCAGGTCGAGCAAGAGCTTGGCGTGAAATTATTTCATCGCTTAACGCGTAAGGTGGAATTAACCGAGGCTGGGGAACATTTCATTAAAGAAGCGCGACAGCTGTTACGTCAAATGGAAGAGGTCAAAGCGCAAACCAAGCGAGTGGAAAGTGGCTATCATAAAACCGTCAAACTCACGCTCGATAACATCGTTAAACTCGAACCACTCAAAGCTTTGATTGAAGATTTTTATACCACCTTTGATTACGCTGAATTGCAAATCAATATGGAAGTATTCAATGGATCATGGGAAGCAATTTCAGAAGGGCGAGCCGATGTGGTGATTGGTGCGACTTCTGCTATTCCGGTAAGTGGCGATTATGGGGTGAAATTGATGGGCAGCATTGATTGGGCTTATGTGATGGCAAGCGATCATCCGTTGGCCAGTCAAACCGAGTTGAGTGACGAAGATTTATCTCATATTCCGGCCATTTGTTTAGATGACACCTCGACCATTTTACCTAAACGACACACTTGGCATTCCGCCCAACAACGACGTTTATTGTTACCCAATTGGTTTAGTGCCATTGAATGCCTCAAAAACAAAGTCGGCATGGGCTATATGCCGCGCCACATGGCTAGCCATTTTATCGTCCAAAATGAGTTGATTGAAGTGAGCTTAAAAGGCGATAAACCACTCAGTGCTTGCTGTTTAGTGTGGAGAAAGCATCAAGATAATAAGCTGGTGGAATGGTTGATTGATTATCTCGGCGACAGTGAAAAACTGTATCAAGATTGGTTGAAGTAGGGGTTATAAAATGACACCGCAGTTAAGTGCGGCGTGGGGTTAATCTTGTAATGCGTGGCGGATAAAGCCGTTATGTTGCTCTAAGCGTTGCTTTGCTTGCTGGGCATCAATATTAGCCAATAACATTAAAATGGCTGTCTTACAGTGACGTCCGCAGGCATTGAGCGCTTGTTCCGCTTGCTCGACTGTTGCTCCAGTCGCTTCCACCACAATATTGGTTTGGCGTTGAATCAGCTTAGCGTTAGTGGCTTCGACATCAACCATAAGGTTACCGAACACTTTGCCACTTTTTATCATGGCACCCGTGGTGAGCATATTCAAAATGAGTTTTTGCGCTGTCCCTGCTTTCATACGTGAAGAGCCGGTCACTACTTCCGGCCCAACAACTGGTGTGATGACGATATGGGCATGTTCTTCCATTGGACAACCTGGATTACAGGCAATGGAAACGGTTTTTGCGCCAATGTGTTGAGCATACTGCATACCACCGATGACATAAGGCGTACGTCCACTGGCCGCGATGCCCACCACCATATCTTTTGAACTGAGATTGAGAGACGCAAGATCACTTTTGCCAAGCTCGCTATTGTCTTCGGCATTTTCTACCGCTTTTAAAATGGCTTGATGACCACCAGCAATTAGCCCAACCACTAAGTCAGGATTGGAACCATAGGTTGGTGGGCACTCACTGGCATCCAAAATACCTAATCGACCAGATGTGCCAGCACCCATATAAATTAAGCGACCCCCTTCAGAAAAAGCTTGAGTGATGGTATCGACGGCTTGCGCAATTTGAGGCAATTGACTTTGTACCGCGAGTGGCACTTTTTGATCTTCTTGGTTAATGACGGTCAGCATATCCAGTGTCGATAGATTATCTATTTCGGCACTGGCTTGGTTGCGGCTTTCGGTGACTAACTGGGTTAAATCGATTTTCATGCTCTCTCTCGCTCAAAACGGGTTTGGCATAACATAAGCCTGATGAAGCAGAAAGTAAACGCAGCAACGGACTTGGAAAAGTAAAGCGACCAAATTAGGTCGCTTTAAGAGGTAGGTTATTAATAGGTAGTTTATTTGGCCAAAAAGAACTTATACGACGGGCTGTCGTTTTCATCTTTGTATTGATAGCCGAGCTCTTTAAGATGCGCAGAGAAACGCTCTAAATCGGAATCTTCCAATTCAAAACCACATAATACTCGGCCATAGTCTGCGCCGTGGTTGCGGTAGTTAAATAGGCTGATGTTCCAATGGGTGCCGAGCGTGCTTAAAAATTTCAGCAGAGCGCCCGGTGATTCTGGAAATTCAAAGCTGTATAAACGCTCTTGTAATGGTTTGAGAGGCTTGCCTCCGACCATGTAGCGGATGTGCAGTTTAGCCATTTCATCATCGGATAAATCCGCCACTGGATAACCGCCTTGGCGCAAATCTTCCACAATATGATCCAGCTCGGCTTGGCCGTCTTGCAAGCGAACGCCGACAAAAATATTAGCTTGGCTGTCATCGTTATAGCGGTAGTTAAATTCGGTAACCGCGCGTCCGCCAATCAGGTTACAGAACTCAAAGAAAGCGCCTTTACGTTCTGGAATGGTGACGGCTAGTAAACCTTCTCGTTTTTCACCCAGTTCACAACGCTCCGACACATAACGCAGGCCGTGGAAGTTAGTGTTCGCACCCGATAAAACCGTACCCAATTGTTTGCCTTTGAGCTGGTTTTGCTCGGCAAACTTTTTCAATCCGGCTAAAGCAAGAGCGCCCGAAGGTTCGGCAATGGCGCGGGTGTCTTCAAAGATGTCTTTGACCGCGGCGCAGATTTCATCGCTAGAAACGGTAATGTGTCCATCTAGGTATTCTTGGCAAACGCGGAAGGTTTCATTACCGATGATTTTCACTGCCACGCCATCGGCAAACATGCTAACGCGATCCAGTGGTACTGGTTTACCTGCATCGAGCGCGGCTTTCAAACAGGCGGAATCTTCCGGCTCAACGGCAATCACTTTTATTTCAGGCATCAATTGCTTGATTAATACTGCGACGCCAGCGGCTAAACCACCACCGCCAACAGGCACAAAGATATAATCTAAATGGCCATTTTGTTGCAGCATTTCCATACCAATCGTGCCTTGACCTGCGATCACCAACGGATGATCAAATGGCGGCACATAAGAGTAGCTGTGTAGCTCGGCGAGACCTTCCGCTTCGGCTTTGGCTTCATCAAAATTGCTGCCATGTAGGAGCACTTCACCACCAAAGTTACGTACCGCCGTGACTTTAATATCAGGCGTGGTTTTTGGCATCACAATGATGGCTTTAATATTGAGTAAGCTGCCCGATAGCGCGATGCCTTGTGCATGGTTACCGGCAGATGCAGTGATCACGCCGGCTTGCTTTTGCGCATCGGTTAAACTGGCGACCATGTTATAAGCGCCACGCAGTTTAAAAGAATGCACCGGTTGGCGGTCTTCACGTTTGAGCTGAACCTTGTTGCCTAAGCGCTCCGATAAACGAGTCATGTCTTGCAATGGCGTGACTATCGCCGCTTCATACACAGGTGCGCGTAGAATGTGGCGCAGATATTCCGCGCCAGTGTAAGGTAAAGCTGTGGATTGTGTGTCTTCTGGCATAAAGGATTACTCCTCTAGCTTAGATTTATCACGCACTGCACCTTTATCGGCGCTGGTGGCGAGCATGGCATAGGCTTTCAGTGCGTAAGATACTTGGCGTACACGGTCAGCTGGTTTCCAACCTTTAGCATCTTGTTTTTCACGACGCTCAGCCAGTTCTGCTTCACTGATGTCGAGCGTGATAGAGCGGTTTGGAATATCGATGCTAATCGTATCTCCTGGCTCAACGAGGCCGATGGTACCGCCGTTGGCCGCTTCTGGTGAAACGTGACCAATCGATAAACCAGAAGTACCGCCAGAGAAGCGACCATCGGTTAATAGCGCGCATTCTTTACCTAGTCCCATGGATTTTAGATAAGTGGTCGGATACAGCATTTCTTGCATACCAGGGCCACCTTTCGGGCCTTCGTAGCGGATCACCACCACATCACCGGCTTTAACTTTTCCGCCCAAAATACCTTCAACCGCATCTTCTTGGCTTTCAAACACCACCGCTGGGCCTTGGAATTTAAGAATGCTTTCATCTACGCCGGCGGTTTTTACGATACAGCCATCAAGGGCGATATTACCGCTCAGAACCGCTAGGCCACCATCTTGGCTAAAGGCATGTTCTTTGGTGCGAATACAACCTTCAGCGCGGTCATCATCTAAGGTATCCCAACGGCAATCTTGTGAGAACGCTTTGGTGGTGCGAATACCAGCAGGACCGGCGCGGAAGAAGGTTTTGATATCATCCGACTGGGTTTGCATGATGTCGTATTGCGCTAATTGCTCGGCCATGGTCAAACCTAATACGGTTTTGGTTTGGTTATTCAATAGGCCAGCGCGATCCAGTTCACCTAGAATCGCCATCACCCCACCGGCGCGATGCACATCTTCCATATGGTATTTCTGAGTTGAAGGGGCCACTTTACATAAGTGCGGCACTTGGCGAGACATGCGGTCAATGTCGCTCATGTCGAAATCGACTTCACCTTCTTGCGCCGCAGCTAATAGATGCAATACGGTATTGGTTGAGCCGCCCATCGCAATGTCCAGCGCCATGGCATTTTCAAACGCGGCTTTATTGGCGATATTGCGCGGTAGGGCAGAAGCATCATCTTCTAGGTAGTAACGTTTAGTGAGTTCAACAATACGTTGACCGGCTTTTAAAAACAGTTGTTCACGGTCAGCGTGGGTGGCCAGCATCGAACCATTACCCGGTTGGCTTAAACCGAGCGCTTCGGTTAAACAGTTCATCGAGTTAGCGGTGAACATACCTGAGCACGAACCACAGGTTGGGCAAGCGGAACGTTCGACTTGCTGGCTTTGCTCATCAGACACTTTTGGATCGGCGCCTTGGATCATGGCGTCCACTAAGTCTAGCTTGATCAATTGATCCGATAACTTAGTTTTACCCGCTTCCATTGGTCCGCCTGAAACAAAGATCACTGGAATATTAAGGCGCAATGAAGCCATTAACATTCCCGGGGTGATTTTGTCACAGTTGGAAATGCACACCATGGCATCGGCGCAGTGAGCATTGACCATGTATTCGACTGAGTCGGCGATCAATTCACGAGAAGGTAAGGAGTACAACATGCCGCCGTGGCCCATGGCGATACCGTCATCAACCGCAATGGTGTTGAATTCTTTGGCAATGCCGCCGGCTTTTTCAATCTCAGCGGCAACCAGTTGGCCCATGTCTTTTAGGTGTACGTGGCCGGGTACGAATTGAGTAAATGAGTTTACCACAGCAATGATAGGTTTGCCGAAGTCTTCTTCTTTCACGCCAGTTGCACGCCATAAAGCACGAGCACCAGCCATATTGCGACCATGAGTGGTGGTGGCGGAGCGGTAGATAGGCATAATATAAAGTCCTTTTTAAATCTTAATAAATTGATAATACAGAGAAATTGTTCATCTACTGGGCGTTATTTACCTTGTGGATGCTATTTACCTTGTGGGTAGACAGGATCGAGCCAGCCCCATTTGTCTTCAGTGGTGCCGTTAAATAGGCCAAAGAAGGTGGATTGAATTTTCTCTGTGATTGGGCCGCGTTTGCCGGCACCAACCGTAATTTGATCGACGCTGCGTACCGGTACAATTTCCGCGGCTGTGCCTGTCATGAAGATTTCATCGGCAAGGTAAAGCGCTTCACGAGCAATATTTGCTTCTTCAATCTCGTAGCCTAAATCTTTGGCGAGAGTGACTATAGAATCACGAGTAATTCCCGGTAAAATTGAGCTGGTAGCAGGTGGCGTAATGATTTTGCCATTTTTCACCACAAAGATATTTTCGCCCGCGCCTTCTGAAATATAACCATTTACGCTTAGTGCAATACCTTCATCGTAACCATGACGGCGAGCTTCACCACCCACCAATAATGATGATAAGTAGTTACCACCCGCTTTGGCCGCGGTTGGAATAGTATTGGGTGCGGCGCGATTCCAGCTAGAAATCATGGCATCCACACCATTGGCTAGCGCTTCTTCACCTAGGTAAGCCCCCCAAGGGAAAGCAGCGATGATGAGCTCCATTTTAGTGTCAGTCGGAGGGCAAACACCCAAACCAACGTTGCCGACAAAACCCAGTGGGCGAATGTAAGCCGAATCGAGTTTGTTGGCACGTAGCGTTTCACGACACGCTTCCATCATTTCTTCAACAGAATAAGGAATAGGAAAACGATAAATCTTGGCGGAATCTTCTAAGCGCTGCATGTGCTCTTTATGGCGAAATACAATTGGACCATTTGGGGTGTTGTAGCAACGGATACCTTCAAAAACAGAAGTACCATAGTGCATGGCATGAGTGAGTACGTGAACGTTAGCGTCCGCCCAAGGCACCATTTCGCCATTGAACCAAATGAAATCAGCAGTATTCGTAGCCATAGTATTATTCCTTTAATTTTTTATTCTGATAGATGTGTTTGCAGCAGTTCGGTCTCAACGGTGCGAATGTCCCACAATTTCTCAATTTGATTGATCAGGATTGAGATTGGGCGGCTGCTGTCGACAATGATCTCGACGCTAGCGATATTACTTTCGTGGTTTACGGTGGCGATCACTTGTCGGATTATAAAACCACGATGTCGAATCACGCGCAACACTCGTTCAAGTAATACTGGCTTGTCGTCGGCTTTTATATTTAATTGATATCTGTCCATTAGGTATTCTCCAACATATCTTGGTTTGCTGCGCCCGGTGGCACTAATGGCCAAACATTTTCTTCTTCTGAAATCAGTACGTGCAGTAAGTAAGAGGTTTCACTGGCGAGCATTTCTTTTAGTGCCGGCTCGACTTCCTCTTTACGAGTAATGGTTTTGCCCGGAATATCAAAGGCTTTGGCTAGCATGATGAAATCAGGGTTGTCATCTAGGATGGTTTCACTGTGGCGGCCATCAAAAAACAGCGATTGCCATTGACGCACCATGCCTAAACGTTGGTTGTTGAGTAGCACCATTTTGACTGGAATTTGGCGACGTTTTAAGGTGCCAAGTTCTTGAATGTTCATCATAAATGAACCATCGCCAGTGATCAGAATAGATTCATCTTGCGGACGAGCGACTTTCGCCCCCATCGCGGCAGGCAAACCAAAGCCCATGGTGCCAAGACCGGCAGAAGTGATGTAGTTTTGTGGCGCGCGAGGTTGAATATGCTGCGCGGCCCACATTTGGTGTTGTCCTACGTCGGTCGATACCATGGAACTGTCTGGCATCATATCGCTTAGCTGTTTTAATAGCTTAGGTGCGTAGATCAAATCGCCAGGGTGATCATAACGCCATTTGAATTTCTTTCTTAGGCGATCGCAGTGTTCGGTCCACTCCGACACATCGTTGCTGACTTCCAGTTGTGGCAGCAGGACATTCAAATCACCACGTAATGGCGCATGAGCATGGCGTAATTTGTTGAATTCGGCGGCATCAATATCAAGATGGATAACTTTGGCGTGTGGGGCAAAGGTATCTAGCTTGCCGGTTACTCGGTCATCAAAACGCGCACCAACCACAATCAACAAATCACACTCTTGTACCACTAGGTTAGCGGCTTTAGTGCCGTGCATGCCTAACATGCCGAGGTAGTGTGGGTAATGACGCTCAATCGTCCCTAAGCCTTTCAAGGTGCTGACCGCAGGAATTGGGTTCAGATTTAAAAACTCACGTACCGTCTCGGTCGCTTTGGCTAGTTGCACCCCTCCGCCAACGTACAATACTGGCTTGCGGCTTTTGGCTAAGACTTGTTGTGCTTGGGTAATGGCGTTTTTGCTCGCAATTGGCAGTGCCGGTGGCGTGAATTCCGGTAAGATTTTGGTCGGCGCTTGGGCCAGTTGCACATCTTTGGCTATATCAACCAATACTGGGCCAGGACGACCAGATTTCGCAAGTTCAAAAGCTTCAGAAAGGGTTGGGGCAAGTTCGTTAACGTCAGTGACTAGGTAGCTGTGTTTACAACAAGAAAGCGACATGCCAATCACATCCATTTCCTGAAACGCATCGGTACCTATGTGGCTACTGGCGACTTGTCCGGTGATGGCAACAATAGGAATGGAATCCATTAATGCATCGGCAAGGCCAGTGACTAAGTTAGTTGCACCTGGACCTGATGTTGCCATGCACACCGCCACATCTTGAGTGGAACGTGCCATACCGATAGCCGCCATTGCCGCACCTTGCTCGTGTCGACATAAAATATGCTCTACGCCGCCATCATAAAGCGCATCGTAGATTGGCATGATGGCACCGCCTGGGTAACCAAATACGGTTTTGATGCCTTCTTGTTGTAGTGCGCTGACTACCAATTCTGCTCCTGTCATTGGTGTGCCTCCTGCGCGCGGGTCGAATGTTTCTGTGGTGCTGTTTGCATGGCTCTCTTCCTTGTCCTGCTACTGGCTGTCTATTTTATTATTCTGTCATGGCCATAAGTGTGTATTTGGTTTTAAAGTGTGTTTCGGATTTTAAGCTGTGTCTCGGATTTTAAAAATGGATAAAAAAAGCCCCCGACTTAAAGTGCGGGGGCTTAATAGTGTCTGGTGTTACTTTTCGCTCACTAATCCCCGCGCGGACTGAATAATGACCACGACAAGGAGAATAATCAGAGTACGAATACGAGCGATAAAGTTCATTTCAATTCCATTTGAAGGTGTAACTCAGTTCCTACTGTTAGTGGTATCACAAAGACTGTTCAGATTACAAGCAAAAACTCACACTTTTTTCACCGACAAGCTAAGCGCAAAGTTTGTATATAGGAAGTGATAGATTGAAATGAATCACTAAAGGATAGATAAAATGGAGTTAGCAATCATACACAGTCGCGCTTGTGTTGGGGTAGAAGCGCCAGAAGTCACTGTCGAAGTCCACATAAGCAACGGCATGCCCGGTTTTTCGCTGGTGGGGTTGCCAGAAACCACGGTCAAAGAATCCAAAGATCGAGTGCGCAGCGCCATTCTTAATTCCAATTTTGAGTTCCCCGCCAAACGTATCACCGTCAATTTAGCGCCGGCGGATCTGCCCAAAGAAGGTGGACGTTTTGATTTGCCTATTGCTTTGGGGATTTTAGCGGCGTCACAACAAATTGCGATCAATAAACTCGATAGTCATGAATTTGTCGGAGAGTTGGCGTTATCGGGCGAATTACGCAAAGTGAAAGGTGTGCTTCCGGCAGCCTTAGCGTGTTTGAAAATTGAACGCAGTTTAGTCGTGCCCAATGATAATGGTGATCAAGCGGCGTTGGTGGGGCAAGGTTTGCATAAATCAGCCGCGGCCTTATTGGAAGTATGCGCGGATTTATGTGGTCAGCAAACCATGGGGTTATTTACCTCGCCTGATGCACTAACAGAGCCAAATAATGAACGCGATCTGCAAGATATTATTGGCCAGCAGCAAGGAAAGCGTGCGTTAGAAATCGCCGCCGCCGGTTCACATAACTTGTTATTTTTAGGCCCGCCGGGAACGGGGAAAACCATGTTGGCATCGCGTTTGTGTGATTTATTACCTGAAATGAATGACGATGAAGCGCTAGAAAGTGCCTCGGTTGCGTCTCTCACCGATGTGGAAATCAATCATCATAATTGGAAGAATCGTCCGTTTCGCGCTCCTCATCACTCCAGTTCAATGGCGGCATTGGTGGGCGGTGGTTCGATTCCAAGGCCGGGTGAAATATCACTGGCGCACAATGGCTTATTGTTCTTAGATGAGATGCCTGAATTTGATCGCAAAGTTCTTGATTCATTACGTGAGCCATTAGAATCGGGCGAAATTATCATATCGCGCGCGGCTGGTAAAACGCGCTTTCCGGCTCGCTTTCAATTAGTCGGTGCGCTAAATCCAAGCCCTACCGGTTATTATGAAGGCTCGCAAACTCGCGCCAATCCACAAATGATTTTACGTTATTTAAGCCGCTTATCAGGCCCATTACTGGATCGATTTGATATGTCGATAGAAATTCCAGCTTTGCCGAAAGGCACATTATCGCAAGGTGGTGATCGAGGAGAGCCGACTCAAGTGGTGAAACAGCGAGTGTGGCAAGCCAGACAAGTGATGCTCAAGCGCAGCGGCAAAGTTAATGCTCTGCTTAATAGCCGTGAAATCGAGACCGTTTGTGTATTATCTAAGCCCGATGCGGAATTTTTAGAACATGCTTTGCATCAATTAGGTTTATCAGTACGGGCGTATCATCGCATTTTAAAAGTAGCGCGCACCATTGCAGATTTATCACAATCTGACACCATTCAAAAAGCGCATTTGGCCGAAGCATTGGGTTATCGAAATATGGACCGCTTACTCAAGCAATTGACAGCGCAAGCGGTATAGCGATCTGGATCAAGCGTAGATGAAATACACTCAACAATGGGCGATAAAAGTATATAATGCCGTGTTTTTTCTGCGTCTATAAGGGTGAGAATGTTGTGACGGCTATTCGTTTTATTATCAGTTGCTTTATTGTGATCATGAATACCGCAATAGTATCACTAGGCATTTGTTTGACTGCAGTGGTGAAATGTTTACTGCCTCTTGCTCCGGTCAAGCGCGCGATGACGTTTGTTGCCAACCGAATGATGTGGATATGGGCAACCATTAATAATGCCACCTTGAATGTGATTAACCCGGTGGAATGGCAGATTGAAGGTGGTGAGCAATTAACCCAAAAGGGTTGGTATTTGGTGATTTGTAACCATCAAAGCTGGGCGGATATTGTGGTGTTGTGTAGCGTGCTGCGTCATCGCATACCGATGCCGAAATTTTTCTTAAAGTATGAATTGTTATTTGTGCCGTTTGTCGGCATGGGGTGTTGGGCGCTGGATATGCCGTTTATGCGTCGCTATAGCAAAGAGTATTTGGCAAAACACCCAGAGAAAAAAGGCCAAGATTTACAAACCACGCGCCGTTCATGTGAAAAGTTTCAGTACACGCCAACCACAGTGGTGAACTATGTGGAAGGCACGCGTCATAGTTATGATAAAGCCGCGAATCGCCGTTCACCTTATCAGCACTTGTTATCACCTAAATCGGGCGGCATAGCCTATACATTAGCGGCGATGGGGGAGCAGTTTGAATATGTGGTGGATGTAACATTAGCCTATCCAGAGAACATTCAAACGCCATTTCGCGATATGTTGACAGGAAAGCTGACTAAGATTGTGGTGAAGATTGATGTGGTGCCGATGTCACAAGTGCCGCAAGGGGATTATTTCAATCAGCCGGCCTTTAAGCGAGAGTTTCAGTCTTGGCTCAGTGGTCGTTGGAAAGACAAAGATGCCTACCTTGATGAACTATACCAGCAGCATCAAACCTTTTCAGATGTGAAAAATTAGATGAAAAATAGCACAATAAAAAAACGGGAAGCTTAATGAGGCTTCCCGTTTTGCATTAGAAGAGGGTTACTTTTTCAATAAGAAATCAATCAAATCAAAGTATTCGTTAATGTCTTTTACCTTACCCGCATCAACCACGTATTTATTGTTGACCACAACGGTTGGTACACCAGATAGACCAGCTTCTTGGAATGACTTATCAAAGCGACGCACCATAGAATCAACCGCAAAGCTGTTGTAGGTACCATCATAATCTTCAGCAGAAACACCGTGATCTAAGAAGATTTGACGTAATTCAGCTTCGTCTTTTGGTGGGTTACGTTGATCGTGAATGCGTGCAAACATCACCGGCACCATTTTGTCTTCTACGCCAAGAGAAACCATGGTGGCATAAGCTTTACTCATTGGTTTACCCATGTTGCCACCCATAAATGACACAGAGACTTTTTCAAACTCAGCGTTACCATCAAGGTGTTTTTTCAGTGCGCCGATCATAGGCTCAAACGCGTGACAATGTGGGCAGTAGAAAGAGAAAAACTCGGTCACGGTTGGTGAGCTGGCTTTTGGAAGATCGAGAACCTTGTAGTAATCACCTTCAGGAAAGCGTTCTGCGTGAGCGGCGAAGCTCAGTAGCAGTGTGGCACAGAGGGCAAAAATTTTTTTCATTGTTGAATTCACTCCATTTCATTTCAGGTGAGTTACGACCAGTTTTCAATCATCACCATTGAGGGGTCAGGGTGAGCGCTGGTTGTTGTAACGCAGATAGTTGTTCTTTAAAACTGAGCACTTGGTTTTCCCAGTATTTTGCATCGTTAAACCAAGGAAATGCAATTGGAAACGCCGGATCATGCCAACGTTTTGCCAGCCAAGCCATGTAGTGCACCATTCTGAGACCACGTAAAGGCTCGATCAGTTTCAATTGGTTATGATCAAATTCGCAATATTCGGAGTAGGCTTCCAAAATAATGTCGAGCTGCATGAGTTGATCTTGACGCTCACCACTGAGCAGCATCCATAAATCTTGTACTGCCGGGCCATTACGCGCGTCATCCAAATCAACAAACATCGGCCCATCGCGCCATAAGATATTGCCGGGATGACAATCACCATGCAATCGAATTTGCGATGAAGGTGTAAACCAATGTTGCTCAATTTGCCCTATCAAGCTATCGAGATCGCTAAAAAAGCTATTTTCTAAGTAGCTAGGAATAAAACTCGACTGTTGCAGGATTTGCCTTGGTTGGTATAAATACTCTTCCAATCCCATGCTTGGGCGATGAGTAAAAGGTTTCGATTGACCCACTTGGTGAATGCGTCCCATAAATCGGCCAACCCATTCCAGTTGATCGAGATTATCCACTTCAAATTGTCGCCCGCCGACACTATCAAATAAGGCGAATAGGTAACCTTGATAATGGTGCAAGGTAGAACCATTGATCACACACGGTGGCGCAACGGGAATATCTTGTTCGAGTAATTCTTGGGTAAATTGATGTTCTTCAAGAATTTGTTCTTGGCTCCAACGTTGTGGGCGGTAGAATTTGACCACATAGCGTTTTTTGTCTTCATCGACAAATTGATACACGCGGTTCTCATAGCTATTGAGCGCTAATAAGCCCGATTCTGTGCGAATGCCAATACTTTCCAAGGCATACCACATAAAGTCGGGAGTCAGTCCATCAAAATTAAACGCGAGTTCAGCTGAGTCAGGATGATTCATAGAATAATAAAAAAGGCCAATTACTCAGCCTTTCCTTAATTAAGTTTCTCAATTAGAGCTTTTTGATAAAGCGACTTTCAACCGCTAAGGTAAAGCCATCATTGTCGGTGAGTATAAACTCAAATTTGACAATCGGCGAGGTTAACTCCCCAGGGCTAACCGCGAGGCTGATAGGCTGACTAATGAGTTGCCCTGCAGGTACGCTAATGGTTTGGCTACCGTACCATTTCACATCGGTTAAGCCTTTCACATCAATGTGGTATTGCTGAGTTTGTTGGGTTTTGTTCATCACTTTTAAGGTGTAGGTGTTTTCAATCCAACCTTGATTATCCACTCGATACATTTGATTGCGATCGCGCAGTACGCTCATATTGGCTGGATCAACCCCAGCAACTTGGGTGATGAACAGGCCAACAATCAAGATTAAAGCGGCGCCATAACCCAGTAGTTTAGGGCGCATGACTTTGGTCTTGTTGCCCGCCAATTTGTGTTCTGTGGTGTAACTGATGAGGCCGCGTGGGTAGCCCATTTTATCCATGGTTTCATCACAAGCATCGATACAAGCGCCACAGTTTATGCATTCATATTGCAGCCCATTTCGGATATCTATCCCGGTTGGGCACACTTGCACGCATAAGTTACAATCAATGCAATCTCCAAGGTGGGCCGGTTTTTCCGCTTTACGTGAACGAGGGCCACGTGGCTCACCGCGTTTTACATCATAGCCAACAATGTAGGTGTCTTTATCGAACATTGCCGATTGAAAACGTGCGTAAGGGCACATGTGCAAACACATAATGGAACGCATCCATCCCGCATTGCCATAAGTACAAGCGGCAAAGAACCACACCCAAAAAGCAGGCCAAAAGCCCAATTCAAAAGTGAAAAATTCAGTAAAAAGTTCACGTACAGGAATGAAGTATCCGACAAACACTAAACCGGTAAAAATAGAAATCACCCACCAAGCAATGTGTTTGATGGCTTTTCTCGCCATAAGGTTACCAGTGTATTTGCTGTTATCTTGCTTGCGGCGTTTATTGGCGGGGCCTTCGAGCTTTTCTTCGAACCAGATAAAGATAAAGGTCCAAACGGTTTGTGGGCACAAATAGCCACACCAAACTCGACCTAAAAAAGTAGTTAAGAAGAACAAGCCAAAAGCAGCAATGACAAAAATTAACGCTAATAAAGTGAGATCTTGCGGAAAGAAGCTAGCACCAAAGAAGAAAAATTGTTGCTTAGCGAGATCAAACAAAATGGCCTGGCGGTCTTGGTAAGTGATCCAAGGCAGAGCAATAAACAGCAGTATAAGAAACCAGCCACCATAACGGCGTAGCTTTTGAAAAGTACCTTGGCTTTTACGAACGTAAATTTTACCGTTCGCATCTCGGTTGGTTTTAGGGTCGATGACTTTGACATCGATTCTTTCATTGCTCATGTCACTTCCTTGCTGGCCACTGTTCACAGTGTTTGATTTTTATTATGTGAAACGAATGTGCCACAGTATACCGAGGATAAAAAAATGAAGCCGCAATGGGCTTCAAGATTTGTCACTTTGATATTGAAATAAGTACAAAATAACGTCAACCTAGCCTATAGCTAAGCTGAGTTAATTGCTTGATTATTGAATAATACCGCGAGCGCGAAGTAAGGCGGTTTTGAAGTCATCTTCTTTGTCTTTGGCAAGGCCAGGGATCATTTCATCTTTAGCCGAATTGCGCATTTTGAGGTGATAGATTAAAACGTCGTCGGTGAGTTCTTCTAGTTTGCCTTGATAACCCGCTTCTTGGCTTAATTTAACCAGAAACTCAAGCAGATTGAGGTCGGGATCTTTTTGCCATTCAGGGTGGAGCAGTTCGATCAGTTCATTAACGCGATGGCATTTCATATTTTCACCATATATAAAGTAAGGATTATTAGGCTACGGTAGCAAATTCTAAAAAAAAGCGCAGCACCTAAATGATGCTACGCTCTTAGATAAGGTTTGTTGGAGCGAAACTATTTCTGTTCGTTTGCTGTTGCCGGCGTTTGAGGAGTTTTTGCTACAGGGACTGCAACGAAACTGTGACGACGACGTGATGCTGAACCACGAGAAAATGATGCTCTAACAGGAACGGGACGCATAGAATTTATTGCCTATAAAAACGCACATCCATGGCAATTGTTACCTGATCCAACCATTATGTATTTAGATTGTTTGTCCTAATAATGACCAGTAATCGAACAATTTTTCGACTGTGTAATAGTATAGTCACAATGATTTGTTAAAGCGATAAGCTTTTTATCAATAAACACAGAATTTAACTGAATTGACAATAATTTAAAAAAACCAATGAAAAGCGAGGAATATGTATGTCGTTTTTTAAAAAGACGTTGGCGAGTTTGGGTATAGGTTCGGCAAGAGTCGATACCATTTTGAAGCAAGATGTGGTTTACCCAGGGCAAACTGTTGCGGTGGACGTGCATGTTTATGGTGGCTCGACAGCACAATCCATTGACAATATTTATCTCAAGTTATGCTGCCGTTATCGCGCGGAAAGAATGAACCCGGAAGGGCGTAAGGTTCAAGGCAGTAAAGAAGCCAAAACATTTGTGTTGGATAAATGGTCTCTGCCGTACGCGTTTGATATTGAACCGCATCAAGATAAAGTCTTTGAAGTTGAGCTACAGGTGCCGTGGAATACGCCGATCACACTGGGTGATTCCAAAGTATGGCTGGATACAAAACTCGATATTGCGTTAGCTTCGGATCCGAAAGATACCGATATTTTAACTGTGCGTCCTGATCCATTAGAAGATGGTATTTTCTCTGCGTTAGAAGAGGCTGGTTTGCGTATTCGTCAGGTCGAGTGTGAAGCGGTCGATGGGTTTGAACTGCCTTTTGTTCAGGAGTTTGAATTTGTGCCTGTGCGTGGGGAATTTCATGGCCGTTGGCGTGAATTAGAAATCGTGACATACCGGACGGAACATGATCTTAAAATTTGGTTTGAAGTGGATCGCCAGAAAAAAGGCATGGGCGGCATGTTATCGAGTTTCATTGGCAGCAATAAATTGAAGCGTGAATTAGTACTGCAGCATGATGAAGATCCACAGCAAGCAGGTAAAAAGGTGCTTGAGTTTTTAGATCAAACCACTTGATCGAACGCGGTACGCTTTGTCATAAAAAATAAAATAAATTAAATTGGGCTTACATGTGTAAGCTCAATATGCCAAAATATTGCTCTATCTTGTTATTGCAAAGGTGAGTGACATGTCATCTCAGGAATATACCATTCGTGAAGAAGTGGCGAATAGTATTAGCCACGGCTTAGGTGTGATTTTTGGTATTGTGGCTTTGGTGGTATTGCTGTTAAAAGCCGCTAATTTTGGTGCGGATACATTAACCTATGTCAGCATGAGCATTTATGGCGCGAGTGTGATTGTGCTGTTTCTTGCTTCTACACTATACCATGCGATTCCTCATCCTCCTGCTAAACGCTGGCTGAAAACGCTCGATCACAGTGCGATTTATTTTTTGATCGCGGGCAGTTACACACCATTTTTATTAGTCGGTTTGCGTACGAACTTAGCCATTGGTTTGATGGTGGTGATTTGGCTGATCGCCATTCTTGGTGTGATCATGAAAGTCGCGTTTGTTTATCGCTTTAAAGCCTTTTCTTTGATCAGCTATTTGATTATGGGCTGGTTATCTTTAGTGGTGGTGTATCAACTCGTGGCCCACCTTGATATTCGTGCCGTGGTTTGGCTGGTGGCTGGTGGGTTGATTTACTCATTGGGTGTGATTTTCTACACGGTCAAACGTATTCCTTATAACCACGCTATTTGGCATTTATTTGTGTTGGCTGGCTGCGTATGCCATTTCATTGGTATTTATTTCTATGTAGAACCGGTAGTCGTGGCAGGTTAATGCGTTTATAGCTTGGATAAAATAATGGCGAGATCGCTTGAATGCGGCTCGCCATTTTTATTTCTTGATGCTTGTGTAGATGAAAATCTTAGGTACGCCAAAACGCAGGAAAGAAAATCACTAAGATGGTCAGAATTTCTAATCGTCCCATTAGCATTCCAAAACTGAGTAACCATTTTGCGGCATCAGGTAGTGGCGCAAAGTTACCGGTTGGGCCAATCACACTGCCCATGCCCGGTCCTACGTTCGCCACTGCCGTCATGGAAGCACTAATGCTGGTAATGGGATCGAGCCCCATGGCACTGAGTGAGCCTGCAATAAAAATAACGGTAAGAATGAAGGTCAGCACAAATGCCACCACGGAACGCACGATATCGTCATTGACTGGACGCTGGTTATAACGTTGTACGAAAACGCCTGATGGGTGAATCAATTTCATTATTTGTTTGTTGAGAAGGGTTGCTGCAATTTGAAAGCGGAATATTTTGATGCCGCCTGCGGTTGAGCCAGAACATGCTCCCACTAACATTAAGAAAGCAAACACCACTGATGGCAAGCCACCCCAAGAGGTAAAGTCATCCAAGCCAAACCCAGTGGTGGTTAAGACCGATATGATATTGAAGGTGGAGATGCGAATGGCATCAATAAATTGATAGTGATCTTGAAAGGTCATCCATAATGCCACCAGCAAACTGGTCACTGCTACCAAATAGAAAAAGCCTTGTACCTGGGCATCTAATATCAACGTTTTGGGGTCTTTTTTACGTAATGCGGTGACAAACAATAAGAACGGCAACCCCCCTAAGAACATAAAGAGTGAGCCAACCCAGTGCGCCCCATTGGAGAAATGGTTCATCGATTGATCGGTGGTGGAATAGCCACCCGTTGAAAGGGTGGTGAAAGCATGGTTGATGGCATCAAATAGACCCATGCCCGTGTACAAATAGCCTAAGGTACACAGCAGAGTTAAAGTGATGTACACAATCACGATATTCTTGGCGACGTTTTTGGCGCGAGGGCTACTTTTGTCTGACCAGTCGGAGGATTCCGTTTGGAACAGTTTCATGCCCCCAACGTTGAGCATAGGTAGAATCGCCACCGCCATCACGATAAAGCCCACCCCACCAATCCATTGCAGAGTTGAGCGCCATAATAAAATACTCGGCGCCATAGTATCGAGCCCACTTAATACCGTTGAACCTGTGGTGGTTATGCCTGACATGGTTTCAAAATAGGCATCGGTAAAACTAATGTGGTTGATGAATACAAAGGGGAGTGCGGCAAAACAGCTGGATACGGTCCAAACCAGAGTGGTGATTAAGAACATATCCCGCACGCCAAGGCGAAAATGTTTGGTACGACCGATGGATAAGAAAACAAACGCGGCAAAATGAGTAATAATTAAGGCTTGGCCAAACTCAATAAAGCCATCGGTACCGGTAAAAAAGGCCATAAGCGTTGGCACATACATGAACAAGGCAATTTTGGATAACACCAGTCCGAGTACAAACGATATGGGGCGATAGTTAACCATAAGACGACAAGTACCTGTTATAAGAAGAATGGGCTTGGTTGGAATAAGCGTTCAACGTCAGGCACATATTTCTTATCTACCAAGAACATTACTACGTGGTCATCTTGTTCAATGACGGTGCGGTCGTGGGCGATCAGAACTTCTTCACCACGCACAATGGCACCAATGGTGGTACCCGGTGGCAGTTTGATATCACCAATCGCTTTACCAACTACTTTTGAGGTGGTTTCATCGCCGTGGGCAATGGCTTCGATCGCTTCGGCCGCGCCACGACGTAAAGACGAAACATTCACAATATCCGCACGACGAACGTGAGTCAGCAAGGCTGAAATCGTGGCTTGTTGCGGTGAAATTGCCACATCAATGGTGCCGCCTTGTACGAGATCGACGTAAGCACTGCGCTGGATCAGCACCATCACTTTCTTGGCACCAAGACGTTTGGCGAGCATAGCGGACATGATGTTGGTTTCATCTTCGTTTGTCAGTGCGATAAACACGTCCACTTGGTCGATGTTTTCTTCATTGAGCAATTCTTGATCGGCGGCGTCGCCACAAAAAACAATGGTGTTTTCTAGCTCTTCAGATAAACGCTCTGCACGTTGGTAGCTGCGTTCAATCAATTTAACGCTGTAATCTTTTTCTAAGCATTTGGCCAGACTTGAACCGATATTACCGCCACCGACAATCATGATGCGGCGGTAGGTTTTTTCTAGGCGTTGCAATTCACTCATTACCGCGCGGATGTGGTTACTGGCCGCGACAAAGAAGACTTCATCATCGGCTTCAATAATGGTGGTGCCTTGCGGACGAATCGGGCGACCTTGACGGAAAATGGCGGCCACGCGGGTATCAATGTGCGGCATGTGCTCACGCAGTGTTGAGAGCGCATTACCGACTAATGGACCACCGTAGTAGGCTTTTACCGCAACCAGGCTGACTTTTTTGTCGGCAAAACTGACCACTTGCAATGCACCTGGGTAATGAATTAAGCGTTCAATGTAATTGGTGACCAACTCTTCTGGTGCGATGAGGTGATCGACCGGAATCGCGCCCGATTGGAATAAGGCATCTTTTTCCGCTAAGTATTCAGGAGAACGAATTCGAGCAATGCGGCTTGGGGTGTTAAATAAGGTAAACGCCACCTGACACGCGGCCATGTTGGTTTCATCCGAGTTGGTGACCGCTACCAACATGTCGGCATCTTGCGCGCCGGCTTCACGTAATGTATCGGGATGGCTGGCATAACCATTCACCACACGTAAATCATATTTATCTTGCAGCTCACGCAGGCGGTCAGTGTTACGATCAATAACGGTAATATCGTTGTTTTCACCCACTAGGTTTTCAGCCAGTGTGCCACCAACTTGTCCAGCACCAAGAATAATGATTTTCATAATATTTCGTGAACCTTGATTTAACTTTCATCAACGGTGATATGCATTTCACCTGTTAGCATCATGTAGGGTCTGTTGAACCTGGGATTACGCGGTTTTTCGTAAGACTGCGTAATAGAAACCATCCATGTTTTCTTCACCAGGAAGAATTTGACGACCTGGATTATCCGTTTGTGAGCCAATTAATTCTACATTATCAGTACGTTTTAAGAAGGCTTTCACTTGTTCTACGTTTTCTTGTGGTGTGATGGAACAAGTGGCATAAACTAAAGTGCCTTGTGGTTTTAATTGTTTCCACATGGCATCTAGGATTTCTTTTTGCAGCTCAGCCAATGCGGCAATATCGTTACCGCGACGTAGCCATTTGATGTCTGGGTGACGACGAATGACACCGGTTGCCGAACAAGGGGCATCAAGCAGAATGCGATCAAACTTCTCGCCATTCCACCAATCTTGCGGATAACGGGCATCGCCACAAATCACTTGCGCTTGTAAATTCAAACGCTCAAGGTTTTCGTGTACACGTTTTAAACGAGTGTCATCACAATCAATTGCCACCACTTGGGTGTTTTGGGTGTGTTCTAAAATGTGCGCGGTTTTACCACCGGGTGCGGCGCAGCAATCTAAAATCAATTCACCATCTTGTGGTTGTAAGTAATCGACCGACAACTGCGCGGCAGCATCTTGTACTGAAACCCAGCCTCTATCAAAGCCCGGTAGTGTCATGACATCACACGGCGATAATAAACGCAGCGCATCTTGAGCTTGAGGGTGAGTTTCCGCTTCAATGTTCTCTTGTTCAAGTAGGGTGAGGTATTCATCTCGAGTGTGATGCTGACGATTCACACGTAGCCACATCGGCGCTTTGCTGTTATTGGCTTCAACGATGCTTTGCCACTCATTTGGGTAAGCCTCTTGCAGCAATTTTAACAGCCAACTTGGATGTACATATTTACCTGCGTTGTGGGCCAATGCTTTAGCATCTAATTGTTCTTGGTTGCGTTGATAATTACGCAGAACGGCATTGATTAAGCCGCGTAACCTTGGGCCTTTCAGCGCTTGTGTGCCTTCTACGGTTTCGCCAACCGCAGCGTGCGGCGGAATGCGCATAAAACTTAATTGGTAAATGCCTACTAAGATCAGATGGTGAAAAACACGTTGTTTGCCTTTCAGTGGCTTATCCATCAATTCATTGGCAATGGATTCTAAACGCGGTAAGTAACGTAGCGCGCCGTAGCAGATTTCTTGTAATAACGCGTGGTCGCGAGGACGAATGGTTTGCTGTGCCGCAGGAAGAGCAGCAGAAAGTGAATAGCCTTGGTCGACAACTTCAAATAAGACTTTGGCAGCAGCGGCACGAACGTTCATGGTGTTTTCTCTTGTTTAAATCACAAGTGGTCATTGTGTGAATAATAAAAGCAAATAAGGCACATTTCTGCGCCTTAGGTTGGATTAAGCTAATGTGTTACCTACTGCAAACCATTGGCTGCGAGCATTAAGAATATCTTGTACTGGCAGGGCTTTTTTGCCCGGGATTTGCAGTTGCTCTAGTACCAGAACCTCTTTGCCTGTCGCGACATAAATACCGGTTTTATCGGCGCGGATAATTTGGCCGGCAGGCGCTTGGCTAGAGTCTGTCTCGACTCGAGATTGCCATACTTTGATGTTATGCAGTTCGCCATTGTCATCTTGTATTGAGAAAAAGCTCATCGGCCAAGGGTTAAACGCGCGCACGCAACGTTCGATGCGCTTGGCATCATCATTCCAGTCAATTTTGGCTTCTTCTTTGCTGAGTTTTTTGGCGTAATTGGCATACTCGTCATTTTGTTTTTGTGGCAATGCTTTGCCTTGACGAATATCTTCTACACATTCAAGTAAGGCTTGTGGGCCAAGCTCCGCTAACTTCTCATACATCGACGCGCTGGTGTCTGTGCTTTCAATCGGTAGGGTAGCTATTTTCAGCATGTCGCCGGTATCAAGACCAATATCCATTTGCATGATGGTGACACCCGTTTCCGCATCGCCCGCCCAAATTGCACGTTGAATTGGGGCTGCGCCACGCCAACGCGGTAAGATCGAACCGTGCACATTGATACAGCCTAAACGTGGGGTATCAAGTACGACTTGTGGCAGCAATAAACCATACGCAACCACGATCATTAAATCGGCATTGAGGGCTTTTAACTGCTGCTTAGCCTCATCCGATTTAAAGTTCTCGGGTTGAAAGACTGGGATATCATGCTCAAGCGCGAGTTGTTTGACTGGGCTGGCGGTGAGCTTTTTACCGCGTCCTGCTGGACGATCAGGCTGGGTATAAGCGGCGATGATTTGGTAATCGGAATTTTGCTGCGCAGAACCTTTCTGGGAAGAAAGTAACGCCGCCAAGTGACGGGCGGCGAAATCTGGCGTACCTGCAAAGACAATACGTAAAGACTGGCTCAAGGTAACCTCGTTAATTAACGTGTGACGTGATTATTGGTTCTTTTCATTAAAGCGTTTAATTTTCTCAAGCTTGTCTTTAATACGCTTGCGCTTTAATGGTGATAAGTAATCGACGAACAGCTTGCCTTGTAGGTGATCCAGTTCGTGTTGCACACAAATTGCCAATAAATCATCCGCTTCAAAGGTGTATTCTTCACCATCACGGTTTAAGGCTTTGACCGTAACTTCCGCTGCGCGAGGCACCAAAGCTCGTGCGCCAGGGACAGAAAGACAACCTTCTTCAATGCCATCTTCACCGCGTTTTTCGATGATTTCTGGGTTGATAAGCACCATAGGTTGATCGCGCTCATCTGAAATATCAATCACTACAATACGTTGATGGATATCGACTTGGGTGGCCGCAAGACCAATACCTTCTTCGTCGTACATGGTTTCAATCATGTCATCGACGATCTTTTGGATTTCTGGGGTGACTTTTTCCACCGGTTTCGCCACGGTGCGTAGGCGATCATCAGGGAACGTTAATACATTTAATACAGACATATACACTCTAAATATTGAACTGTGCCGAAACAGCTTAAACCTTATTGGCTCAATTCTAGACATTTTATAAGGCAAATGACAGCATCCAATCACATTATGCGACAAAATGTCGACCAAGGAATCAAAGGTCATGCCAAACATTAGACACTCAATTTTTAAGTTATTTCTCTTTTTTGTGGTGAGTTTTTCTGTTGTTGCTGCCACATCCACTACGCCGCCTTTAGTATTAAAAGAAGGGGCGCCAAACACTTATACCGTGAAAAAAGGCGATACCTTATGGGATATTTCAGCCTTGTTTCTTGATAGCCCGTGGTTATGGCCGCGTTTATGGCAAGTGAATCCAAGCATTGAAAACCCGCATTTAATTTATCCTGGCGATAAGCTCACATTGACTTGGCAAAATGGTCAGCCACTTTTGAGTTTAAAACCAATGAAGAAAATCAGCCCTCATGTGCGTAAAAGCGATAAAGATGCGATTTCGACGTTGGATGATGGCTTAGTGATGCCGTACTTGAAATCCGATCAATTATTGACGGATGCCGATGAAGATAATGCTTTGCGAGTCTTAGGCACCAGTGAAGGTCGTCAATTCTTAAGCAGCAATGAGCGCATTTATATTGATGGTCAAGTGTCGTACCCAGATTGGGCGATTTATCGCTTAGTGGAAGAGTATGAGCGCAGTGGCGATGATGTGGATGCCAGTGCTTACTCTCTACGCCTAGTGGCCAAGACCAAGTTGAAAGAATCGAATGATAAAGTCAGCGCGTTGCAAGTGGTCACTCAGCATCAAGAAGTGAAACAAAACGATATTGCGCTACCAATTATGGGCGACGATATGATGCTCTCAACCACCTTTATGCCAACGCCTGCGCCACAAGGTTTGGTCGCCAATATTAAAGGCTCGATGGATAACCATCAATTTATGGCTAAGAATCAAGTGGTGATCATCGACCGTGGTTCTGATGATGGCTTAAAGCAAGGCAGCAGCTTTAATCTTGCCAAAGCGGGCGCGGTGATTTATGGCGGTAAAGGCGATTATCGTTACGAAAAAGAAGTCGGCGTGAATGGTTTTAGCTCAGCAGAACTGCCACCTATCTCAATTGGTCAAATGGTGGTGATTCGCCCGTACGCGAAGTTTAGCCTGGCTTTGATAACCCAAAGTTTAGAGCCGATCCGCACGGATTCCATTGCCGTCTCGCCGTTAGCGTCTCAATCACAAGATGTTAATATCGCCGGATGAATGAAGAGCAACTCAGTGCGTGGCTCAGGTTGAGCTTCGCACCTAAGTTAGGCGGAGTGGCATTGTCGCGTTTGATGAGTGTCGACTCCCCGCAAAACTTGGTGCGATATTCAGTTCAGCAATTACAGCATCTCGGCTTAAAAGACACGCAGATTCAATACATTCAACAAGATTCCAATCGAGAAGTGGAATCTTGTTTGCAATGGCAAGCTGACTCTGATGAACACCATATTCTTTCCCCACTTGAGCCTGATTATCCTTATTTACTCAGCCAAATGTCTTCACATCCGCCGGTGTTGTTTATTAAAGGAAATTTGGCCGCATTGAATACTCCACAAGTGGCGATAGTGGGTAGCCGTCATGCCAGTGTTGATGGGTTAAAGGCTGCCAAGGATTTTGCTTTTCAACTCGCACAACAAGGGTTAACTATTACCAGTGGTTTAGCATTAGGTATCGATGGTCACGCTCATGATGGGGCCTTACTTGCCAATGGCACTACGGTTGCCGTATTGGGTTCGGGTGTGGAGCAAGTTTACCCTGCGCGGCATAACGGTTTGGCGCAGCGGATTATGCAAAATGGCGGAGCTTTGGTGTCGGAATTGCGACCCGATGCCAAACCGCGTGCCGAACATTTTCCTCGCCGTAATCGCATTATTAGTGGGCTATCGCAAGGGGTTCTCGTGGTTGAGGCAGCGGAACGCAGTGGCTCTTTGATTACTGCGCGTTATGCAATTGAACAAAATCGCGATGTGTTTGCTTTACCTGGATCGATTTATCAATCCGGTTTTGCCGGCACCAATCGTTTATTGCAGCAAGGGGCGTATTTGGCCTTAAACCCACAAGATATCATGGATGAGTTAAACCCTCATGTTTCATCGCTTCAATCTCATGCACAACATTCGCAACCACAACTCGACTTAACTTACGCTGCAGATGGCACTCAAACCGCAAATAAAACGCAGACCGAAAATAAAACCTCAGCATTTACTCGCCAAGCATTGCCATTTCCACAACTGTTAGCTAACGTAGGAAATGAGGCTACTCCAGTTGATATCTTGGCAGAGCGTACCCATATACCGGTACATGAAGTCATGATGCAAATATTAGAGCTGGAATTGGCTGGGCATGTGGTTTCTGTGCCAGGTGGTTATGTTCTTAATACAGGGAACAAACCAAAGTAACGTGTTGCCGTGGAGGGTAAAATTATGATGGACATTTTGATGTATCTGTTCGAAACCTATATCCATAGCGACGCAGACCTCACTATCGATCAAGATGAGCTGGAAGAAGAGTTATTGCGAGCGGGATTTCACCAACAGGAAATCTATAAAGCCTTGCATTGGCTTGAGGGCTTAGCCGCATTGCAACAAGGCGGCGCACGTCTTGATATGGCGACCAGTTCAGCCACATCTACCCGTATTTTCACTCAAGACGAAATGTTACGTTTGGATGTGACTTGTCGCGGCTTTTTATTGTTTTTAGAGCAAGTACAAGTCTTGACCACGGAAACCCGAGAAATGGTGATAGATCGTGTTATGGGCTTGGAAACCAATGAATTCACATTGGATGATCTCAAATGGGTGATTTTAATGGTGCTGTTCAATGTGCCCGGCAATGAAAGTGCTTATACCCAGATGGAAGAGTTACTTTATTCGACCGAACAAGGCTTAGTGCATTAACAGAGTGCATTAATTTAAGGCGCTCAATTTAGGATGTTATGAGTAATAAAATCGATCAGCAGTTATTTTCTGCTCATGAACACGCGCTAGAACATGAAGCTTGCCCTAAATGTGGCACTGAGCATCAAGGTGAGCTTCAATTGCGTCATGGGAAGCGAGGTCCATTTTTAGGTTGTCATCGTTATCCTGATTGCGATTACATTAAGCCTCTGCATAAAAATGACGGCCATATCATTAAAGAGCTTGGTGTCGCTTGCCCTGAATGTGGCGAGACGTCTTCTGATGAGCACGTTTCTGGTCAACTGGTATTGCGTCAAGGCCGATTTGGTATGTTTATTGGTTGCAGTCGTTTTCCTGAGTGTCACCACATTGAATCGCCCATCGCACCGCCTCAAAATGAAAGTCATGAGCAACAGTTGGTATGCCCTGAATGTCACTCTGGCCACTTGGTGGAGCGTCAATCTCGTTTTGGAAAAAGCTTTTATGCTTGTGATGCCTATCCTAAGTGTAAGTTTTCAATCAACCTGCCGCCAATAGAAGGCAAGTGCGAACACTGTGGTTTCCCATTGCTGGTGGAAAGGCGATTAGCCAGTGGCAGTAAAATTCAGTGCGCTGATCGTAAGTGTCAGCATACTCAAAGCGAAACCGAAACAGAGTGAATACGAAAGTGTCATTTATAAAAAAACCGCCTGTGAATGAGGCGGTTTTTTGTTGAATCGTATGCGATTACAGTTTCGCTACGTGCGCTTGAAGTTCAGGAAACGCAGCCGGATCGAGTACGTTCACTAATTCCGTTAGATTTCGTTTTAATTCATCTTTGCTTTGAGCGCATACATTAATATGCCCCATTTTGCGTCCTGGTCGTTTTTCTTTACCGTACCAATGCACATGACATTGTGGCATGGCTAATACCGATTCAGGTAGGCTGTCTTGACCTAAGATATTTAGCATCGCGGTATGACGAATGGCTTGAGTACTGCCAAGGGGTAAATTGCACACCGCGCGTAAGTGGTTTTCAAACTGACAAACCTCTGCGCCTTGTTGTGTCCAGTGACCAGAATTGTGGACGCGAGGAGCAATTTCATTCACCAGTAATTTGCCTTGCACATCAAAAAACTCAATCGCTAAAATGCCCACGTAGTCAAGCTCGTTTGCTACCGCGCTGAACATTTGTGCCGCTTGAGTTTGTAACTCTGGTTCATCAATGGCGATAGATAAGCTGAGCACGCCACCGACATGGACGTTTTCCGCCAGTGGGTAAATGGCGATTTCTCCGCTAGCGCGACGCGCACCGACTAAAGACACTTCACGATCAAATCCAACAAACTCTTCAGCAACCACGGCTTGTTCTGGTGTCGCTTCTAAGCTGGCGCTGATTTTGTTCCATAGTGAGTCGATTTGGTTGCTATCTGTTAAGCGCCATTGTCCTTTTCCATCATAGCCGCCTAATGCGGTTTTTAGCACCATTGGAATACCGACATATTCAATCGCAGCGTCAAAATCAGAGCGTGTATTAATAATGGCGTATTTGGCATTGGCTACGCTGGCGTCATCCAATAATTGCTTTTCAATACGACGGTCACCGCCTGCCTTGATCGCTTGGGTACTTGGTAGGAACTTTCCGCTTTGTTCACAAATGTCTAAGATTGAATGAGGAATATGTTCAAACTCTGCAGTGATGACATCAGCCGCCGCAATGGCATTATTCAAACCATGGCCAATCACATTTTTAGTCAACGGATGCACAATATGTTCGCTGCCTACATCAAAGGCAGAAATATCAATATTCAGAGGTGCACCTGCTAAAGACATCATCCGTGCCAATTGGCCTGCACCTAATACTAAAACTTGTTTGTTCGCCATCAGTATTAATCCTCGGCTGGGTTTGGATTTGCCAGTACAGTGTCAGTTTGTTCTTTGCGGAAGGCTTCTACTTTTGCCATTACGGATTGATCAAAAGTACCAATGATTTGTGCCGCTAAAATGCCCGCATTGGCCGCGCCTGCTTCGCCAATGGCTAACGTGCCCACTGCGATGCCTTTTGGCATTTGTACGATGGAATATAAAGAGTCTACGCCAGATAAAGCTCGTGATTGAACCGGTACACCGAGCACAGGTAGGCTAGTAAATGCGGCGGTCATCCCCGGTAAATGCGCTGCACCACCGGCCCCTGCGATGATCACTTTGATGCCGCGTTCTTTGGCAGATTCAGCGTATTCCGCAAGTAGGTGAGGTGTTCTGTGGGCAGAAACCACTTTGGTCTCGTATGGCACGTTAAAACGGTCTAACATTTCAGCAGCCAGTTTCATGGTTGGCCAATCAGATTTTGAACCCATGATGATTCCAACAGTCATCGAACACTCCTTAACAACTAATGATGAGTAGACCTTGTAATAGCAAGGTCATTACTAATGAATTAGCGCCATTATACTGAGAAAAAACCACAAGGAAAACGTTTGCGTCAGCTTGTTTGTCGATACAAAGCCGATTAAGCACTCCGAACGTTAAAAACTTTTAGTCATTGTTCGTTAGGTTTTATACACTGACGAAGTTGCAATAATATGAAAGGCAAGGAAGAAGCAAACGTGGATAATTTTGAATCGGTATTACAGGCTTTACAGCAAGGTGAAGTGATCGCCTATCCAACTGAAGGGGTGTTTGGGGTGGGTTGTGATCCAGATAATCAACAAGCGATAGACAAACTTTTGACGCTCAAGCAGCGCCCGATTGAGAAAGGCTTGATTTTAATTGCAGCCAGTTATCAGCAAATCTTACCTTATATCGATGAAAATCAATTAACGGCTGAGCAACTACAAACGGTAAAAAGTACCTGGCCAGGCCCTGTCACTTGGGTGATGCCGGTTAAAGCTGGAATTTCTTCTCATCTTACTGGCCAATTTGACTCGATTGCCGTGCGCATCACCGATCATCCTTTAGTGCAAAAGCTGTGTTTGGCCTTTGGTAAGCCGATCACCTCTACCAGTGCTAATTTAACTGGACTAGAGCCTTGTCGCACTACGGAAGAGGTAGAACAACAACTCGGTGATAAGTTGGTTGCCATCTTACAAGGTAAAGTTGGCGGTCGAACTCAGCCAACTGAGATCCGTGATGCGAAAACTTGCGCGGTATTAAGACAAGGATAAATAACGTAATGAATGCTCAAAACCAACAAGTTGATAAAGACGCCGTCAAAGCGTTTCTTATGTCTCTGCAAGATTCCATTTGCTCGCAATTAGAAGCGGTTGATGGCGGCAAGTTCATTGAAGATGCATGGCAACGTGAGCAAGGTGGCGGTGGACGTAGTCGAGTGATTCGCCATGGACAGGTGTTTGAGCAAGGTGGGGTTAACTTTTCCCATGTCTTTGGTGACCAAATGCCAGCTTCTGCGACGGCGCATCGTCCTGAATTAGCCGGTCGTCGCTTTGAGGCGATGGGGGTTTCGTTAGTTTTGCATCCTCATAATCCGTATGTTCCTACCTCGCATGCTAATGTGCGCTTCTTTATCGCAGAAAAGGAAGGCGAAGCGCCGATCTGGTGGTTTGGTGGTGGATTTGATTTAACCCCGTTTTATCCTTTTGAAGAAGATTGTCAACACTGGCATGATACTGCCAAAGCCATCTGTGCGCCGTTTGGTGAAGAAGTTTACCCTGAGCATAAAGCCTGGTGTGATCGCTATTTCTTCTTACCGCATCGTAATGAAACTCGCGGTGTCGGGGGCTTATTCTTTGATGATCTAAACCAATGGGATTTCTCTGTGTGTTTTGACTACCTCAAAGCGGTAGGAGAGGGATTTACCCAAGCTTACTTACCGATCGTACAAAAGCGCCATGAAACGCCATTTGGTGAGCGTGAGCGTCAATTCCAGCTTTATCGCCGTGGTCGTTATGTTGAGTTTAATTTGGTGTATGACCGCGGGACGTTATTTGGATTGCAAAGTGGTGGTCGCACGGAATCGATTCTAATGTCGATGCCGCCATTGGCCCGTTGGGAATATGATTATTCACCACACAGCGAGTCAGCAGAAGCGAATTTATATCAAAACTATTTACAACCGCGCGATTGGTAAGCGCGAGTACAGCCGGCAAGGAAAGGCCATAATATGAGTAATCTTGATCAATACGCGGTATTTGGGAATCCGATCTCACACAGTAAGTCACCATTCATACACACCTTGTTTGCTCGTCAAACTAATCAAGCGATGGAGTATGGCATTGTTGAAGCGCCAGTAGACGGCTTTAACGATGCAGCGTACCAGTTTTTTACCTCGGGAGGTAAAGGCTGTAATGTCACTGCGCCGTTTAAGCTCGATGCGTATCAATTTGCTGACCGATTAACCGAGCGTGCGCAATTGGCTCAAGCGGTGAATACGCTTAAAAAGTTAGATGATGGGCAAATCATTGGTGATAACACCGATGGTGAAGGCTTAGTGCAAGATTTATTGCAAAACCAAGCGCCGCTGCAAGATAGTCGAATCTTACTCCTGGGAGCTGGTGGAGCAGCGCGTGGTGTTATTAAGCCGTTATTGGATCAGAATCCTCAGCAATTGGTGATTACCAATCGTACCTTGAGTAAGGCTCAAGCGTTGGTGGATGTATTTCAAGGATATGGTTCGGTCTGTGCTCAAGCCATGGACAGTATTAATGGCCCGTTTGATGTAGTGATAAATTCAACGTCAGCCGGTTTAACGGGTGGCTTGCCTGAAATCAGCCCAAGCATCTTTTCTCCTCAGACTGTCAGCTATGATATGAGCTACGGTGGAGATAAGACGTTATTTAATCAATGGGCAAAAGAGAATGGTGTCTTGCATGCCTATGATGGTTTAGGAATGCTCGTGGGGCAAGCGGCTGAAAGTTTTATGCTGTGGCGAGGTTTGCGTCCCAGTATTCGCCAAGTGCTGCGCGAGCTGCGTAAAAATTTAGAGAGTTAAGCGTGAATCAAAATATTTTGTTTTCAGATGATAAAAAGTGGGATGACTCTCGTCAGTGTGTGATCTTTTTTGCGCAGCAAGCTGGTCAGCTTATTCCTTGTACCGCGTCACTAGGTTTGCTATCTGAGTTAGATGGCAATTCAGTGACATCCCAACAACAAGCACTAGAGGCTTTTTCAAGAGTACAGTTTGATTTAGAAGAAATGGCTGAAGAGGCAATTGAGGATGAAACATTTAGCCCAAATGGAGAGGTCATTCTGGGCTAAACGATAGATGACTACTTTAGTTCATTAAGGTAGTCATTTTTATTAACCACGTAATTATCCGCTGATTTAAGCAAAAAGGCTTTTTCGGCTTCATTTAAAGGGCGAGCTTGCTTAACTGGGCTGCCAATATAAAGATAACCGCTTTCCAATGTCTTATTCGGCGGCACCAAACTGCCCGCACCGATCATGACATCAGATTCAATGATTGCGCCATCTAATACAATGGCGCCCATGCCGACCAGCACTCTATCGTGAATGGTACAACCATGTAACATGACTTTATGACCAACAGTGACATCATTACCAATAATAAGAGGAAAACCGACAGGATTGTCTGCATTCTTATGGGTGACATGTAATATACTGCCGTCTTGAATGTTGGTTCGCTCACCAATATGAATATGGTTTACATCGCCACGAGCAGCCACTAAAGGCCAAACGCTAGAGTTGTCACCAATTTTAATATCACCGACAAGAACAGAAGAGTCATCAATATAAACTTTATTACCTAATTGCGGGGTAATGCCTTTATAGCTACGAATATTGTTCATTTTTACTCCTTATCTAGTCTAATTATGAAGAAATATAGAGTCGAAACTAGCTAAAACAGTCGTTTTTGGCGCAAAAGTAATCAAACGATCAAAAAAACAAAAAAAAGTGAAAAAAGGGCTTGCCAATGTGACTCAGGTCTCTATAATGCGCCCTCACTGACACGGAGCACGCAGCCAGGCTGCAGCACGGTTCAGAGGTCAAAACCTTCTCAAAAAGGTTTGCGAGAACAGCTTTGAGCTCGTTTGATTTCACTTTTCAAAGTGAATGAAATAAAAGTTTTAAAAAAGTGTTTGACACGAACTTTTAAATCGCTAAAATGGCCGCCCTGTTCAACGAGATGCGCTAAGTAATCTCAATAAGAACAACGCTCTTTAACAATTTAAACCTATCAATCTGTGTGGGCACTCGTTGATGATAATCAAAGAAGATTTATCAATGAACTGAGTGACCAATTTGATACTTCGGTATCGAGCACAGTCAATTCAACATTACTTAGTAATGCTAAATATCAGAATTCATTGAGCCGAAGCTTTTAGCTTCAACAAAACTTTAATTGAAGAGTTTGATCATGGCTCAGATTGAACGCTGGCGGCAGGCCTAACACATGCAAGTCGAGCGGTAACAGGAGAAAGCTTGCTTTCTCGCTGACGAGCGGCGGACGGGTGAGTAATGCATAGGAAGTTGCCCAGTAGAGGGGGATAACCATTGGAAACGATGGCTAATACCGCATGACCTCTTCGGAGCAAAGCAGGGGACCTTCGGGCCTTGCGCTATTGGATACGCCTATGTGGGATTAGCTAGTTGGTGAGGTAAGGGCTCACCAAGGCGACGATCCCTAGCTGGTCTGAGAGGATGATCAGCCACACTGGGACTGAGACACGGCCCAGACTCCTACGGGAGGCAGCAGTGGGGAATATTGCACAATGGGCGAAAGCCTGATGCAGCCATGCCGCGTGTATGAAGAAGGCCTTCGGGTTGTAAAGTACTTTCAGTTGTGAGGAAGGCGGTAAGATTAATACTCTTATCGTTTGACGTTAGCAACAGAAGAAGCACCGGCTAACTCCGTGCCAGCAGCCGCGGTAATACGGAGGGTGCGAGCGTTAATCGGAATTACTGGGCGTAAAGCGCATGCAGGTGGTTTGTTAAGTCAGATGTGAAAGCCCGGGGCTCAACCTCGGAAGGTCATTTGAAACTGGCAAACTAGAGTACTGTAGAGGGGGGTAGAATTTCAGGTGTAGCGGTGAAATGCGTAGAGATCTGAAGGAATACCAGTGGCGAAGGCGGCCCCCTGGACAGATACTGACACTCAGATGCGAAAGCGTGGGGAGCAAACAGGATTAGATACCCTGGTAGTCCACGCCGTAAACGATGTCTACTTGGAGGTTGTGGCCTTGAGCCGTGGCTTTCGGAGCTAACGCGTTAAGTAGACCGCCTGGGGAGTACGGTCGCAAGATTAAAACTCAAATGAATTGACGGGGGCCCGCACAAGCGGTGGAGCATGTGGTTTAATTCGATGCAACGCGAAGAACCTTACCTACTCTTGACATCCAGAGAAGCCAGTAGAGATACAGGTGTGCCTTCGGGAACTCTGAGACAGGTGCTGCATGGCTGTCGTCAGCTCGTGTTGTGAAATGTTGGGTTAAGTCCCGCAACGAGCGCAACCCTTATCCTTGTTTGCCAGCACTTCGGGTGGGAACTCCAGGGAGACTGCCGGTGATAAACCGGAGGAAGGTGGGGACGACGTCAAGTCATCATGGCCCTTACGAGTAGGGCTACACACGTGCTACAATGGCGCATACAGAGGGCAGCGAACTTGCGAGAGTAAGCGAATCCCAAAAAGTGCGTCGTAGTCCGGATTGGAGTCTGCAACTCGACTCCATGAAGTCGGAATCGCTAGTAATCGTAGATCAGAATGCTACGGTGAATACGTTCCCGGGCCTTGTACACACCGCCCGTCACACCATGGGAGTGGGCTGCAAAAGAAGTAGGTAGTTTAACCTTCGGGAGGACGCTTACCACTTTGTGGTTCATGACTGGGGTGAAGTCGTAACAAGGTAGCCCTAGGGGAACCTGGGGCTGGATCACCTCCTTACGTAAAGATTGTGCATTGATGAGTGTTCACACAGATTGATTAGGTTTAGAAAGTAAGAGTTTCATGTTGGGTCTGTAGCTCAGCTGGTTAGAGCGCTCGCCTGATAAGCGGGAGGTCGGTGGTTCAAGTCCACTCAGACCCACCAATCTTTCCTAAAAGATTGGCTGACATGAATTTCGATGGGGTTATAGCTCAGCTGGGAGAGCGCCTGCCTTGCACGCAGGAGGTCTGCGGTTCGATCCCGCATAGCTCCACCATCTTTAAGTGTTTTCACTGAAAATATTTAAAAATGGTTAATTCGAAAGACTTAACTTGCTCTTTAACAATTTGGAAAGCTGACTGATAAAACATTTTATGTTTTATCAAATAAAAGTTCTCAATGTTTATCTTAAAGATAAACACACAACACACATTCAAGTGTCTTGTATTCTGGTTTTTATCTACTTTTTCATAAAAGTAGGCAAAAACATCTATTGAGTCCGGCAACGATGACTAAGACTAACCCTCTTAATCATCAAAAACTAAAACCTTATTTAGTTGAACATACATAAGACCCTTTTGGGTTGTATGGTTAAGTGAATAAGCGTACACGGTGGATGCCTAGGCAGTCAGAGGCGATGAAGGACGTAGTAACTTGCGATAAGCGTAGATTAGGCAGTAACAGCCACTTGAGTCTACGATTTCCGAATGGGGAAACCCACATGCATAAGCATGTATCTTAACATGAATACATAGTGTTAAGAGGCGAACTCGGGGAACTGAAACATCTAAGTACCCGAAGGAAGAGAAATCAACCGAGATTCCGAAAGTAGCGGCGAGCGAAATTGGATTAGCCCTTAAGCTTTATATGCGTCAGGTGAAGGCTCTGGAAAGTGCCGCGATACAGGGTGATAGCCCCGTAACCGACAACGTATACTAAGTGAAATCGAGTAAGGCGGGACACGTGATATCCTGTCTGAACATGGGGGGACCATCCTCCAAGGCTAAATACTCCTGACTGACCGATAGTGAACCAGTACCGTGAGGGAAAGGCGAAAAGAACCCCTGTGAGGGGAGTGAAATAGAACCTGAAACCGTGTACGTACAAGCAGTAGGAGCACCTTCGTGGTGTGACTGCGTACCTTTTGTATAATGGGTCAGCGACTTATATTTAGTAGCAAGGTTAACCGTATAGGGGAGCCGTAGGGAAACCGAGTCTTAACTGGGCGTCGAGTTGCTAGGTATAGACCCGAAACCAGGTGATCTAGCCATGGGCAGGTTGAAGGTTGAGTAACATCAACTGGAGGACCGAACCGACTAATGTTGAAAAATTAGCGGATGACTTGTGGCTAGGGGTGAAAGGCCAATCAAACCTGGAGATAGCTGGTTCTCCCCGAAAGCTATTTAGGTAGCGCCTCGGACGAATACTACTGGGGGTAGAGCACTGTTAAGGCTAGGGGGTCATCCCGACTTACCAACCCTTTGCAAACTCCGAATACCAGTAAGTACTATCCGGGAGACACACGGCGGGTGCTAACGTCCGTCGTGGAGAGGGAAACAACCCAGACCGCCAGCTAAGGTCCCAAAGTATAGCTAAGTGGGAAACGATGTGGGAAGGCTCAGACAGCCAGGATGTTGGCTTAGAAGCAGCCATCATTTAAAGAAAGCGTAATAGCTCACTGGTCGAGTCGGCCTGCGCGGAAGATGTAACGGGGCTAAGCTATACACCGAAGCTGCGGCAGCATACTTTAGTATGCTGGGTAGGGGAGCGTTCTGTAAGCCGTTGAAGGTGAACTGAGAAGTTTGCTGGAGGTATCAGAAGTGCGAATGCTGACATGAGTAACGATAAAGGGAGTGAAAAACTCCCTCGCCGGAAGACCAAGGGTTCCTGTCCAACGTTAATCGGGGCAGGGTAAGTCGACCCCTAAGGCGAGGCCGAAAGGCGTAGTCGATGGGAAACGGGTTAATATTCCCGTACTTCTTACAAATGCGATGGGGGGACGGAGAAGGCTAGGTGGGCCTGGCGATGGTTGTCCAGGTTCAAGTGCGTAGGCTGATTTCTTAGGTAAATCCGGGAAATCTTAAGGCCGAGACACGACGTCGAGCGCCCAAGGGCGTGAAGTCATTGATGCCATGCTTCCAGGAAAAGCCTCTAAGCTTCAGTTTGTAAGGAATCGTACCCCAAACCGACACAGGTGGTCGGGTAGAGAATACCAAGGCGCTTGAGAGAACTCGGGTGAAGGAACTAGGCAAAATGGTACCGTAACTTCGGGAGAAGGTACGCTCCTAGCGGTGATGAGACTTGCTCTCTAAGCTGCCGGGAGTCGCAGATACCAGGTGGCTGCAACTGTTTATTAAAAACACAGCACTGTGCAAAATCGTAAGATGACGTATACGGTGTGACGCCTGCCCGGTGCCGGAAGGTTAATTGATGGGGTTATCTTCGGAGAAGCTCTTGATCGAAGCCCCGGTAAACGGCGGCCGTAACTATAACGGTCCTAAGGTAGCGAAATTCCTTGTCGGGTAAGTTCCGACCTGCACGAATGGCGTAATGATGGCCACGCTGTCTCCACCCGAGACTCAGTGAAATTGAAATCGCTGTGAAGATGCAGTGTACCCGCGGCTAGACGGAAAGACCCCGTGAACCTTTACTACAGCTTGGCACTGAACATTGACCCTACATGTGTAGGATAGGTGGGAGACTTTGAAGCAATCACGCCAGTGGTTGTGGAGTCGTCCTTGAAATACCACCCTTGTAGTGTTGATGTTCTAACTTAGCCCCGTTATCCGGGGTGAGGACAGTGCCTGGTGGGTAGTTTGACTGGGGCGGTCTCCTCCCAAAGAGTAACGGAGGAGCACGAAGGTGGGCTAAACACGGTTGGACATCGTGTGGTTAGTGCAATGGCATAAGCCCGCTTGACTGCGAGAATGACAATTCGAGCAGGTGCGAAAGCAGGTCATAGTGATCCGGTGGTTCTGAATGGAAGGGCCATCGCTCAACGGATAAAAGGTACTCCGGGGATAACAGGCTGATACCGCCCAAGAGTTCATATCGACGGCGGTGTTTGGCACCTCGATGTCGGCTCATCACATCCTGGGGCTGAAGTCGGTCCCAAGGGTATGGCTGTTCGCCATTTAAAGTGGTACGCGAGCTGGGTTTAGAACGTCGTGAGACAGTTCGGTCCCTATCTGCCGTGGGCGTTGGAAGATTGAAGGGGGCTGCTCCTAGTACGAGAGGACCGGAGTGGACGAACCTCTGGTGTTCGGGTTGTCATGCCAATGGCATTGCCCGGTAGCTAAGTTCGGAATCGATAAGTGCTGAAAGCATCTAAGCACGAAGCGAGCCCTGAGATGAGTCTTCCCTGGCGCTTTAAGCGTCCTAAAGGGTTGTCGGAGACTACGACGTTGATAGGTTGGGTGTGTAAGCGCTGCGAGGCGTTGAGCTAACCAATACTAATTGCCCGTGAGGCTTAACCATACAACACCTAAAGGGTTTTGATGGACTCAAAAGAATACAGATAAGCACTTGAATGAGTGATGAGACTTTAGCTAGAGATAGCAAACAGCTTTCCGAATTAAGTTAAGCGCCTAACGGCGATTAACAAAAGAATTTGCTTGGCGACCATAGCGCTTTGGACCCACCTGATTCCATGCCGAACTCAGAAGTGAAACGAAGTAGCGCCGATGGTAGTGTGGGGCTTCCCCATGTGAGAGTAGGACATCGCCAGGCTTTAATTTAAGACCTTTGGGTCGAATATTATTGGTTTACCAAACCAGTAATAACAATTTGTTGGAGGGATGGCTGAGTGGTCGAAAGCACCGGTCTTGAAAACCGGCAGTCGTTAATAGCGGCTCTAGGGTTCAAATCCCTATCCCTCCACCACCATTTAAAAGCCCGCTAAGAAATTAGCGGGCTTTTTGTTATTTGTGAAATATTTAGTTGTGCTTTTACCCTTATTACTTGAACCAATAAGGTTAACTAGATGAGAATATGAATTGTGTCATTGGTATAAATCTATTTAACCTCAGCTTGTCCTCAAATCCTTATCGGCGGTTTCAATTACTGCAAACATAATCAGTGTTATTGGATTGATTATCTAAACCCTTAAGAAACTCTAATCTGACCTACTTAAAGATGAAGTATTTTATCAACGATGGTGTTAATTCTTTTGGATAGGATGGATTTCTTATCATCTTGATGTTGAAAGCTATATTCGTATTCCGAGCAGCTATATTTTTCATAGCGACAGCTTTGAGCTTATAGGAGGTGGGCTGAGAATGATTTGTTTTGTATTGAGTAGGGAAAGGCTGGGTAGAAAATACTTGTCTAAGACCTTCCGTGATTACAATTAAATGGTGTGTATGAGAAGAGATCGGTTAGTTAAGAAAAAGCCAATGTAGGTCGTACATTGGCTTTTGGTTCGGAAAGAGATATTAAATTAGCTCTTATCAATCAATGATAATGCCTTACGAGAGACTTCTCCCGCCGCTTGTTTCATATTTTGATGTTCAAGTGCATTGGCAAGGTAAGAATAGTCGGCAATGCTTACGCGTTGATTTAGTGCGGTTTCAAATTCGCCCTGTGCTTCTGCCCATTTTTGTTCTCTTAGATAGAATTGACCAAGAACACTGTTTATCTCAGGGTTGTTGTGCTTTTTCGCCAGCCCTTCGAGTAAGACAATGACAGGATGAACATCGGGTAAATCGAGTTGTGCCAGTAGAGGTAAGATCTCTTCGGATGGTTGCTGTTTGATAGAATCACGCAAGATGATATAGGCTTCAGAGTCACCTTTATGTAAGATCAATTGTTCAACCATCATTCGAATCATGTGATCATCTTGTTTGTACTTTTTGTTCAGTTGGCTCCAATAAGACAATAACCCACTGACTCCTTTTTGTTCTGCAACTTCTTTCATTTTTCCAAGTTGGGTTTGGTAGAACAATTCTTCATACTCTTCTTGGATGATGAGTTTTGCTTTTTTGAGCTTGGGCAGCAACTCATCAAGAGCACTCCATAACTCTAAACCTAGATATGTTTTTTTCAGTAAATTGAGGACAATCGTATTATTGGGATAGCGACCTTTTAATTGCTCTAATTGGCTATGAGCGTCAGCATATTGCTTATTGCGGACTAGTTGCCGGATCTTAGTCATCTCAACGGCCAGCGAATAGCCTTCTTGTTGTTCAGCTAGAGCGAGGTACTTTTCTCGTTTACTTTCATCCCCCATGCCTTGCGCGGCTTCTGAAGCAATTAAATAACATAAAAGCGGCATATCATGGTGATTGGCCCAGCGAGTGACTTTCTTTTCAGCGCCTTTCCAGTCACCTTCTAATAGTTTGATAATGCCTTCGTTGGTATAGCGACGTGCACGCTTAAGTTTACGTACGCTGAACCAGTTCCAAGTGGCGTTGGTTGCACGTAATCCTTTCTTGATTAGGAATTCCAGCAAAAATAAGATAGCTAAGGCTGCAACGACAAATATCACCAGTGTGGTGACACTCATTTCCGTGGTCGTGTTAGCAAAGGATATGAGAACATAGCCTTGTTGCTCAGAAAATTGTGTACCGACAAATAAGCCTAGGCCGAGTACGACAAAGATAAATATTAATCGAAACATTATTTATCTCCTTCGCCAAGTGTTGTTATAGAACGACGTAAACGATCAGATATGAGATCGGTTAATGGCTTCTGACTTTGCAGTTTCACTGGGTAGTCAACGGTGATGTCTTTTTCTTGTAGTTTCGCGAGTTCTTGCTCGAAATTTTTTACTTTGGTGGATTGCTGATTAAAGTATTTCTTTGACCACTCCTGAGTGACATTGAGCGCCGTTTGGTAGATGTCGTTATTCTCCGCGTATACACCTTTGATGGCGGTTTCTAGCTTAGCTTTTACATTTTCTTTTAGATAGAAATGCTGGCTTGGTGATAGAAGTGGAGTGGCATTTCCATCTCTGGTTCTAAAGGTAATAAAATGCCCTGCAAAGTTTTTTAATGAGGTCATTAAGTTGCTTTGCCAATCATTAATATCTTCTGAGACCACTTCTTGCTGTTGGACTTCTTCTTTAGGTAATAAAGCGTTGGCGAGCGGTAATTGATCAACTTCTTGTTGAAGACTGATTAATTTTAGAATGAGGCCTTCACGGTCGATGATAGGTAATGATTTTAACTGAGTAATATCTTTCGCCATGGCTTTGCGGAGTGGTACCAAGCTCGGATCATTCAGGGCGGCAATGCGTTGATCGGCTGAGACCATTAATTGCGTGGCTGACTCTATATCATGCTCTAAAAATAACTTACGCCCTGCCATTTTAACCAGGTAATCGGCTTCAGCCAGTAACCAATCATTAGGTCGGCGGCCTTTGATATCGGTAATGGCAAGTTGCAAGCTCTTGATTGATTTCTCTTGCTGCTCGGCTTGCGTATCTAATTTGTGTTGTAGCGTAGTGGTTTCTTTTTTTACATTGTTTTGTGCCTGCTCTAATTGAGCGGAAACTTGCGCATTAAGTTGGCTGACTTGGTTTTGTAGCTGACTGATGGTCTGCTGACCTTGAGTATATTGATAGCCTTCGAATGCAATGACAGCGCCAGCCACGAGTAACGCGAGAACGATGGCTGCAGTGGCTCGCTTTTGGCCTTTTTGTTTTGCTTTGCTGTTGTTTTGATTCGAAGCGTTGACTTCCGTTGTGGTGTCATTTGTATTGTTATAATTATCAGTCATGATTTGGTCCTGTAAAAAATGTCTTACTGAGGTAATCCAATAACACAAGATTAGCGGCGCTTCCTGTATTGATTATATGTGAAAACCCAATTTGTTCAGCCTGTTGGTATATTCTCTGGCTAGGAACATAAAGGATCAGTTGGGTTACCCACAGCAAATACGACTTGGGTACTTGCGACATAAAAAATGCGAGTTGTTCACCACTGGTGATGACGAGATGGGACACACCTTGCGCTTTCCATTGCGCCCAAGTGTTTAATGGGGGTATCGGCAACGACACTCGGTGATAAATTTCATTGTATTCTACTTGAGCACCGCGCTGAGTGAGCGTTTGATGAATCAGCTCCCTGCCACCATTTCCTCGCAATATCAAAATACGCTTGTTTTTCACTAACTTCAAAGCTGGTAAGTCCAGTAAGTGTTCGCTGTCACTGATTTTAGGTGAAATGACGTTTTTTAGCTGATGTTGTTGGAGAAATTGCGCGGTTCTGTCACCGATAGCAATATAGTTTAGATGGGGTGGAAAAGTATGGTCATGCTGTTGCAATACCTCCCACGCCCAAGTGACAGCATGTTGGCTGACGGCAATCACGATATCGCATTGAGCTAAAGCCGAGATCAGTTTTTCACTATCGCGGCCTTGCTTAAATTCGATTAAAGGATGGTGCAGGCTTTGAATATGGCGTTGTTGTAACAAATGACAAAGCGCTTCGCCATCCTTTCCTGGGCGAGTGACCAGAACCGTCATTATTGGCTATGAATCTTGTTCGTCATGGTATAGTCGCTCGAGAATATCTTTGGCACCCTCATTAAGGAGTTGGTTGGCCAATTGAATCCCTAGTTGTTCCGCATCTTTTCTAGCGCCTTTGATTTCACCGCGAATAATTTGGCTACCATCAGGTTCGCCGACGAGGCCACGTAACCAAATATTGTCACCATCTACTAGTGAATAGCTACCAATCGGGACTTGGCAGCCACCTTGTAGAGTGAGGTTCATTGCTCGCTCACATAGAACGCGATCAGCCGTATCGGTATCATTTAATGGTGCGAGAAGTTCACGCAGACGGGTATCGTCTAAACGGCATTCAATACCGACAGCACCTTGACCAACGGCTGGAAGTGATTCTTCAGGTTCAATAAAGCTACGAATGCGTTCTTCTAAGTTTAATCGTTTTAACCCTGCTGCGGCTAAAACGATGGCATCAAATTCTCCAGCATCCAATTTACCCAAACGAGTACCGACATTGCCACGTAATTCTTTAATGATGAGATCAGGACGACGCTCTTTAAGCTGGCATTGACGGCGTAGGCTACAAGTTCCGACGATGGCGCCTTGAGGTAGCGCATCCACATTATCATAGGTATTGGAAACAAAGGCATCACGCGGATCGCCACGCTCGCAGATAGTGACCAGACCTAACCCTTCAGGAAAGTCGACTGGCACGTCTTTCATTGAGTGAACCGCAAGATCGGCTCGCCCTTCAAGCATTGCAACTTCTAGCTCTTTAACGAATAATCCTTTCCCGCCCACTTTCGCCAGTGGGGTATCAAGAATAATGTCACCTTTGGTCACCATGGTGACGAGTTCAACTTCAAGTCCAGGGTGTGCTTGTTGCAAAGCGTCTTTGACAAAATGGGCTTGCCACAATGCTAAAGGACTTTTGCGAGTAGCGATACGGATAGGTGTAGTTGACATAAAGTGACCTTTTATTCCTTGATATTGAGTGGTTATCCTACCATTCATTGTATGAAAAACTTACTGCTGAACAGTAAAATTGTGGAAAAATCAGAAGAATTTGATGAGCTTCATACTGGACTAAAGTGGCATATGTCATCGAATTGTATAATGTTTACCCACAGAAGAAAAAGTGTTAAATTGATCACGTTTTTAGTCTGAAACTGATTCAGGCTTCCGTGTTTATTTCTCCATGCGTTTAGGAAGTTATCTTGCGAGCATATACCACAGTATTAATAGAGAGATTAGATAAGCTCAATCAACAAAGGATTGAGCGAGCGCTGTCTATTATGGATACTCAAAGCCAGCAAGTATTTCATCTGCTTCCGGTGTTATTGCATTTCAACCATTCAAATTTACCGGGCTTTAGCGATAATGCACCGTTTGGCGTGAGTGACTTCTCATTAACTCATGATCAATTACAAGCGCTACAAGAATTCGATTTAGATCAGTCTTTTGAATTATCGACCTTAGTACAAGACGCTGAGGATTCCACTGATATCTTAGCTCTCTATACCATGGGTAGCACTTCCTCGGTCGGTCAAAGTTCATCCAGTGATTTGGATATTTGGGTGTGTGTGTCACCCGCGATGCCGCAAGAAGCCAGAACCAAGTTAGTGAATAAGTGTTTATTGATCACTGAATGGGCGAAGGACTTGGGTGTCGAAGCGAACTTCTTCTTGATGGATGAAACTCGTTTTCGCACCAACCAATCTGAAGAAATGACCGGTGATAACTGTGGCTCTTCCCAGCACTTATTGTTGCTTGATGAATTTTACCGTTCAGCTGTGCGCCTAGCTGGGCAGCGTTTGTTGTGGCAAATTGTTCCGCCAGAGATGGAGGAATGCTACGACGAGTATGTCGAAAAACTATGCCAAAGTGGCCATATCGATTGTTCTAAATGGATTGATTTTGGCCAGCTACACCATATTCCTGCTGAAGAATATTTTGGTTCTAACTTGTGGCAACTGTATAAGAGTATCGATTCTCCTTATAAATCAGTCTTAAAAGCGATTTTGCTTGAATCTTATTCTTGGGAATACCCTCATCCACAGTTATTGACTGTCGATACTAAACGTCGTTTCTTTGCCCATGAGCAGAAAGAATATGGCATGGATAGCTATTATCTGATGCTGCAAAAAGTGACGCATTACCTAGAGCGTATTGGTGATGAGCGTCGTTTGGAACTGGTGCGTCGTTGTTTCTATTTGAAAACACACGTTAAACTTTCTCGTGAGACCAACGCCAGCACGGTAGCTTGGCGTCATTCTGCTTTACAAGAATTGGTAACGAGCTGGGGTTGGAGTAAAGAGTTAATTGAGACACTGGATAACCGCCGCCATTGGAAAGTGGAACTGGTGAAGCGTGTGCATCATGAACTACTTGATGCCTTAATGCTCAGTTATCGTAATTTGATTCAATTTGCGCGTCGACATGACATTACTTCGGCGATCAGCCCGCAAGATATTAGTATTTTAGCTCGAAAACTTTATGCGGCGTTTGAAACCTTGCCAGGTAAAGTGACGCTATTAAATACACAAATTTCACCAGACTTACATGAGCCGAATTTAACCTTTATTCAGGTGCCGGAAGGGCGAACCAATAAATCTGGTTGGTATTTATACAAACAGTCATTGAACCCGTATGACATTATTGGCCGAGCACCGCTCGAACATAACCAATATTTAAGTAAGCTGGTGGCGTGGGGATTTTTTAATGGCTTGATTACGGAAGCTACTCACCTAGAAGCCGTAGTTCGCCATGCTGATCTTGATATAGATAAGCTCTATCAGATGGTGAGTGATTTACGTAATACCTTCTCTTTACGTAAGCGTCAGCCAACCATGCAAGCTTTGGCTAGCCCTTGTGAAGTGAGTCAGTTGTCGATTTTCATCAACTTGGAAAGCGACCCCACTGCACAACTAAAACCGCAGCAACTCAAAACGGTTTCTAATACCAATGTGGATGTGTTTAGTTTTTCTGAGCAACAACAATGTTTGGTATCGAGTGTTGATTTGGTCTATCGCAACTCTTGGCATGAAGTCCGTACTCTGCATTTTTCTGGTGAAACTGCGATTATTGATGCGTTAAAAACGATTCTGGGTAAGATGCACCAAGATGCGCTTCCTCCTGAATCGGTTGACGTGTTCTGTTATAGCGAACACATGCGCGGCATGATGCGTAATATGGTGTATCAATTGCTAGCAGAGTGTATCGAATTACGTTTAAAACCGGTTGAAAATGAAAAGCGTCGCCGATTTAAAGTGCTGAAAGTGGCGAATCAGATGTATGGCTTGTTCTTTGAGCGTCGCGGTGTGTCAGTGATGAAGCTGGAAAATTCGATCGATTTTTATAGCAGCATTTCAACCAATAAACTGCAAGGTGCGCCCTTACTTAAAGTGGGTAAGAATCAAGAGTTACCGCCACCTGATGTAGTCGATGCCTATGCTAGTGAAGGTCTGATTCAATTCTTCTTTGAAGGTGATGATGACGGTTTCAATATTTACGTGTTAGATGAAAATAACCACGTCGAAGTGTATCGTCAGTTTGATGGTAGTCGTGATGATATGATCCGTACAGTGAACCGTTTTTACACCAATAACACTCAAGATTCAGGTTCTGATTCTCAATGTAACTTTAACTTACCGCAGTACTATCAGATTATTCATCCTGATGGTGGAGAGAGTTATGTGGTGCCTTATCGCAGTAATACCATGCATGTTACCACTCAAGCGGAAATGAATGTGAAATAGTTGGTGGCTTTAAAGATTGGTCGCAAATAAGAAGGGCTTCTCATCGAGAGAAGCCCTTTGTTTATTAATTTAGCTCTTCGTATTTAAGTGGATGCTTATTCCACTCGCTCAAATACTGTGGCGATGCCCTGACCTAAACCGATACACATAGTAGCAAGGCCAAACTGCACATCGTTTGCTTCCATGAGGTTAATCAGTGTGGTTGAGATGCGCGAGCCTGAACAACCCAGTGGGTGGCCAAGTGCAATCGCACCACCATTTAAGTTGACTTTTTCATCCATCACTTCAAGTAAGCCTAGGTCTTTCGCACAAGGTAATGCTTGCGCTGCGAACGCTTCATTGAGCTCAACCATTCCCATGTCTTCAATGGATAGGCCGGCACGTTTCAGGGCTTTTTGAGTCGCCGGTACCGGGCCGTAACCCATGGTGGATGGATCGCAACCAGCCACTGCCATCGCACGAATGCGCGCACGAATTGGTAGCCCGAGCTCTTTGGCTTTCTTCTCGCTCATGACAAGCATGGCTGAAGCTCCATCAGATAGAGCCGATGATGTACCTGCGGTTACCGTACCGTTTGCTGGGTCAAATACCGGGCGTAACTGAGACAAACTTTCTGCTGTCGTTTCTGGGCGAATCACTTCGTCAAAATCAAACAGTTGCAGTGTGCCGTCTGGAGCATGACCTTCCGTTGGCAGGATTTCATTTTTAAAGCGACCTTCTACCGTTGCAGCGTGAGCACGTTGATGAGAACGAGCACCGAACGCATCTTGCGCTTCACGGCTGATCCCGTGCACTTTTCCGAGCATTTCTGCGGTTAAACCCATCATTCCAGCGGCTTTCGCGACATTTTTGGCAAGACCTGGGTGGAAATCAACACCGTGATTCATTGGTACATGGCCCATGTGCTCGACACCACCGATTAGGCAGATTTCGGCATCGCCGACCATGATGGCACGTGATGCATCATGCAGAGCTTGCATCGATGAACCACATAAACGGTTAACCGTCACCGCCCCCACATTTTTAGGGATACCGGCAAGCAGTGACGCATTACGTGCAATGTTGAAGCCTTGTTCTAGTGTTTGTTGCACACAACCCCAGTACACATCTTCGATTTGAGTCGGATCGACTTTCGGGTTACGTTTTAAAATGCCTTTCATTAAGTGTGCTGATAGATCTTCTGCACGGACGTGGCGGAATGCACCAGCTTTAGAGCGCCCCATTGGGGTACGAATACAATCGACAATTACTACATTATTCATTTTGATGTTCCTTATCCCGCGTCGTTAAATGTCTACTTTCTGGCTTGAGTAAAATGTCTCGCCTTTTTCTGCCATATCAAGTAGCAGTTGTGGTACGCGATACATTGGACCTAAGTCAGAGTATTGAGACGCCGTTTGGATGTAGCTTTGTAGGCCAATACTGTCTAAGTAACGGAATACGCCTCCTCGGAATGGAGGGAAACCTAATCCATAAACCAGAGCCATGTCCGCTTCTTGAGGTGTCGCGATAATGCCTTCTTCAAGACACAATGCCACTTCATTAATCATAGGGATCATGGTGCGGTTAATGATGTCTTCATCAGAGAAGGTTTTGCTTTCAGTGGTGACCTCTTTAAACAGCTCTAATACGCTAGAATCGAATGTTTTAGCTGGTTTACCTTTCTTATCTAATGCATAAGTGTAGAAACCGCTGCCATTTTTCTGGCCGTATTTATTCGCTTCAAATAAAGCATCAATGGTATCTCGACCTTGTTTCCCCATGCGCTCAGGGAAACCTTCAGCCATGACTTCTTGTGCGTGGTGCGCGGTATCAATACCCACTACATCAAGCAAGTAAGCAGGGCCCATTGGCCAACCGAATTTACGCTCCATCACTTTATCAATTTGAGTGAAATCACCACCATCACGCATCAATAGGCTAAAGCCACCAAAGTATGGGAATAATACGCGGTTGACGAAGAACCCTGGGCAGTCATTAACCACGATAGGGGATTTACCCATTTGCGCCGCATAGGCAACGACTTTGTTAATGGTATCTTCAGAAGTGTGTTCACCACGGATGATTTCGACTAATGGCATACGATGCACAGGGTTAAAGAAGTGCATACCACAGAAGTTTTCTGGGTGTTTTACTGATTTTGCCAATTGATTGATTGGGATCGTCGATGTGTTTGATGCGATGATGGCGCCTTCTTTGGTTTGTTGTTCGACTTCGGCCAATACTGCGGCTTTGACTTTTGGATTTTCAACGACCGCTTCCACCACGATATCCGCTTGCTCGATGCCGGCGTAGTGTAGGCTAGGGGTAATAGAGCCTAAGACTTTTGCTAATTTAAAGCCGTCGATCTTGCCGCGTTCTAGCTGTTTGTTAAGCAGCTTAGAGGCTTCAGACATACCCAAATCAAGAGACGCTTGCGCAATATCTTTCATCAATACCGGTACGCCTTTCGACGCGGATTGATAAGCGATACCACCGCCCATGATACCTGCACCTAATACGGCTGCGCGCTCTGTTTTCGGCGCGGCTTTACCGGCTTTTTTGGCGAGAGATTTGATGTATTGATCGTTTAAGAACAAGCCGATCAGTGATTGAGCGACTTCCCCTTGAGCGACTTCGGCAAAGTATTTCCCTTCCACTTCAAGCGCGCCATCACGATCCAGTGTGGCCGCTTCTTCAATAGCTTTCACAGAAGCGATAGGGGCTGGGTAGTGAGGACCTGCTTTTGCTGAAATCATGCCTTTTGCCATGGTAAAGCTCATGAGTGCTTCAATCTTGCTTAATGGCAGAGGGGATTTTTTCTCTTGGCGACGAGCTTGCCAATCTATTTGGCCCGCTTGTGCTTGCTTTAATGTCGCGATGGCGGACTCGTGTAGCTTTTCGGTTTCAACCAGAGCGTCGAGTAAACCGAGCTTGATCGCTTCATCTGCTTTTTGCGATTTCGCGGTGGCAATCATTTCCATTGCGTTATCGGCACCAATGACGCGAGGTAAGCGTACTGTGCCACCGAAGCCAGGAATAATCCCGAGTTTGGTTTCTGGCAATCCAATTAATGCGGTTTGGTCGCCAATACGTAAATCGGTCGATAAGATCAACTCACAGCCACCACCGAGTGCGAAGCCTTTAATTACGGAAAGTGTCGGGAATGGTAGATCTTCAAGTTTACAGAAAATATCGTTGGCGAATTTACCCCAACGTTGTAATTCTTCTTTTGGCTTAGCAAAAAGGCCTAAAAACTCTTTGATATCGGCGCCAACGATAAAAGTATCTTTATCCGAAGCGAGAATTAATCCGGTAATACCTGGCTGTGCTTTGATGGCATCAAGTGCTTCATCCAGGGCTTTGAGTACGGCAGATCCGAGTGTATTGACAGAGGCATCAGCACTGAAAGTCAGTTGAGCAATACCATCCTGCAATTCCTTCACGTGTAGGGACGTATGTTGGTAAATCATTGTCTATCTCCATGACGAACAAACGTTATTGTTGTAGAGAAACTTATTATCTTTCTTCTCTGGTTTGACCAGGTTGTTATAGTTTTGATCGTCTCAATGTTAACTTCAATAACAATTCAAACAATTGTTTGAAATATGTGCGCGAGGTCATTTTGTGCATTAATTGCTCGTCATCACGTGATAGACTGTCGCACTTTATTTTGAGGGCGTGTTATGAATGACCAACCGTACTTAATTCCAACGGCTAGCGTCACGTTTGAAGAAGAAATTAAAAAGAGTGTGTTTATTACAAAGATTGCTCATACGCCAAGTGTAGAGACGGCTAAAGAGTTTATCGAACAAGTGAAAGCCGAGCATGCGAGCGCACGACATAATTGTTGGGCATTTGTGGCTGGACGCCCTGAAAATTCATTATTGTGGGGCTTTAGTGATGATGGAGAACCCTCGGGTACAGCAGGCAAGCCGATATTGGCACAATTGTCTGGCTCAGGCGTGGGGGAAATGACAGCAGTCGTCACTCGCTATTCTGGTGGGATTAAACTGGGCACTGGCGGTTTAGTGAAAGCTTACGGTGGTGGTGTTCAGCAAGCTCTTAAGCAACTTCAAACTATTGAAAAAAAGATCACGACACAATTGCGGCTAAGGTTAGACTATTCCTTATTGCCATTAGTACAAGCTATGATGTCGCAATTCGAGGCGATTCAATTAGATGCTTTATTTGAAAGTGATGTGATGCTGGTGGTTGAAATCGATAAACGCGATGCGGCGATTTTTTCACAAGCATTGATTAATAAAAGTGGCGCGAAAGTGCTGATTAATGAGGTAGAAAATTGACCTCAATAATAGAAAAAGGAATTTGGGAGCGCTTCGCTTCTTAGCATTATGCAGTTTCGTTCAATTATTCGAATTATTGGCTTATTACTGGCTCTGTTTAGCGTATCAATGTTAGTGCCTGCGCTGGTGGCATTGATTTATCGTGATGGGGCTGGTGTGCCTTTTGTGACAACCTTCTTTATTTTATTGCTTTGTGGCGGCCTATGTTGGTTTCCCAATCGCTATAAAAAGTCAGAATTAAAAGCCCGTGATGGCTTCTTGATTGTGGTGCTTTTCTGGACGGTAATCGGAAGCGCCGGCGCCTTACCGTTTTGGTTGTCACCCACCCCTGATGTGTCTGTAACGGATGCTTTCTTTGAATCTTTTTCTGCATTAACGACTACAGGTGCGACGACGATTGTTGGTTTGGATCACTTGCCCAAAGCGATTTTATTTTACCGACAGTTACTGCAGTGGTTCGGCGGTATGGGGATCATTGTTCTCGCGGTCGCGATATTACCGATACTCGGCATTGGTGGGATGCAGTTATATCGAGCTGAAATACCAGGCCCGGTTAAAGATAATAAAATGACGCCGCGTATTGCCGAGACGGCGAAAGTACTTTGGTATATTTATCTTAGCTTGACCATTGCTTGTGCTTTGGCATTTTGGTTCGCTGGCATGAGTGTATTTGATGCCATTTGTCATAGCTTCTCAACCATTGCGATTGGCGGGTTTTCAACTCATGACGCCAGTATGGGGTACTTTAATAGCCCTGTGATCAACATGATTACAGTGGTGTTTTTATTGATTTCAGCGTGTAATTTCTCATTGCACTTTGCTGCATTTGCTTCGGGTGGAGTGCATCCTAAGTATTATTGGCGAGATCCAGAGTTTAGAGCTTTTATTACCTTTCAAGTTATTTTGTTTTTATTGTGTTTTATCATTTTGCTGGCACACAATACCAATTTAACTACATTTGAAGCATTCGATCAGGTCCTTTTCCAAACGGTTTCGATATCCACCACGGCGGGCTTTACCACAACAGGTTTTTCTCAGTGGCCACTATTCTTACCCGTATTATTATTGTTTTCTTCTTTTATTGGTGGTTGTGCCGGTTCTACCGGTGGTGGTTTAAAAGTGATTCGAGTGTTGTTATTAACCTTGCAAGGTGGCCGTGAACTCAAGCGTTTGGTTCATCCTAAAGCCGTTTTCCCGATTAAGATTGGGGGCAAAGCACTGCCACAGAGAGTGGTGGATGCAGTATGGGGATTTTTCTCTGCCTATGCTTTGGTTTTCGTACTATGTATGTTGGGTTTGATCGCATCGGGTATGGATGAATTAAGTGCCTTTTCAGCGGTAGCTGCCACACTCAATAACCTCGGTCCTGGGCTGGGAGATGTGTCGGTGCATTTTGCTAATGTTAATGATACTGCTAAGTGGGTGCTTATTGTTTCGATGTTATTTGGTCGACTTGAAGTATTTACTCTTCTTATTTTATTTACTCCAACGTTTTGGAAAAGTTAGGTGAACGTGAAAAGACACATTATTTTGTATTCAAGCCGGGAAGGGCAGACGCATAAGATTGCGCGTTATATCGCTGAGCATTTAGGTCATGAACATTGCCAGTTAGCTGACTTACACCAAGCTGAGCAAGTCGATCTGTCTCATTTTGACAACATCATCATTGGTGCTTCCATTCGCTACGGCCACTTTAATAAGAGGTTATACGCTTTTATTGAGAAAAATCTTGAGCAGCTCAATCATTCCAATGCGTATTTTTATAGCGTCAACTTAACGGCACGTAAAGAAGGAAAGGATACGCCGGAAGGAAGTGCTTATATCCAGAAGTTTTTGAAAAAGTCTCCATGGAGACCTAAACATATTGGCGTGTTTGCCGGAGCATTATTGTACCCAAGATACAACTGGTTTGATCGAACTATGATCAGATTCATTATGACAATGACAGATGGTGAAACGGATACCAGTAAAGAAGTTGAATATACCGATTGGGAAAAAGTGACTCAATTCGCTCAAAAGATTCAATAATTGAAGAGAAAATAAGCACAAATAGCCGCTTTTGACTGAATTTTACTCGAATGAGAAAAAAGTCAGAGAAATCTTAAAAAAGGGCTTGCCAATGTGACTCAGGTCTCTATAATGCGCCCTCACTGACACGGAGCACGCAGCCAAGCTGCAGCACGGTTCAGAGGTCAAAACCTTCTCAAAAAGGTTTGCGAGAACAGCCTTGAGCTGGTTTGATTTCACTTTTCAAAGTGAATGAAAAAAAGTTTTAAAAAAGTGTTTGACACGAACTTTTAAATCGCTAAAATGGCCGCCCTGTTCAACGGGATGCGCTAAGCAATCTCAATAAGAACAACGCTCTTTAACAATTTAAACCTATCAATCTGTGTGGGCACTCGTTGATGATAATCAAAAAAGATTTATCAATGAACTGAGTGACCAATTTGATACTTCGGTATCGAGCACAGTCAATTCAACATTACTTAGTAATGCTAAATATCAGAATTCATTGAGCCGAAGCTTTTAGCTTCAACAAAACTTTAATTGAAGAGTTTGATCATGGCTCAGATTGAACGCTGGCGGCAGGCCTAACACATGCAAGTCGAGCGGTAACAGGAGAAAGCTTGCTTTCTCGCTGACGAGCGGCGGACGGGTGAGTAATGCATAGGAAGTTGCCCAGTAGAGGGGGATAACCATTGGAAACGATGGCTAATACCGCATGACCTCTTCGGAGCAAAGCAGGGGACCTTCGGGCCTTGCGCTATTGGATACGCCTATGTGGGATTAGCTAGTTGGTGAGGTAAGGGCTCACCAAGGCGACGATCCCTAGCTGGTCTGAGAGGATGATCAGCCACACTGGGACTGAGACACGGCCCAGACTCCTACGGGAGGCAGCAGTGGGGAATATTGCACAATGGGCGAAAGCCTGATGCAGCCATGCCGCGTGTATGAAGAAGGCCTTCGGGTTGTAAAGTACTTTCAGTTGTGAGGAAGGCGGTAAGATTAATACTCTTATCGTTTGACGTTAGCAACAGAAGAAGCACCGGCTAACTCCGTGCCAGCAGCCGCGGTAATACGGAGGGTGCGAGCGTTAATCGGAATTACTGGGCGTAAAGCGCATGCAGGTGGTTTGTTAAGTCAGATGTGAAAGCCCGGGGCTCAACCTCGGAAGGTCATTTGAAACTGGCAAACTAGAGTACTGTAGAGGGGGGTAGAATTTCAGGTGTAGCGGTGAAATGCGTAGAGATCTGAAGGAATACCAGTGGCGAAGGCGGCCCCCTGGACAGATACTGACACTCAGATGCGAAAGCGTGGGGAGCAAACAGGATTAGATACCCTGGTAGTCCACGCCGTAAACGATGTCTACTTGGAGGTTGTGGCCTTGAGCCGTGGCTTTCGGAGCTAACGCGTTAAGTAGACCGCCTGGGGAGTACGGTCGCAAGATTAAAACTCAAATGAATTGACGGGGGCCCGCACAAGCGGTGGAGCATGTGGTTTAATTCGATGCAACGCGAAGAACCTTACCTACTCTTGACATCCAGAGAAGCCAGTAGAGATACAGGTGTGCCTTCGGGAACTCTGAGACAGGTGCTGCATGGCTGTCGTCAGCTCGTGTTGTGAAATGTTGGGTTAAGTCCCGCAACGAGCGCAACCCTTATCCTTGTTTGCCAGCACTTCGGGTGGGAACTCCAGGGAGACTGCCGGTGATAAACCGGAGGAAGGTGGGGACGACGTCAAGTCATCATGGCCCTTACGAGTAGGGCTACACACGTGCTACAATGGCGCATACAGAGGGCAGCGAACTTGCGAGAGTAAGCGAATCCCAAAAAGTGCGTCGTAGTCCGGATTGGAGTCTGCAACTCGACTCCATGAAGTCGGAATCGCTAGTAATCGTAGATCAGAATGCTACGGTGAATACGTTCCCGGGCCTTGTACACACCGCCCGTCACACCATGGGAGTGGGCTGCAAAAGAAGTAGGTAGTTTAACCTTCGGGAGGACGCTTACCACTTTGTGGTTCATGACTGGGGTGAAGTCGTAACAAGGTAGCCCTAGGGGAACCTGGGGCTGGATCACCTCCTTACGTAAAGATTGTGCATTGATGAGTGTTCACACAGATTGATTAGGTTTATATAGAAGAGTTTATAAGAAAGCATCCCAATGCTTTCAATCCTGTGTCCCGTTCGTCTAGAGGCCTAGGACACCGCCCTTTCACGGCGGTAACAGGGGTTCGACTCCCCTACGGGATACCATTCTCCTTTGAGAATAAAAGGGGTCGTTAGCTCAGTTGGTAGAGCAGTTGACTTTTAATCAATTGGTCGCAGGTTCGAATCCTGCACGACCCACCATTCCTTCCATAGGAATGCTTACTTTAGGTAAGAGAAATTATGGGCGATTAGCTCAGTTGGGAGAGCACCTGCCTTACAAGCAGGGGGTCACTGGTTCGAGCCCGGTATCGCCCACCACTCTTTAAATACTTTTACGATGCATCGCATCCAATCTTTATTGTTGGATGGGGTTTAGTGACGATGAAAGTCTTTAAAAAGTGGTTTGTAATAACAAACTCTTTGCTCTTTAACAATTTGGAAAGCTGACTGATAAAACATTTTATGTTTTATCAAATAAAAGTTCTCAATGTTTATCTTTAAGATAAACACACAACACACATTCAAGTGTCTTGTATTCAAACAAACAATTCATTGTTTGTTCTATTGAGTCCGGCAACGATGACTAAGATTAACCCTCTTAATCATCAAAAACTAAAACCTTATTTAGTTGAACATACATAAAGACCCTTTTGGGTTGTATGGTTAAGTGAATAAGCGTACACGGTGGATGCCTAGGCAGTCAGAGGCGATGAAGGACGTAGTAACTTGCGATAAGCGTAGATTAGGCAGTAACAGCCACTTGAGTCTACGATTTCCGAATGGGGAAACCCACATGCATAAGCATGTATCTTAACATGAATACATAGTGTTAAGAGGCGAACTCGGGGAACTGAAACATCTAAGTACCCGAAGGAAGAGAAATCAACCGAGATTCCGAAAGTAGCGGCGAGCGAAATTGGATTAGCCCTTAAGCTTTATATGCGTCAGGTGAAGGCTCTGGAAAGTGCCGCGATACAGGGTGATAGCCCCGTAACCGACAACGTATACTAAGTGAAATCGAGTAAGGCGGGACACGTGATATCCTGTCTGAACATGGGGGGACCATCCTCCAAGGCTAAATACTCCTGACTGACCGATAGTGAACCAGTACCGTGAGGGAAAGGCGAAAAGAACCCCTGTGAGGGGAGTGAAATAGAACCTGAAACCGTGTACGTACAAGCAGTAGGAGCACCTTCGTGGTGTGACTGCGTACCTTTTGTATAATGGGTCAGCGACTTATATTTAGTAGCAAGGTTAACCGTATAGGGGAGCCGTAGGGAAACCGAGTCTTAACTGGGCGTCGAGTTGCTAGGTATAGACCCGAAACCAGGTGATCTAGCCATGGGCAGGTTGAAGGTTGAGTAACATCAACTGGAGGACCGAACCGACTAATGTTGAAAAATTAGCGGATGACTTGTGGCTAGGGGTGAAAGGCCAATCAAACCTGGAGATAGCTGGTTCTCCCCGAAAGCTATTTAGGTAGCGCCTCGGACGAATACTACTGGGGGTAGAGCACTGTTAAGGCTAGGGGGTCATCCCGACTTACCAACCCTTTGCAAACTCCGAATACCAGTAAGTACTATCCGGGAGACACACGGCGGGTGCTAACGTCCGTCGTGGAGAGGGAAACAACCCAGACCGCCAGCTAAGGTCCCAAAGTATAGCTAAGTGGGAAACGATGTGGGAAGGCTCAGACAGCCAGGATGTTGGCTTAGAAGCAGCCATCATTTAAAGAAAGCGTAATAGCTCACTGGTCGAGTCGGCCTGCGCGGAAGATGTAACGGGGCTAAGCTATACACCGAAGCTGCGGCAGCATACTTTAGTATGCTGGGTAGGGGAGCGTTCTGTAAGCCGTTGAAGGTGAACTGAGAAGTTTGCTGGAGGTATCAGAAGTGCGAATGCTGACATGAGTAACGATAAAGGGAGTGAAAAACTCCCTCGCCGGAAGACCAAGGGTTCCTGTCCAACGTTAATCGGGGCAGGGTAAGTCGACCCCTAAGGCGAGGCCGAAAGGCGTAGTCGATGGGAAACGGGTTAATATTCCCGTACTTCTTACAAATGCGATGGGGGGACGGAGAAGGCTAGGTGGGCCTGGCGATGGTTGTCCAGGTTCAAGTGCGTAGGCTGATTTCTTAGGTAAATCCGGGAAATCTTAAGGCCGAGACACGACGTCGAGCGCCCAAGGGCGTGAAGTCATTGATGCCATGCTTCCAGGAAAAGCCTCTAAGCTTCAGTTTGTAAGGAATCGTACCCCAAACCGACACAGGTGGTCGGGTAGAGAATACCAAGGCGCTTGAGAGAACTCGGGTGAAGGAACTAGGCAAAATGGTACCGTAACTTCGGGAGAAGGTACGCTCCTAGCGGTGATGAGACTTGCTCTCTAAGCTGCCGGGAGTCGCAGATACCAGGTGGCTGCAACTGTTTATTAAAAACACAGCACTGTGCAAAATCGTAAGATGACGTATACGGTGTGACGCCTGCCCGGTGCCGGAAGGTTAATTGATGGGGTTATCTTCGGAGAAGCTCTTGATCGAAGCCCCGGTAAACGGCGGCCGTAACTATAACGGTCCTAAGGTAGCGAAATTCCTTGTCGGGTAAGTTCCGACCTGCACGAATGGCGTAATGATGGCCACGCTGTCTCCACCCGAGACTCAGTGAAATTGAAATCGCTGTGAAGATGCAGTGTACCCGCGGCTAGACGGAAAGACCCCGTGAACCTTTACTACAGCTTGGCACTGAACATTGACCCTACATGTGTAGGATAGGTGGGAGACTTTGAAGCAATCACGCCAGTGGTTGTGGAGTCGTCCTTGAAATACCACCCTTGTAGTGTTGATGTTCTAACTTAGCCCCGTTATCCGGGGTGAGGACAGTGCCTGGTGGGTAGTTTGACTGGGGCGGTCTCCTCCCAAAGAGTAACGGAGGAGCACGAAGGTGGGCTAAACACGGTTGGACATCGTGTGGTTAGTGCAATGGCATAAGCCCGCTTGACTGCGAGAATGACAATTCGAGCAGGTGCGAAAGCAGGTCATAGTGATCCGGTGGTTCTGAATGGAAGGGCCATCGCTCAACGGATAAAAGGTACTCCGGGGATAACAGGCTGATACCGCCCAAGAGTTCATATCGACGGCGGTGTTTGGCACCTCGATGTCGGCTCATCACATCCTGGGGCTGAAGTCGGTCCCAAGGGTATGGCTGTTCGCCATTTAAAGTGGTACGCGAGCTGGGTTTAGAACGTCGTGAGACAGTTCGGTCCCTATCTGCCGTGGGCGTTGGAAGATTGAAGGGGGCTGCTCCTAGTACGAGAGGACCGGAGTGGACGAACCTCTGGTGTTCGGGTTGTCATGCCAATGGCATTGCCCGGTAGCTAAGTTCGGAATCGATAAGTGCTGAAAGCATCTAAGCACGAAGCGAGCCCTGAGATGAGTCTTCCCTGGCGCTTTAAGCGTCCTAAAGGGTTGTCGGAGACTACGACGTTGATAGGTTGGGTGTGTAAGCGCTGCGAGGCGTTGAGCTAACCAATACTAATTGCCCGTGAGGCTTAACCATACAACACCTAAAGGGTTTTGATGGACTCAAAAGAATACAGATAAGCACTTGAATGAGTGATGAGACTTTAGCTAGAGATAGCAAACAGCTTTCCGAATTAAGTTAAGCGCCTAACGGCGATTAACAAAAGAATTTGCTTGGCGACCATAGCGCTTTGGACCCACCTGATTCCATGCCGAACTCAGAAGTGAAACGAAGTAGCGCCGATGGTAGTGTGGGGCTTCCCCATGTGAGAGTAGGACATCGCCAGGCTTTGAATATCTATTACTGAATAGACGCTGCGGAGCGGTAGTTCAGTTGGTTAGAATACCGGCCTGTCACGCCGGGGGTCGCGGGTTCGAGTCCCGTCCGCTCCGCCACTTATTTTACGAAGCCTCGTCATCACTGACGAGGCTTTTTTGTATTTGTAGTAAATAAAGTTCTATCGCATGCAGCTATTATCATTAATTGGTGTTTATAACGAGGGCCTGAATTTTAGTTCTGCTTGATTGAAGTCAATTTCGTCTATATCTATTACCTTGCATAGTTAAGTAACAAATTATATGATCTTCGCGTGATGCTTATCATAGGTGATGGGGTTCCACCGTTAACCGCTCAAATTTTTGAGATAATGACTCCTGCTAGATGGGATAGATCTATCTGCAGGTTTTCAAATACTCTCAATGTATCTATCCTTTGCTTAAATCTTATTTATATTAGGAAGATACATGTCTCATCCATTAAAGGCTAATCCTAAGCTATTCCTCCAAATATTACGTTGGATTCTTATTCTCTTGCCGGTTTCTGCCGCTATTGGCGCTTTAAATGCTTTCTTCTTGTGGTTGCTTGCTGAAGCGACGACTACTCGTGAAGCTAACACCTGGCTATTATATTTATTACCTTTTGCCGGTCTGGTTATTCTCTATTTATACAAAGAATTGGGCAAAAATTCGGATGATGGTAATAACTTAATCATGGATGAAATACATCAGCCAGGTGCCGGTATTCCTACTCGAATGGGACCATTAGTTTTAATTACTACCGTTATGACACATTTGTTTGGAGGATCTGCTGGTCGAGAAGGAACGGCGGTCCAAATTGGTGGCGCAGCTTCGAATTATTTCGCTAAATTGTTTAAGTTATCAGAGTCAGATAAACGCTTACTGCTGATATCAGGCATTGCCGCTGGCTTTGGTGCAATTTTCGGTACGCCGTTAACAGGAGCAATTTTCGCTCTAGAAGTGCTCGCTATTGGACGTTTGAAGTATGATGCTATTGTTCCAGCCTTATTTGCTGCAATTATTGCAGATGTTGTCTGTACGGCTTTAGGGGCGCATCATACGCATTACCGAATAGATTTTCTGGAAACCTATCAATTGCTCGATCATGTTGTAAAAGTTGATCCATACTTGCTGCTTAAAATCTTAGTCGCTGGTGTTGGCTTTGGTTTGGCTGGTTATTTGTTTGGTGAATTAACCCATTCTTTAAAAGACTTCTTTAAATTAACGCTCAAAAATCCATATTTGATTGTTTTTGTCGGTGGTGTCTTAGTAATCATCATGACTAAATTGATTGGTAACTACGATTATACCGGTCTTGGCGTCTACAGTAGTCGAGAAGGAGGGGTTAGCATTCTCTCTGCTTTTCATCAAGGTGGTGCTGAGTGGTATAGCTGGCTACTCAAGCTGATTTTGACCGCATTGACACTATCAGTAGGTTTTAAAGGTGGTGAAGTCACGCCACTATTTTTTATTGGTGCAACGTTAGGAAATACATTAGCTTGGTTGTTAGGTGCACCTCCAGAGCTGTTTGCTGCCTTAGGCTTTATTGCAGTATTTGCCGCCGCCACCAACACACCTTTAGCTTGCACCATTATGGGCGTTGAGTTATTTGGTTCCGAATATATTTTGTATTTTGCTGTAGTCTGCTACACCGCTTATTACTTTAGCGGACATACCGGAATTTATTCTTCTCAAAGAGTGGCGGTGCCTAAATTATTTGATTTGAAAGAGGCGCCAAAGTTCGATGGAAAAATTGGCCAATTGCGGGAGACGCATTCGAGCTTGTTCGCTTCTTTGATCAATAAATTGAAAAAATAAAAGCATTGTATTTATTATCACAAATTTTGATGATTAAACTTGATGATAATATGTTCACTTTATATACTCGATAAACTTGTCGGAGTGCCATAAGGCTGAGACCGCGTTGCGGGATCCGTTGAACCTGAACAGGCTAATACCTGCGTAGGGAACGAGAGAAGAGTAATCTTTACTACAATTACCCCCTCTATAAATGTAGCTGTGTCTTACAGTTACTCTCTTGTGCATCAAATCCGTCAAGCATTTCCCGTTAAGGGTCTAACTTATACAGTTAAAGGAAAATGCTATGTCGTCAAGTCGTAAACAAGCCAGAATGGCAGCGAAAAACTTTATTGATTCGTTGTCTGTACAACCTTATCCCAACTCACAAAAAGTCTATATTGAAGGCAGCCGCCCAGACTTACGTGTACCTATGCGTCAAATTAGCCTCGCAGATAGTCTGATTGGTGGGACAAAAGATAATCCAGTTTTTGAGCCTAATGAACCCATTCAGGTTTACGATACCTCTGGTGTGTATACCGATCCTAATTATGAAATAAACCTGTATGAAGGGTTGCCAAAATTAAGAGAAAGTTGGATTGAGGAAAGGGAAGATACTGAATATCTGGAGCAAGTTTCTTCTCGTTTTACGCAGCAGCGTTTGGATGATGAGACGTTAGATGAATTGCGTTATGGCAATTTACCTAAAATTCGTAAAGCTAAAGCAGGAAAATGTGTCACCCAACTTCATTATGCGCGCCAAGGCATCATTACTCCTGAAATGGAATTTATCGCCATTCGTGAAAATATGGGGCGTCAAAAGTTTGCAGATGAACAGCTCAATCAGCAACATCCAGGACAAAGCTTTGGCGCACACTTACCCAAAGAAATTACCCCAGAATTTGTTCGTCGCGAAGTAGCAGAAGGCCGGGCAATTATTCCATCCAATATTAACCACCCAGAGTCTGAGCCTATGATTATTGGGCGTAACTTTTTGATTAAAGTGAATGCCAATATTGGTAATTCTTCTGTGTCATCGTCGATTGAAGAAGAAGTTGAAAAGCTGGTTTGGTCTACTCGATGGGGCGGCGATACGGTGATGGATCTATCAACTGGTCGTAATATTCATGAAACCCGAGAGTGGATTCTACGCAATAGCCCAGTACCAATCGGTACGGTTCCTATGTATCAAGCGCTAGAAAAGGTTAATGGTGTCGCTGAAAACCTCAACTGGGAAGTGATGCGAGACACCTTAATTGAGCAAGCCGAGCAAGGTGTTGATTATTTCACTATCCATGCAGGCTTATTACTACGTTATGTTCCAATGACGGCGAAACGTGTGACAGGCATTGTTTCTCGTGGCGGTTCGATCATTGCCAAGTGGTGTTTAGCCCATCATCAAGAAAGCTTTTTATATACTCACTTTCGTGAAATTTGTGAGATTTGTGCTCAATATGATGTGGCGTTATCACTTGGTGATGGTTTACGCCCTGGTTCGATCGCTGATGCCAATGATGAAGCACAGTTTGCTGAATTACGTACATTAGGTGAGTTGACGAAAATCGCTTGGGAATATGATGTTCAAGTCATGATTGAAGGCCCTGGTCATGTGCCAATGCATATGATCAAAGAGAATATGGATGAGCAATTAAAGCACTGTCACGAAGCACCTTTTTATACCTTAGGTCCTTTAACAACAGATATTGCCCCTGGCTACGATCACATAACTTCAGGGATTGGTGCCGCTATGATTGGTTGGTTTGGCTGTGCAATGCTATGTTATGTCACGCCCAAAGAGCACCTTGGTTTGCCGAATAAAGAAGATGTCAAAACCGGCCTTATCACTTATAAGCTAGCTGCACATGCGGGGGATTTAGCCAAAGGGCACCCAGGAGCACAAATCCGTGATAATGCTTTGTCTAAAGCTCGTTTTGAATTTCGTTGGCATGATCAATTCAATCTTTCCCTCGATCCAGAAACGGCGCTGGCATTTCATGATGAAACTTTGCCGCAAGAATCGGGTAAGGTCGCACATTTTTGTTCGATGTGCGGCCCTAAGTTTTGCTCCATGAAAATCTCTCAAGAAGTGCGTGAATATGCCAAAGATACCGAGCAGGTTGCCGCCGATCAGGCGATTGAAATTAAAATGCTTGATGATCCATTAGAGGGGATGAAGCAGAAGTCGGCTGAGTTTTTGGCCTCTGGTTCAGAACTTTATCATCCTGCTGTCGAGGCTAAGCCTTCAAAGCAAGAGGTTGAAACCAATGAATAGCGTTGAATTATCTTCCTCTGCAAACATGCAGTTATCAACCTTGATGCAATGTTGTCTTACTGCGGCTAATGACGTCGGGTTTCCGTCTCCTTCGATCAGTTTTGAGTCTGTTGGTTCGGACAACTTACTTACTAGCACGGTTTATTTTGCCGATAAAACACTACGTGTTATTCCTTATTTCCAGCCGCTAAATACGCATCCAACTGATGAAAATACTGTCAGTGATAATAGCGTTATCACCTTGTGTTACGGCTTTCAGAATGATGGTTTATCACCGCACGCTATTTCTATTGGCGTTGCGGCAAGTGGTAAAAATCTTGATATATATCGTAAGCCCAAATCACAAACCACAAAACTGGCCTACCCAAAACACATTAGTTTGAATGATCCTATGCATCATTATTGTTGGTTTGTATTGGCTTTAGCTTTGGAGTTTGAAATTGAAGATGCGCTTGTCATTGCTAATGCGGCTACATTTCATTCTTGTGTTTCACGTGAAACATCATGGCCGCACAAAGCAAGTGATTTTGAACATTTAACTACTTTAGAAACACAGCAATGTGCACCTTTCTTGCCTGTCAATACTGATGATTTAAGTTTGTATCCCGTTGTTGATTCATCCGCTTGGATCGAAAAGGTTTTATCTTCAGGGGTAAAAACGGTACAGCTAAGAATTAAATATAAAAACTCAGTCAGTTTAGAATCTGAAATTAAGCAAGCAGTGGCGCTAGGTGAACAATATGGTGCGCAAGTGTTTATAAACGATTATTGGCAACTGGCCATTAAACATGGCGCATATGGCGTTCATTTAGGACAAGAAGACTTAGCCAGTGCTGACTTGATGGCTATTCAGCAAGCGGGAATGAGATTGGGTATTTCAACGCATGGCTATCATGAGATCTTACGTGCAATGCATTTTAAACCTTCTTACATCGCGCTTGGGCATATTTTTGCTACGACGACAAAAGCTATGCCATCGCAGCCGCAAGGTATAACAAAGTTGACGTTATATCAGCAGTTAGTGGGGGAATTACTTCCTACCGTCGCGATAGGAGGAATTGATTTGCATAACGCTGCAAAAATATGGCAGACAGGTGTGAATAGCCTCGCGGTGGTTCGTGCTATTACATTGGCAGATGATATACAATTGGCGATAGATTCTTTCTATCAAATAATGCAGTCGCAGCACGCTAATCAGGCTGCTTGTATATCGCAGTGACACTAAAAGGTAATTAAGGAAACGGTATGAACGACCAACAATTTCAACGCTACCAAAGACAAATCATGGTGCCGGAAATCGCTGAAACCGGACAAGAAAAGTTAATGGCAAGCAAAGTATTGTTGGTGGGTTGTGGTGGTTTAGGCTCGGCTGCGGCGATGTATTTGGCTGGTGCTGGAGTGGGCAGCTTGGTTGTGGCTGATGGCGATAACGTTGACTCGTCTAATTTGCAGCGCCAAGTGGTCTATCGCGAAAGTGATTTAGGTAAAAATAAAGCGCAAGCGATGGCCGAGCAACTCAAACAGCTTAATCCACATTGTAAAGTTCGCAGTGTATCCAGCTACTTGCAAGATGCTCAGTTGAACTTAGAAGTGATGTTGGCCGATGTTGTATTGGATTGCAGTGATAATTTTCCTACGAGGCAAGCAGTCAATAAAGCCTGTCATGATGGAAAAACCACGTTGATTTCTGGTTCTGCCACTGGCTGGGTCGGACAATTGATGAGTTTTGATTTTCATAAACAACCGTCCCCTTGTTACCACTGCGCTGTGCCATACCAAGATAACAACGCAGGTTTAAAGTGTTCAGAATCGGGTGTAGTTGGTCCTGTCGTAGGTAGCTTAGGTAACCTACAGGCACTGGAAGCAATCAAATATCTTACTGGTAACGATAAATTTAAACCTGCGATTTTCAATTTATTTGATGGACAAACGCTTTCTTGGCAACGATTTAATATTGCGAGAGAGGCAAGTTGTCCTGTGTGTGGAAGCCTAGAGGAAATTTAGGACTTCTATACAAGGAAGAATCTAAGGAGATGCACCATGCAAGTCAGGGTGAATCAGCAAGTAAAAACGCTCAACAATGAACAAAATAACCTAGGTACATTTTTAACAAATTTAGATATTGATACCAAGCAAGTCGCGGTTGCAGTCAATTCAGACATCATTCCCAAATCATCTTGGTCAGCCTTTGAGTTGAAAGAAGGTGATGACATTGCGATCTTCAGTATGATTGCAGGAGGCTGATCTCATGTCTGAATTGAATGATACACAGGTTCTTAATGATGCGCTGGCTCTTAATGATACATTGCTTATTGGCAACACTTGCTTTCAATCACGACTATTTACGGGGACCGGGAAGTTCGCCAACTCAAAACTCATGCTTGAATCTTTGAGTGCATCGGGTTCGCAGTTGACGACACTGGCGCTTAAACGGATTGATTTACAGCAACAAAGCGATGATATCTTACGCCCATTGCAGCAATCTAATATCCAATTACTGCCTAATACCTCTGGTGCAAAAACAGCCAAAGAAGCGGTTTTCGCTGCGCAGTTAGCGCGTGAAGTCCTCGATACCTCATGGGTGAAACTTGAAATTCATCCCGATCCTAAATATTTGATGCCAGACCCGATCGAAACCTTAAAAGCAGCAGAGCAATTGGTTGAATTAGGCTTTACCGTTTTGCCTTATTGTCATGCTGATCCTGTATTGTGTAAACGTTTGGAGGATGTTGGTTGTGCTGCTGTCATGCCGCTCGGAGCCCCAATCGGTTCAAATAAAGGGTTAGTGTCTGAAGACTTTCTTAAAATCATAATCGAACAAGCTAAGGTACCTGTTGTTATTGATGCTGGTATTGGTGCGCCATCTCATGCGGCTTATGCCATGGAGTTAGGCGCTGATGCGGTATTAGTTAATACTGCGATGGCATCTTCTCCACATCCAGTACAAATGGCGACTGCATTTAAACAAGCGGTTGAGGCAGGGCGAAGCGCGTTTATAGCCGGCTTAGGGCCGCGTTCTGTACAAGCGAATGCATCCAGTCCACTCACTTCATTTCTGGAGTAAGTGCAATGACATTTAGACAAGTATTTGACTCATTAAATTGGGATGATATTGGCTTATCCATACAGAGTAAAAATGCCCAAGATGTGGAGCGTGCGTTAGGGAAAGAGCGCATAGATTTAGACGATTTTAAAGCGCTCATTTCACCCGCCGCCGAAAGCTATCTCGAAGTGATGGCACAAAAATCATACGCCTTAACTAGGCAACGGTTCGGACACAATATTGGATTATACATACCATTATATTTATCCAACCTGTGTGCCAATGCTTGTACATATTGCGGTTTTTCTATGGAAAATAAAATCAAACGTCGTACTTTGAATTTGGAAGAAATTGAAGCTGAAGTACAAGCGATTAAGGCAATGAAATTTGACAGCGTGCTATTAGTGACGGGTGAGCATGAAACCAAAGTTGGCATGAATTATTTTCGCCAAATGCTTCCTGCTATTAAATCCAAATTTTCTTATTTAGCGATGGAAGTACAGCCACTTGATCAGCAAGATTACGCAGAACTTAAAACCTTAGGTTTAGATGCGGTGATGGTGTATCAAGAAACTTATCATCCAAGTACTTATGCGAAGCATCATTTACGAGGTAATAAGCAAGACTTTTACTATCGATTAGAAACGCCAGATCGCATTGCCAGTGCTGGGATTGATAAGATAGGAATAGGGGCATTAATTGGGTTAGAAGATTGGCGAACGGATTGTTTTTTTAGTGCAGTACATTTGAAGTATTTAGAAAGACAATATTGGCAAACGCGATACTCCATTTCATTTCCACGATTGCGTCCTTGTGCCGGTTCATTGCAGCCTAAATCCGTCATGACAGATAAACAATTGGTACAGTTGATTTGTGCTTTTCGTTTACTCAGCCCTGAAGTTGAGCTGTCATTATCAACGCGTGAACAAGCGAGTTTTCGCGATAACTTACTGCCGCTGGGAATCACACATATTTCTGCCGCTTCAAAAACACAGCCTGGGGGCTATGCCAACGATGAGGTGGAATTGGAGCAGTTTGAAATTAGTGATGATCGCAGCGTAATTCAAGTTGAGCAGGCATTAAAGCAAAAAGGGTATGAGCCGGTTTGGACTGACTGGAATTCTGTCTATTCGGGATAATATATGTTCTGTGTTTCACGTGAAACACATGGGTAAAACAAAGCCCGCTCAAGAAATTGGGCGGGCTTTTCTGTTAGTTCTTAGCTGGTATGCACTTACTATATGGCTTGAGTTGCTTGTTGAAGCCAAGCTCGAACATTACCTTCCACTAATGGGCTGATATCGTTCCAAACCTTTTGATGATAATCATTGAGCCACTGTTTTTCTGGTTCGGTTAATAAGGCAGTATCAACCGCACGAACATCGATTGGACAGCGGGTTAACGATTCAAAACTAAGGACAGGGAAATCACCTTGAGTCGATTTTTCAGTGACCAGCTCCAAGTTTTCGATACGAATACCAAATTCATTGGCACGATAATAACCTGGTTCATTGGACAGAACCATACCAGGTTGTAGTGCCACACCATTGTATGCTGGTGAAATTCTTTGTGGACCTTCATGAACACTGAGGAAGTGTCCAACACCATGACCTGTACCATGGTCATAATTATAGCCTTCAGCCCACAGGTATTGACGTGCCAAAACATCAAGCTGACTACCGGTTGTGCCTGTTGGGAATCGGGCGTTGGCAAGAGCGATATGGCCTTTTAACACCAGAGTAAATTGCTTTTTCATAAAGGCGCTAGGTTCGCCAATTGCAACAGTACGAGTTATATCGGTTGTACCATCTAAATACTGACCACCTGAATCAACAAGATACAAAGTATTGAGTTGTAATCGACCGAACTCGGCTTGGTCAGCATGATTATAGTGACACATTGCTGCGTTGCTACCTGCCGCAGAAATAGTATCAAAGCTCAGATCCGCTAAACTAGGATCTTCTTTGCGGAAATCATGCAGAGTAGAAGCAAGTACATCTTCATCATGCAAGCGGCCAGCTGCCACTTCTTCATCGATCCAGCACAAAAATTTCGCCATCGCAGCACCATCTCGAACATGACAGTTGATCATTCCTTGTGCCTCTACCGAGTTTTTGGCTGCCTTTGGTAATAGGCAGGGATCACTAGTTGCGATAATCGCGGCACCAGCTTCATTTAATTTTTGGCTAAACCAAGCATTACTCGAATTAGGATCGACCAATACTTTTTTGCAGTGTAATGACTGTAACGCCTGTGCGAGTAACTGACTATCTTGCACACGTACATCGGTACCGACATGCTGCTCAAAATCGCTCGGAATTCGATTTGGATTCAAGAAGAGATCAACACTAGCATCTTGGTGTAAAATAGCATGGCAAAGAACAGCAGGCAGGCGAGGTACATCTAAACCACGCATATTGAGCAACCAACAGATAGAATCGATTTGCGTTAGCAAGGCTGCATCTGCATTTTTTTCACGAATTAATGCTGCAATTTCAGCACGTTTGTCTTGAGAAGATTGACCAACGACTTCAAGCGGCATTAAACGAATGGGTGACTCAACGGTTTGTGGACGATATTGCCATAGTTGATCAATTGGATTCTCTTCGATCGTCGCGATCGTGATCAAACCAGCCAATTTTTGTTGTGCTGACTCAAACCATGTGGCTGAATGCATGCGTGTATCAATGGCTAATTGACTACCTACTGATAAATTCTTTCGAATCCATTCAAGCGGCGGTTCTTGAATGAGATGATGGTAGCTAAAAATCTCACTTGGGACTTGTTTCGTCACTTGTACCGTGTAGCGCCCATCGACAAACATGGCCGCTTGATCTTTCGTAATAACAGCAGCCCCCGCAGATCCGGCAAAACCTGTTACCCAAGCTAGGCGTTCATTGTGTTCTGGGATGTACTCACCAAGAAATTCATCTTCATGAGGAATAATAAAAGCATCGCAATTGTGTTGTACCAACCAGTCGCGAATCTGTTGCACGCGTTGTGAAATGTCTTTCTGCATCTGAATCATCCTTATTGATATACTCGTACTGATCAGGCATGTCCTAATGTCGAGAATTGAGTAGATAATATCACTCGAAAGCCGGGTTGTAATTCGATAGGAGTAAAAAGACAATAAACAGGTTTCACGTGAAACTTTTGTTTGTGGTGGGGATACGCGAAGATAAAATCCATTAAATGTGAATTTTGGTTTTATAAATTGGATTTCAGGCGTATATTTATCACTCATTTCCGGTAGTGAATATTCTCAACTACTCGTTATTAAAAATAATTGGAACCTATATTTATTTATGTCATTGACTACTTATGAAATGGCTCGAATTTTAGAGCAACTGGACGAAAGCCCAGAGAAAGTCATGTATGGAAAATTGCTGACCGAACTTGGCAACCAAAGTCAAGAACGTATCCGCAGTGCTGCGAAACAAGTACCGCTCGAACTATTACGAGATCTGATTTATCAATTTCAAGTGATTGCAGATTCACGCAAATCAGAGCAGGTGCAAATTTTGGCTGAAAAATTAAAAGCACAAGGACTTTCAGCCGAGGATTTACAACGTTATATCGAAAATAAAAAATAATTAATTTGTATTTGTTCGCACGGACGATGTTTTAAATTTTAACTGCTGCACGGCTAATCCACCCAAGATTAATAGCAAACCAATAATGGTTGAGATATAAATCGTCTCACCAATAATTTGCGACAATAAGATGAGTGAAATAAAGGGAGAGAGAAAGATTAAGTTACTCACTCTCGCGGTATTACTCGTCTTTTTGAGGGCGGTTAGCCACAATACAAACGTAATACCCATTTCAAAAATACCCACATAGCTGACCGCTAACCAACCATGAATATCAACCCCAGCCCAAGATAATCCTTCATACCAAGCTAACGTGGCCGAAAATGGTAGCGACACTAAAAAGCCGAGTAAAACGACTATGATTGGATCAGCCTTATTTTTGGCATTTAAAATCCAATAGCCCGCCCAGAGTAAAGTTGATAATAAGGCGAGCCCAACCCCAAGCGGGCTATCAAAAGATAAAGCGAATAAATCACCTTTAGTGGCAATGACTAAGACGCCAAGATAACCAAGTAAGCATGCAAACCAATCTTGAGGGCGAATTTTTTGCCCAAGAAAAACAGCGGCCATCAGGGCAAGTGTGATCGCCCAACTGTAATTTAACGGCTGAGCTTGAGAAGCCGGCAATAAATCATAGGCCTTGAATAAGATCAGGTAATAGCCAAGCGGGTTGATCAAACCAAGCAGAATAAAATACAAAGGGTTACTGAAAAAGGTGGAAGTAATTTGACTGAGTGAGCCTCGGATAGCACATACGATGAAAAGTACGACAACAGAAACGAGACTTGCCACGAACAGCATTTGAATGGGCGAAAACTGCTGTAAGGTTAATTTAAATGCGGTAGCGACGGTTGACCATAGTAAGACTGCAGCTAAGCCAAATAACAATGCGCTACGTTCAGAATGCGATTCGGAATTCATTCTCATAACATCCTTTGTTATCTATAGACTGGACATTCATCCAGTATCCAATATGATTTGAACAATGAAAGCAAACAAATAAAGGGTATGTATGCAGTGGATAAACCATCATAGCGATTTGGTTGTATTAATGCTAATGACGATCATTGTGTTGATGATCGGAGCACAATTATGGCTAAGTAACCGTTATCGACATCAAATCGAATTGCTAAAACAGAGCCAATTAGCAGAGCAAACCCACCAAGCCGCTACAATCCAATCGTTACAAGACAAAGCCCAACAATTACAGCAAGAGTTGGATGAGTTGGATATTGAACGTGATAAATCTGAATATGAAGCTCGCAGCCATTATGGGCAGTTAATGGCGGCGAATGAACGGTTGAAATATCTCGATCAAATTCAAACTGAATATGGCCAATTAAAAACACGTTATGAGAAACTCACTACTGAGAATCATGAGTTAAAAGCGCAAATGCGTGAACAACATGCAATGCACGAGCAGCAACGTCAAGCCAATCAGGAAAAGCTAGCCATACTCGAACAAGCAGAGCAGAGGCTCAAGGCGGAGTTTGAACGTTTGGCGAATCAATTATTTGAAACCAAGGTCAAGAGTGTCGATGAGCAAAACAAACAAAGCTTGGAGCATCTGCTTAACCCGCTAAAAGAGCAGCTCAATGGTTTTAAAAAGCAAGTGACCGACAGCTACCATGCTGAATCAAAAGAGCGCCATACTTTGGTGCACGAAATTAAGCAGCTGCAAAAGCTCAATGAACAAATGGCGCAAGATGCCGTGAACCTAACCCAAGCGCTAAAAGGCGACAATAAGCAACAAGGCAACTGGGGGGAAGTGGTATTAGCCAAAGTGCTGCAAGATTCCGGTCTGCGTGAAGGCTATGAATACCAAACACAAGTGAGCCTAAATCATGATACGGGTAAACGTTATCAGCCTGATGTGATCGTCAATTTACCAGAGAATAAACAAGTGGTTGTCGATTCGAAAATGACTTTAGTCGCATTTGAGCGTTACTTTAATGCCGAGAATGATAGCCAGAGAGAAAAAGCGTTAAACGAGCATTTGGTTTCAATTCGAAGTCATATTAAGCAATTAAGCCAGAAAGATTACCATCGTTTAAAAGGCATCACTTCGCTTGATTATGTGTTGATGTTTATTCCTATCGAACCCGCTTTTCAATTGGCCATTGAACGCGATCCGAGCCTAATTCGAGATGCGATGGAACAGAATATTATCGTCGTCAGCCCAACGACATTGCTGGTGGCTTTGCGAACCATTAATAATTTATGGCGTAACGAGAGACAAAACCAAAACGCCAAAATGATCGCGGAGAAGGCCAGTAAGCTGTATGACAAAATGCGTTTATTTGTTGATGATATGGAAAATGTGGGGCAAGCCTTAACAAGAGCGCAAACGAGCTACCAAGGCGCGATGAATAAACTCAGCACTGGACGAGGCAACCTGATCCGTCAGGCGGAAAGTTTTAAATCGCTTGGGGTGGAAGTAAAAAAAGGCATCAGCCAAGAAATCACTGAAATTGCACAAAATGACCTCGACAACCACAGACAAGCGGTTGAGGATAAAGTAAACTAACCCAATTTAAATGAGCTCACATCTGTGCCCAAGTCGGAGTAATGGAAAAGATGACGGATAAGCAAATACAAGCAGACCACTCTAAATCACAAGATGAAACGACCCATTTTGGGTTTTCAACCGTGGCAAAAGAGCAGAAAGTTGAAAAAGTCGCTGAAGTGTTTCATTCCGTTGCCGCTAAATACGACATCATGAATGACTTGATGTCAGGCGGAATTCATCGTTTATGGAAGCGCTTTACTATTGATTGCAGTGGTGTTCGTCCTGGTCAAAAAGTATTGGATTTAGCTGGTGGTACTGGTGACTTAACAGCAAAATTTTCTCGCATTGTTGGTGATTCAGGTGAAGTGATTCTCGCTGATATCAATAACTCAATGCTTAAAGTGGGGCGCGATAAGCTACGTGATATCGGTATCGTGGGTAACGTGCATTATGTACAAGCGAATGCGGAAGAATTACCGTTCCCAGATGATTATTTTGACTGCATTACCATCAGTTTTGGCCTGCGTAATGTAACGGATAAAGACAAAGCCTTACGTTCAATGTTTCGTGTGTTGAAGCCTGGCGGTCGTTTATTGGTGCTTGAGTTTTCTAAGCCAAAATTTGAAGCATTATCGAAAATTTATGATGCGTATTCTTTCCATTTATTGCCGCGTATTGGTGAATTGGTGGCGAATGATGCCGATAGTTACCGTTATCTTGCCGAGTCTATCCGCATGCATCCCGATCAAGAGACATTGAAGGCTATGATGGAAGAGGCTGGCTTTGAGCAAACGAAATACTTTGACTTAACTGGTGGCATTGTTGCGCTGCACCGTGGATATAAGTTTTAAGGACGTCGTATGCCATTTGAGCCATTGGTAACAGGAGCGATTGAAACCACATTAAATCGTTTGATTGCAGACTCTCCGACCCATCAACAGCAAGTCGCTCGCCTAAAGGGCAAAGTCATTGTTGTGCACATACAAGAGTTCGACCGTCGTCTCGTGTTTGTGTTTAGTCACCAAATTGATGTGCTCAGTCATTATGAGGCTGAGCCAGATTGCTATTTAAGCCTTAAGCTTTCTGTTTTGCCTGAACTTAAAGACCATGCCAACATCACCAAATTAATCAAACAAGATAAGCTGGTTTTGGATGGTGATATTCAATTGGCACAAAAGTTTTCGCAACTCATGACCGCTATCAAGCCAGATCCGGAAGAGTGGCTTTCTCGCCTGATCGGAGACGTGCTTGCTCATACCGTCGTCCAAGGCGTAAAAGGGCAGATGAAATGGCTAAAATCCAGTGCTGAACGACAACAGAGAAAATTGTCGACGGTACTGATAGAAGAATGGAAAGTTGCCCCTAATCCGCTTGAAATAGCCCATTTTTGTGACCAAGTGGATGAGGTTTCTGGTAAGGCTGGTGTGTTGGAGCAACGTATTGCACGCTTAATGGAGAAAGCATGACATTTCGTGAGTTGAAGCGTTTATATCGAATTATTCAAATCCAACTAGAATACGGGTTAGAAGAATTATTACCCCACCACCAACTAACGAAACTTCCACGTATAGGGGTAAAAAGTTTATTTTGGATTCGTAAAAAGCACCAGGATAAACCGGTTGGTGAACGATTACGTTTAGCATTACAAGAACTTGGTCCCGTTTGGATTAAGTTTGGGCAAATGATGTCAACTCGCCGTGATTTGTTTCCTGACTATATCGCCGATCCTCTTGCCTTATTACAAGATAAAGTCCTGCCTTTTGATGGTGCGCGTGCTCAAAAACAAATCGAAAAATCTTTAGGTGGGCCGATAGAACAATGGTTTGATGAATTTGATATCGATCCTCTCGCTTCGGCTTCCATTGCTCAAGTGCATACCGCAAAAATTAAATCGACTGGCCAGGAGGTCGTTCTTAAAGTTATTCGTCCTGATATCCGCCCTATAATAGAGGCGGATTTGAGGCTGATGTATCGCCTTGCTCATATTGTGGCACGTTTTATGCCTGATGCTCGTAGGTTAAAGCCAGTAGAAGTGGTAAAAGAATACGAGCGCACCTTATTAAGCGAATTGGATTTACGCATGGAGGCGGCGAATGCGCTGCAATTGCGTCGTAATTTTATCGACAGTAAAGACTTATATGTTCCAGATGTGTACATGGATTTTTGTTCAGAGCACCTCATGGTGTCGGAGCGTATTTATGGTATCCAAGTCTCTGATCTTGAAGCATTAGCGAAAAATGGCACCAATATGAAACGCTTAGCGGAGAAAGGTGTCAGTGTTTTCTTTACTCAAGTATTTCGAGACAGTTTTTTCCATGCAGATATGCATCCTGGTAACGTGTTTGTTTCTTGGGATACACCTGAAGACCCACTATGGATTGGTTTAGACTGCGGTATCGTTGGGACCTTAAATAGCGAAGATAAACGCTATTTAGCCGAGAATTTCTTAGCCTTTTTTAATCGTGATTATCGTCGTGTGGCTGAATTGCATGTTGATTCTGGTTGGGTACCCGCAGACACCAATATTATTGATTTTGAAGCGGCGATTCGCACAGTATGTGAGCCGATTTTTGCCAAGCCTTTGTGTGAAATCTCCTTTGGTCATGTGCTGCTAAACTTATTCAATACCGCACGTCGTTTTAATATGGAAGTTCAGCCTCAGCTGGTTCTGTTGCAGAAGACATTGTTGTATATCGAAGGGCTCGGTCGTCAGTTGTATCCTCAATTGGATTTATGGCAAACCGCCAAGCCGTTTTTAGAAAATTGGATGATGGAGCAGGTTGGCCCCAAAGCAGTATTGAATGCAGTGAAAGATAAAGCGCCGTTGTGGGCGGAAAAGCTCCCTGAGCTACCTGAGTTACTGTATGAGACTTTGAAGCGAGGTCGTGACTTAGATCAAAATGTAGCACGTTACTTTGCCCTATATTCGGCAAGCAAACGAAAACAGACAACCGGTAAGTTTTTATTTGGCATTGGCGCAACATTAATCGTATGCTCAGCGATATTACAATTGAGTACGACCGATTGGCATCACCCGTTATCTGGTGGGTTTGCTGTGACTGGCGCCATTTTTTGGTTAGCAAGTTGGCGAGCTTACCGTAATTAAATCGTAAACTTTGCACATTATGATGTGTTTCTTTTTATTTGACCCGAGGTAAAACAAATGGGCGGAATCAGTATTTGGCAACTTTTGATCATCGCAGTTATCGTTGTATTGTTATTTGGTACTAAAAAATTACGTGGTATTGGTGGCGATCTAGGCTCTGCAGTAAAAGGCTTTAAAGAAGCCATGAATGATGGTGATAAAAAAGATGCAGCACAAAAAACAGCAGCGAAAGATGCCGATTTTGAAGCAAAATCGATTGATCAAAACAAAGTTGACTCAAGCGTAGAAACTGACGCGAAAAAAGAAAAAGAGCAGGGCTAATCGGTGTTTGATATCGGTTTTTGGGAGCTGGTATTAATATCGGTCGTGGCGCTGGTGGTTCTTGGGCCAGAGCGTTTGCCGGTCGCGATTCGTAGCGTGAGTAAGTTTGTGCGCACAGCGAAAACGATGGCAAATAATGTCAAAGAAGAATTATCGCAAGAGCTTAAGATTCAAGAACTGCAAGATAATTTGCGTAAAGCAGAACAAATGGGGATGAAAGATTTGTCTCCAGAATTGCAATCTTCAATCGAAGAGCTGAAAAAAGCGGCGCAAGATGTACAGCGTCCCTATGCGAAAGAAACCTCTTCCAGTTCATCGGCGGATAGTGATGAGCAAGCGCCTTCTGCGACAACTCAAGACGAACTCTTACCCGATGAAAACCACATCATGAAAGATGATTCGGAGTCGCAGCCGGCACAATCATCAACCGATAATAAAGCCTAGCTCCTGTTATTGATGGCTCATTAGCAACGAAAGTGGTTAATGAGCCTTGTGTGACCAAGAGGTTTCCATGTCCACCCAAGAAGAAACTCAACCACTTATCAGCCATCTTATTGAGTTGCGAAATCGAATCTTAAAAGCGATTGTGTCGGTTTTAGTGGTTTTTGTCTGCTTAGTTTGGTTTTCCAGTGATATCTACGAATTTGTGTCTGCGCCATTAATCGATCGTTTGCCTGAAGGCGCGAGTATGATTGCAACGGATGTCGCTTCACCTTTCTTTACCCCATTAAAACTCACTTTAGTGGCTTCGGTGTTTGTTGCGGTGCCATTAGTTCTGTATCAAATTTGGGCTTTTGTTGCGCCGGGTTTGTATAAGCATGAACGCCGTTTAATTGCACCTTTACTTTTTTCAAGTTCATTGTTGTTTTATTGTGGTGTGGCGTTTGCCTATTTTGTGGTTTTCCCACTTATTTTTGGTTTCTTCACCGCAATCTCACTTGGTGGGGTGCAGTTTGCAACCGATATTTCCAGCTACCTCGATTTTGTATTGTCGCTGTTTATGGCATTTGGTATCGCGTTTGAAGTGCCCGTGGCGATCATATTGCTATGTTGGACGGGTGCCACTGATGCGAAGTCTTTAGCTCAAAAGCGCCCTTATATAATTGTGATTGCATTTGTGGTGGGGATGTTATTAACCCCGCCGGATATGGTATCGCAAACTTTACTGGCTGTGCCTATGTGTATTTTGTTTGAGATTGGTTTGTTCTTCTCACGTTTTTATACCAAACGAGGGGAAGAAGAAGAGCAAGACCACGAGCAAGCGTAATTCCTCACACATTTTTTATATAAAACGCCGCCTTAATCGATTTAAGGCGGCGTTTTTGTTTCATGTGAAACCAAGCGGTTTAGATGTTTAAGCTAAACGGAATAATGCTTTGGTATTATGGTCTGTAAGCTCGGTGATAGTGGATAGAGGCACTTCTTTTAAGTCGGCAATCTTCTGTGCGACCAGTTGCATAAAAGAAGGCTCATTTCGTTTGCCTCGGTGAGGTGTTGGGGCCAGATAAGGGCAATCAGTTTCAAGAATCACATAATTCAAATCCAGCTCTGGAATAACTTTATCCATGCCGCCATTTTTGAAAGTCGATACTCCTCCAATGCCTAAATGGAAGCCAAGCTGGTTAATTGCTTTTGCTTCTTCAACGGTGCCACCAAAACAGTGGAAGACGCCGGTTAACGAGCCATCTTGCTCTTGCGATAAAATATCGAGCGTTTGCTCAATGGAGTCGCGAGTATGAATGACCACGGGTAAATTGAACTCTTTGGCCCATTGAAGTTGGGTACGAAAGGCATACTCTTGCTCGGATTGGTAGGTTTTATCCCAATACAAATCAATACCGATTTCACCAACGGCGATAAAATTATGTTGGCTAAACCAAGATTTTATCGTGGCTAAGTCTTGTTCTATGTCGGCATTCACATAGCAAGGATGTAGACCCATCATCGAATGGCAAACATCGGGATAGCGCGCTTCTGTCGCCAACATGGGTTCAATCGAATTCAAGTCAATATTGGGCAATAAGATCTTTGAAATACCCACCTCTTGAGCGCGTTGTACCACCTCGTCGCGGTCGTGTTCAAATTCTTCGGCATAAATGTGAGCGTGACTGTCTATCATGAAAAATCCAGTGTTGATGAATGTATGGCGTCCGGTTCGTGATTATGCTTCGCAGTGCATATACGAAGCTAATTATTACTAAGTATAAATGACTCAGCAGGGAAGATCATGGCATGAATTTATCGCTTGCCTAAGGATTGTTACTTTCATGCTGTAGCGACAGTGATATGATAGGTAGCAATAAAGAGAACTTGCCAAAAGGAGAGTCAAGGTGTCGGTATCTATTCAAGGTCAATTTCCTGGTCGTCGTTTGCGCCGTATTCGTAAGCATGATTTCAGTCGTCGTTTAGTGGCAGAGAATTCCGTCTCAGTGAATGATTTGATTTACCCAATGTTTGTTCTGATGGGGAAAAATCGTCGTGAAGCGGTTGAATCTATGCCAGGTGTTGAACGCTTATCGATAGACTTGCTACTTGAAGAGGCAGATTATCTTGCCAAGTTGGGCGTACCAGCTATCGCTTTATTTCCAGTGGTAAATCAAGATGTAAAATCACTGTGTGCCTCAGAAGCGTATAACCCTGAGGGCCTAGTACAACGTGCGGTACGCGCATTAAAAGAGCACGTGCCTGCAATGGGCGTGATCACGGATGTGGCGTTAGACCCGTACACCACTCATGGTCAAGACGGGATTATTGATAAAGATGGCTATGTGCTTAATGAAGAAACGACCGAGGTGCTTGTTAAGCAAGCTCTGTCACATGCGGCGGCGGGTGCTGATGTGGTCGCACCATCGGACATGATGGATGGGCGTATTGGTAAAATTCGTGAAGCGTTAGAAAAAGCCGGTCATATTCATACGCAAATCATGGCTTATTCTGCGAAATATGCGTCGAACTATTATGGTCCATTCCGCGATGCGGTCGGATCTAGCTCTAATTTAAAAGGCGCGGATAAGAAGAACTATCAAATGGATCCGGCCAACAGTGATGAAGCCATTCATGAAGTAGCGATGGACATCAATGAAGGGGCGGATATGGTGATGGTTAAACCGGGTATGCCTTATCTGGATGTGGTACGCCGCGTGAAGACTGAACTGCAAGTTCCGACTTTCGCTTATCAAGTGTCTGGCGAATATGCGATGCATAAAGCGGCAATTCAAAATGGTTGGTTAAAAGAAAAAGAGACTGTCATGGAATCCTTGCTGTGCTTTAAGCGCGCGGGAGCGGATGGCATTTTGACTTACTTTGCTAAAGATGTTGCAGAGTGGCTTGCGCAAGATAATATCTCAGCGGATAAGGTCGAAGATTAATTTTTCAAAAAATCTGCAACTAGAAACAACAAGGGCGTGAATATGATTATTCTCGCCCTTTTTAGTTTTATAGGATGCCCTGTGTTGAAGGGCGTTTTACAAATCGGTGAGGGTTAATGGCCAACCAATATCTGATTGACGGTTCACCTCAATTTCAAGTTCGGCTTGCGTTAGAGGGTTGGTTTTAAGCCACTCTGGATCCATTTTTAAAGTGAGATGATCGCCTTCAGCAATCAATTCAAATTCTGGTTGTAAATCGGCGCTACGACGATGTGTGAGTAGTACAGCTAAGCGCAACAGGCGAAGTAGGCGCTTACTGCTTTGTCCTGATAAGGCATGCTGCTCAGGTAAAGACGATAATTGCTCACGATAGCGACGTACCATTTCAGCCAGAAAATGTTTTTGCGCACGAGTAAAGCCTGGCAAGTCCAAGTGCTGTAATAAATACGCTCCGTGATCGCCGCCTTTTTTGAAATCAATACTCAGACCAATTTCATGTAGCTCGGCGGCCGATTGGAGCAAAAACTCGGCTTGGCTTTCAGGGATCCACTGCTGGTGGCCACATTGTTGCAGTAATTGCATCGCAACATTGGCCACTTGTGCGCCGTATTGACTGTCCACTTGATAGCGTTGCTGCACACTTGAGATGGTGCGCTGGCGTATATCGGATTGACGCATCTCCCCAATCATTTCATAGGCGAGCCCTTCGCGTAATGCGCCACCGGCTAGCGTCATAGATTCAATTTGCAAGCTTTCAAATATGGCAATCAAAATGGATAACCCACTCGGAAACACTAATGCACGTTCAAGGGTCAGACCTTCGATTTCAAGCTCTTCTAGGTGAGTCGCCATCATGGCTTGTTTTTGTAGACGCTTGAGTTTGGCAAGGGTGATGATTTCATCCATGCCTTGTGCCAACATGATTTCTTGTAATGCTTGTACCGTACCACTGGCGCCCACACAAACATCCCAACCTAATTCTGTATAACGTTTAAGAATCGGCTCAAGGGTGGCTTTTGCCGCTAAGATAGCGTTATCGAAGTTAGTTCGAGTCAGTTGGCGGTCATGAAAGTAATTATCTAGCCAAGTGACACAGCCCATAGAGAGGCTGACTAAGGCCTTGGCTTCAAATTCACGGCCAATAATCAGCTCAGTGCTCGCACCACCAATATCAACCACCAAACGATGGCCTAGACCGCCCGAAGTGTGCGCGACGCCTTTGTAAATCGTCGCGGCTTCTTCTTCACCAGAAATGATTTCTACCGGGTGACCTAGGATTTGATTGGCCTTTTCGACAAACACATCCACATTGATGGCTGAACGTAATGCTGCCGTTCCGACAATTCGGATGTTCTGTGCCGGAATATCTTGCAGGCGTTCAGCAAATAAGCTTAAACAGTCCCAACCTCTTTGCATCGCTTCTTGGCTTAATCGATTTTCCTGATCTAAGCCATTGGCCAAACGTACTTTACGTTTGATTTTTGCCATGGTTTGTACGCTGCCGTCAATATGTCTCACGACCAACATATGAAAACTGTTGGAGCCGAGATCGATAGCGGCATAAAGAGGAGAAGAGACTGTATAGCTCATAGGCCAATCATTCCTTACTTATTGAGTGTTACGTGCTTGGCGTGGTCGACGCGAGTTATTGCGAGAGCCATTGTTCCGCGAACTATTATTACGAGAATTGCCACGCGTACCACCGGTATTGGTTCGACGGTTGTTTTGCGGGCGTTTTTGCAATCGTATTGCTGGCGGAAGATCCGTCAATAACGCACTGGCATCATATTCCGACATTGGAATCGAGTGCTCAATATACTCTTCAATAGCTGGTAGGTTGATCGCATATTGCTCACAAGCAAAGCTGATCGATTTACCACTTGCACCTGCTCGGCCAGTTCGACCAATACGGTGAACGTAGTCCTCACAATCATCAGGTAGGTCGAAGTTAAACACGTGTGTTACTGAAGGAATATGTAAACCGCGTGCCGCGACATCAGTGGCAACTAAGAAATCCAAATCACCGCGAGTAAATTCTTCTAAAATGCGCTCACGTTTTTTCTGCGCAACGTCACCGGTGAGTAGGCCGACACGATGGCCATCTGCCGCAAGGCTACCCCAAACGTCTTCGCATTTATGTTTAGTATTAGCAAAAATGATGGCGCGTTCTGGCCATTCTTCTTCAATCAGGGTTTGTAGTAGCGCCATTTTGTGTTCATTCGAAGGGTAGAATAATTCTTCTTCGATGCGATGGCCGGTTTTTTGTTCTGCTTCAACCACAACATGCTCTGGATTATGCATGTGTTCAAACGCGAGTTCCTGAACGCGGTAAGATAAAGTGGCTGAAAATAGCATATTGAGACGATCGCTTGGCTGAGGCATGCGACGGAATAAGAAGCGAATATCTTTAATAAAACCGAGATCGAACATGCGATCGGCCTCATCCAAAACGACCGCTTGAATGTGGTTTAGGTTAAAGACCTTTTGCTTGTAGAAATCGATAATACGACCACAAGTGCCGATCAAAATATCGACGCCATCTTGCAATTTGTTTAATTGCTTGTCGTAGCTTTCACCACCATATGCTAACGCTGCTTTTAAGCCCGTACTCTCGATGAGACCTTCCGCATCGTTATAAATTTGGATCGCCAATTCGCGAGTCGGGGCCATAATAATGGCGCGCGGCTGTGTTTTTGCTCGGCCTTCTGGTTCGGCTGTTTTGAGCAAATGGTTAAAAGTCGCAGTTAAAAACGCGAGGGTTTTACCTGTACCCGTTTGGGCCTGGCCTGCAATGTCTTGGCCGGTGAGCAGGACCGGCAACGCCAAGGCTTGGATAGGGGTACAATACTCGAACCCTTTTTTTTCCAATCCTTCAATAACTTGGGGTAATAAATCCAAGTCGGCGAACTTTTGCTCTGTGATGTGTGTCTTTTTCATTGCTATAGAATATCAGCTTAAGCTTGCAATACGAAAGTAAATCCATTCCAATAGGGAATCTATTTGCTGGTTATCATCCAACCAGATCATAAATATATACATTGGAGTGGAAGATGAGTGACAAGATTATGCAGCTTTCTGATGAAGGTTTTGAAAATGATGTAATCAAAGCTGCGGGTCCAGTTTTAGTTGATTTCTGGGCAGAGTGGTGCGGTCCTTGTAAAATGATTGCCCCAATTCTTGATGAAATTGCTGATGAATACGAAGGTAAGCTGACAATTGGTAAGCTGAATATTGATCAGAACTCTGGCACCCCCCCAAAGTTTGGCATTCGTGGCATCCCAACACTATTGTTGTTTAAAGACGGCGGTGTTGCAGCAACTAAAGTTGGCGCATTATCAAAGACTCAATTGAAAGAGTTCTTAGATGCAAACTTATAATTGCTAATAAGATGACAAACTTAACCGCATATAACCTGTTTATATGCGGTTTTGTTTTTTTATAAAGCTAGACTAGTCTTAAGTTTAGTGATAATTTATCGCACGTTAATTACTCAAGTGTTCATTTCTTGGCCGTTCCTATAGGCCATACATTTCACATAAACAACCAACAGAATCCTATTTTGACAAAAAAAGCATCCACCACTATGAACCTAACAGAACTGAAAAACAGACCTGTATCTGAGCTTGTTGCGCTTGGTGAAAGCCTAGGTTTGGAAAACTTAGCCCGTTTACGAAAGCAAGATATCATTTTTTCCATCCTAAAAGCGCACGCGAAAGGTGGTGAAGATATTTTTGGCGATGGCGTATTAGAAATATTACAAGACGGTTTTGGTTTTCTTCGTTCATCAGACAGCTCATATTTAGCCGGCCCTGATGATATTTATGTTTCCCCTAGCCAGATTCGTCGTTTTAACCTACGTACAGGTGACTCGGTAGCAGGGAAAATTCGACCACCAAAAGACGGTGAACGTTATTTTGCTCTACTTAAAGTCAACACCGTTAATGATGACCGTCCTGACAACGCCCGCAACAAAATTCTTTTCGAAAACTTAACTCCGATTCATCCAAACGATCGCATCGTGATGGAGCGTGGTAATGGCTCAACCGAAGACATTACAGCTCGAGTTCTAGATTTAGCTTCTCCTATTGGTAAAGGTCAGCGTGGTCTGATTGTTGCTCCGCCAAAAGCGGGTAAAACCATGTTGCTACAAAACATCGCGCAAAGTATCGCTTACAATCACCCGGAATGTGAGTTGATGGTATTGCTGATTGATGAGCGTCCAGAAGAAGTAACCGAAATGCAGCGCCTAGTAAAAGGTGAAGTGGTGGCATCGACGTTTGATGAGCCAGCTTCTCGTCACGTACAAGTGGCAGAAATGGTGATTGAAAAAGCCAAGCGTTTGGTTGAACACAAAAAAGACGTTGTTATTCTGCTTGATTCAATTACTCGTCTTGCTCGTGCTTACAACACCGTTGTGCCTTCATCGGGTAAAATTCTAACCGGTGGTGTGGACGCAAACGCATTACATCGTCCGAAGCGTTTCTTCGGTGCGGCGCGTAATGTTGAAGAAGGCGGTAGCTTAACCATTATCGCGACAGCGCTGGTTGATACTGGCTCGAAGATGGATGAAGTAATCTACGAAGAGTTTAAAGGTACAGGTAACATGGAACTGCACTTAAACCGTAAGATTGCCGAAAAACGTGTTTTCCCTGCGATTGACTTTAACCGTTCTGGTACTCGTCGTGAAGAATTGCTAACTAAGCCTGATGAATTGCAAAAAATGTGGATTCTGCGCAAGATCGTTCACCCAATGGGCGAGATCGATGCGATGGAATTCCTTATCGATAAGCTTGCGATGACTAAGACGAACAATGAATTTTTTGATGCGATGCGCCGTCAATAATTCTGTATTGGTTGTATAAGTTCAATTAATTGAATCACCGCTCACATTGGGCGGTGATTTTTATTGTCTAAAGCAGAATAAATTTGCACTATATAATAGCCTCATAAATAGGAAGTGTAATATGCGACAAGGATTGTTAGCGATTATGTTTCTGCTGGTTGGACTATTTACTCGTGTTTCCTTGGCAACTCAAATGACACAAGATGATGTCAGTGCTTGGTTGGTGGATGTACAAGTTCAAATATCAGTAGAGCAGTTATACCAAGATGCAGTAAAAGACGATGCAACCAAGATTCAAGATACGTTGCAACGTATGCCTCTTCCCAAACAAGAAGTGGTGCGTTTTCTGTTATTAAAAAAAATAGAAAATGAGCAATTGGTACTGACCCCTCGATTGGCGATTTTTATTCAATCCCAAAAAAATCATCAACCCATTTATCAAGCGGTTGAGATTAGCGATGACTATTCAACTGAATACCCCGTATTTAACGCCTCACTGATTGCTAATCGACTCATTCGTACCTGGAAGCAAGATCAAACCAATATCGATTTTATTATTGCAGCAGAAAGTGGTGATTTACAGCTAGCCACTTGGATGCAGGGAGATGCCTTTCAGCAAAAACAAAGAGAAGAATTATTTCTTAATGAGGTGGAAAGTTTATCTCCAAGCGCATTACATTCACTTGCGGAACAACTTGTTGGGCCGGGGGTGGTTAAGTGGTTGCCTTCCTCACGAGTGGTGATTAAGTTAGCACAGCTGACGGAGGATCCGCGTTTGTATGACTTACTGTGGAAGATGAAAGTCAATGACTACAGCATTAAAGAAGTAAGTCGATTGGTACAGCAAGCTGATGCATTCTCTATTCAACAGCTTATGAATGCGACTAAGAACCCCGCGTTGAAATCGGATGCCATTGCTGGCCTGGTTCGATTGCAGCCTATGCCTGAATCGGTAGAGACGTTTCTGGTTGAGAAGCTTAAGCAAAACAGTGATGGTCTGATGGTTGCACGTGCATTGTCCGATAGTGCGCATCATAGTTGGCTAATCTCACTTCTGCAGCAAGGCCAAATTAGTCATGCTCAAGATCTATTAAAATCCGTCCAAGCTGAAGCGAATATCATCACACCTTAACTGATGAACATTTAATCAGTTAATGAGAATGATTTCACTTTTATGGCTATCACCATGTATATTGGAAAACTTGTGTATATAATGGCCACTTCAAATGGCAGCCAATAGGATGGTTATGAGCTTTAGAGACTTACGTGATTTCATTGAGCACTTAGAAAAAAAAGGATTGCTTAAGCGAATTTCCCACCCTGTCGATCCTCATTTTGAAATGACTGAAATTAGTGACCGCACGTTGCGCGCTGGTGGCCCTGCGTTATTGTTTGAAAACCCTATTGGTTATGATGTGCCCGTTCTGACCAATTTATTTGGTACCGCTGAACGTGTTGCTCTAGGCATGGGGCGACAAGAGGTTGGTGAGTTACGCGAAGTGGGTAAGCTATTGGCATTTCTTAAAGAGCCTGAGCCGCCAAAAGGGTTTAAAGATGCTTTTGGCAAGCTGCCACTGTTTAAGCAAGTGCTGAATATGCCAGTGAAAAGGTTACGCTCAGCAGCTTGTCAGAAAATCGTTTGGCAAGGTGATGAAGTCGATCTAGATCGTATACCTGTGATGAGCTGCTGGCCTGATGATGTTGCGCCACTATTAACTTGGGGTTTAACCATCACCAAAGGGCCAAACAAAAAGCGCCAGAACCTAGGTATATATCGCCAACAAAAAATTGCGAAAAATAAGATTATTATGCGTTGGCTAGCACATCGAGGTGGCGCGCTTGATCTTCGTGATTGGATGGAAAACTATCCCGGCCAACCATTTCCTGTTTCGGTGGCTTTTGGTGCTGATCCCGCCACCATTCTTGGCGCGGTGACGCCAATTCCAGATACCTTGTCGGAATATGCTTTCGCAGGGTTATTACGTGGCAGTAAAACGGAAGTCGTAAAATCCGTCAGTAACGATTTAGAAGTGCCAGCTAGTGCTGAGTTGGTACTCGAAGGTTACATCGATCCCGAAGAATTTGCTGATGAAGGCCCTTATGGCGATCACACTGGCTATTATAATGAACCAGAGAAACACCACGTTTTTACCATCACACATATCACCATGCGTGAGCAGCCAATCTATCACAGCACCTATACCGGTCGTCCACCGGATGAACCTGCGGTATTAGGTGTAGCACTGAATGAAGTGTTTGTGCCGATTTTACAAAAGCAGTTTCCTGAAATTACCGATTTTTATTTACCGCCAGAAGGGTGTTCGTATCGAATGGCGGTCGTGACCATGAAAAAGCAATATCCTGGCCATGCGAAACGTGTAATGATGGGTGTGTGGTCATTTCTTCGTCAATTTATGTATACCAAGTTTGTTCTGGTATGCGATGAAGAGGTCAATGCTCGCGATTGGTCAAGTGTTTCGCAAGCAATGGTCAATCATCTGGAACCAGAGCGAGATACTCTATTTATAGAAAACACTCCGATTGATTCGCTTGATTTCGCGTCACCGGTCGTTGGTCTTGGTTCTAAGATGGGGCTAGATATAACGAAGAAATGGCCGGCTGAAATTGAGATTGGAGATTTAGATAAAACAATGTCAAAAGCTGAGAGCCAGCGTTTATCACTCCAAACTGTTGAACAACTTACACAAACGTTTCCAGAAATCGAATCTTTGCATTTTCCGATTGAAGAACAGTCTCATCAAATGCTCATGGTAAAGATGAAAAAAGAGCATCAAAAGCAAGGGTTCACCTTAATTGAGCAAATTCGACACTTCTTAATTGATAAGATGTGTGTGAAGTTTATTGTCGTTTGTGATGGTGATGTCGATATCACTGATTGGAACGATATCGTTTGGGCGATTACCACCCGAATGGATCCAGCAAGAGATACACTCATGCTTAATGATGAGTTTGGTTCGACTATGGGGCTGGATGCAACCAACAAGCTAGCACAAGAGGTGACGCGTGAGTGGGGAAATCCGATTGTTAAAGATCCTAAGCTGGTCGAAAAAATTGATCACATTTGGGAGCGATTGGATATCTTACCGTCCTAAATGATTTATAACGTGCTTATTAAACCTGATGATATTGAGTTTGAAGTCGATTCACATCAAACCATTTTATCAGCTGCATTAGAGCAAGGTGTGTCACTAGCGCATCGTTGCAAAATTGGCGGATGTATGTCTTGCCTGTGTCGAAAATTAGAAGGGGAAGTGGAATATCAACTTGAACCTATGTTGACCGCGAAAGAGCAGCAACAAGGTTGGATATTACCTTGCCAAGCATACGCAAAAAGTCACTTAATCTTAACGATGGAAGAGTGACAAGAGGGAACCATGACCATTGAATGTAAAGTAAAATTGATTGAACCACTAGCCAGCAATACCTTTCGAATTTTATTGCATCCGGAAACGCCAATTGCCTTTAAGGCTGGCCAATATTTAATGGTGGTGATGGGAGAAAAGGATAAGCGTCCATTTTCAATTGCGAGTAGCCCGTGTCGCAATAATGGCGAACTCGAACTGCATATCGGCGCGGCAGAACATAATGCCTATGCGATAGAAGTGGTTGAAGCCATGAATCAAGCGTTTGCGGATGGGACTTGCATCGAAATAGATGCGCCACATGGCGATGCATGGCTGCAAGAAGATGAGCAGCATCCTTTGTTACTGATTGCTGGTGGAACAGGGTTTAGCTACGTGCGCTCTATTCTTGATCACTGCATTAGCCAGCAATTGTCTCAGGCTATCTATTTATACTGGGGTGCCAAAGATAGTTCACAGCTTTATGCTTTAGATGAGCTTAAATTAATTGCCGAGCAAAATAGCAATGTGCACTTTGTTCCTGTTATTGAAAACAATGAAGAGCACTGGCAAGGAAAAGTGGGCAATGTATTACAAGCCATAGAACAAGATTTCGATTCATTGGCTGATTTTGACATTTATATTGCTGGTCGATTTGAAATGGCAGGCGCTGCTCGAGATCAATTTACGGATCGTAAACAAGCGAATCGAGAAAGAATGTATGCGGATGCTTATGCTTTCATATCGTAAATCATACTGATTTGTTGGTTTTATATACAGAAATGGGGCATTTTGCCCCTTTTTTAATCGAACAAAAAATAAATATAAAAAAACCGGAAAAAGATCTTGCTAAGCAAAAAGATCTCCCTATAATGCGCCCTCACTGACACGGAGCACGCAGCCAAGCTGCAGCACGGTTAAGAGGTCAAAACCTTCTCAAAAAGGTTTGCGAGAACAGCCTTGAGCTGGTTTGATTTCACTTTTCAAAGTGAATGAAAAAAAGTTTTAAAAAGTGTTTGACACGAACTTTTAAATCGCTAAAATGGCCGCCCTGTTCAACGGGATGCGCTAAGCAATCTCAATAAGAACAACGCTCTTTAACAATTTAAACCTATCAATCTGTGTGGGCACTCGTTGATGATAATCAAAAAAGATTTATCAATGAACTGAGTGACCAATTTGATACTTCGGTATCGAGCACAGTCAATTCAACATTACTTAGTAATGCTAAATATCAGAATTCATTGAGCCGAAGCTTTTAGCTTCAACAAAACTTTAATTGAAGAGTTTGATCATGGCTCAGATTGAACGCTGGCGGCAGGCCTAACACATGCAAGTCGAGCGGTAACAGGAGAAAGCTTGCTTTCTCGCTGACGAGCGGCGGACGGGTGAGTAATGCATAGGAAGTTGCCCAGTAGAGGGGGATAACCATTGGAAACGATGGCTAATACCGCATGACCTCTTCGGAGCAAAGCAGGGGACCTTCGGGCCTTGCGCTATTGGATACGCCTATGTGGGATTAGCTAGTTGGTGAGGTAAGGGCTCACCAAGGCGACGATCCCTAGCTGGTCTGAGAGGATGATCAGCCACACTGGGACTGAGACACGGCCCAGACTCCTACGGGAGGCAGCAGTGGGGAATATTGCACAATGGGCGAAAGCCTGATGCAGCCATGCCGCGTGTATGAAGAAGGCCTTCGGGTTGTAAAGTACTTTCAGTTGTGAGGAAGGCGGTAAGATTAATACTCTTATCGTTTGACGTTAGCAACAGAAGAAGCACCGGCTAACTCCGTGCCAGCAGCCGCGGTAATACGGAGGGTGCGAGCGTTAATCGGAATTACTGGGCGTAAAGCGCATGCAGGTGGTTTGTTAAGTCAGATGTGAAAGCCCGGGGCTCAACCTCGGAAGGTCATTTGAAACTGGCAAACTAGAGTACTGTAGAGGGGGGTAGAATTTCAGGTGTAGCGGTGAAATGCGTAGAGATCTGAAGGAATACCAGTGGCGAAGGCGGCCCCCTGGACAGATACTGACACTCAGATGCGAAAGCGTGGGGAGCAAACAGGATTAGATACCCTGGTAGTCCACGCCGTAAACGATGTCTACTTGGAGGTTGTGGCCTTGAGCCGTGGCTTTCGGAGCTAACGCGTTAAGTAGACCGCCTGGGGAGTACGGTCGCAAGATTAAAACTCAAATGAATTGACGGGGGCCCGCACAAGCGGTGGAGCATGTGGTTTAATTCGATGCAACGCGAAGAACCTTACCTACTCTTGACATCCAGAGAAGCCAGTAGAGATACAGGTGTGCCTTCGGGAACTCTGAGACAGGTGCTGCATGGCTGTCGTCAGCTCGTGTTGTGAAATGTTGGGTTAAGTCCCGCAACGAGCGCAACCCTTATCCTTGTTTGCCAGCACTTCGGGTGGGAACTCCAGGGAGACTGCCGGTGATAAACCGGAGGAAGGTGGGGACGACGTCAAGTCATCATGGCCCTTACGAGTAGGGCTACACACGTGCTACAATGGCGCATACAGAGGGCAGCGAACTTGCGAGAGTAAGCGAATCCCAAAAAGTGCGTCGTAGTCCGGATTGGAGTCTGCAACTCGACTCCATGAAGTCGGAATCGCTAGTAATCGTAGATCAGAATGCTACGGTGAATACGTTCCCGGGCCTTGTACACACCGCCCGTCACACCATGGGAGTGGGCTGCAAAAGAAGTAGGTAGTTTAACCTTCGGGAGGACGCTTACCACTTTGTGGTTCATGACTGGGGTGAAGTCGTAACAAGGTAGCCCTAGGGGAACCTGGGGCTGGATCACCTCCTTACGTAAAGATTGTGCATTGATGAGTGTTCACACAGATTGATTAGGTTTATATAGAAGAGTTTATAAGAAAGCATCCCAATGCTTTCAATCCTGTGTCCCGTTCGTCTAGAGGCCTAGGACACCGCCCTTTCACGGCGGTAACAGGGGTTCGACTCCCCTACGGGATACCATCTTTAAGCATATTTATTAAGTATTCTTAAAAATGGTTTCGAAAACTGTTTGTTTAGAAACTCTTTGCTCTTTAACAATTTGGAAAGCTGACTGATAAAACATTTTATGTTTTATCAAATAAAAGTTCTCAATGTTTATCTTAAAGATAAACACACAACACACATTCAAGTGTCTTGTATTCAAACAAACAATTCATTGTTTGTTCTATTGAGTCCGGCAACGATGACTAAGATTAACCCTCTTAATCATCAAAAACTAAAACCTTATTTAGTTGAACATACATAAGACCCTTTTGGGTTGTATGGTTAAGTGAATAAGCGTACACGGTGGATGCCTAGGCAGTCAGAGGCGATGAAGGACGTAGTAACTTGCGATAAGCGTAGATTAGGCAGTAACAGCCACTTGAGTCTACGATTTCCGAATGGGGAAACCCACATGCATAAGCATGTATCTTAACATGAATACATAGTGTTAAGAGGCGAACTCGGGGAACTGAAACATCTAAGTACCCGAAGGAAGAGAAATCAACCGAGATTCCGAAAGTAGCGGCGAGCGAAATTGGATTAGCCCTTAAGCTTTATATGCGTCAGGTGAAGGCTCTGGAAAGTGCCGCGATACAGGGTGATAGCCCCGTAACCGACAACGTATACTAAGTGAAATCGAGTAAGGCGGGACACGTGATATCCTGTCTGAACATGGGGGGACCATCCTCCAAGGCTAAATACTCCTGACTGACCGATAGTGAACCAGTACCGTGAGGGAAAGGCGAAAAGAACCCCTGTGAGGGGAGTGAAATAGAACCTGAAACCGTGTACGTACAAGCAGTAGGAGCACCTTCGTGGTGTGACTGCGTACCTTTTGTATAATGGGTCAGCGACTTATATTTAGTAGCAAGGTTAACCGTATAGGGGAGCCGTAGGGAAACCGAGTCTTAACTGGGCGTCGAGTTGCTAGGTATAGACCCGAAACCAGGTGATCTAGCCATGGGCAGGTTGAAGGTTGAGTAACATCAACTGGAGGACCGAACCGACTAATGTTGAAAAATTAGCGGATGACTTGTGGCTAGGGGTGAAAGGCCAATCAAACCTGGAGATAGCTGGTTCTCCCCGAAAGCTATTTAGGTAGCGCCTCGGACGAATACTACTGGGGGTAGAGCACTGTTAAGGCTAGGGGGTCATCCCGACTTACCAACCCTTTGCAAACTCCGAATACCAGTAAGTACTATCCGGGAGACACACGGCGGGTGCTAACGTCCGTCGTGGAGAGGGAAACAACCCAGACCGCCAGCTAAGGTCCCAAAGTATAGCTAAGTGGGAAACGATGTGGGAAGGCTCAGACAGCCAGGATGTTGGCTTAGAAGCAGCCATCATTTAAAGAAAGCGTAATAGCTCACTGGTCGAGTCGGCCTGCGCGGAAGATGTAACGGGGCTAAGCTATACACCGAAGCTGCGGCAGCATACTTTAGTATGCTGGGTAGGGGAGCGTTCTGTAAGCCGTTGAAGGTGAACTGAGAAGTTTGCTGGAGGTATCAGAAGTGCGAATGCTGACATGAGTAACGATAAAGGGAGTGAAAAACTCCCTCGCCGGAAGACCAAGGGTTCCTGTCCAACGTTAATCGGGGCAGGGTAAGTCGACCCCTAAGGCGAGGCCGAAAGGCGTAGTCGATGGGAAACGGGTTAATATTCCCGTACTTCTTACAAATGCGATGGGGGGACGGAGAAGGCTAGGTGGGCCTGGCGATGGTTGTCCAGGTTCAAGTGCGTAGGCTGATTTCTTAGGTAAATCCGGGAAATCTTAAGGCCGAGACACGACGTCGAGCGCCCAAGGGCGTGAAGTCATTGATGCCATGCTTCCAGGAAAAGCCTCTAAGCTTCAGTTTGTAAGGAATCGTACCCCAAACCGACACAGGTGGTCGGGTAGAGAATACCAAGGCGCTTGAGAGAACTCGGGTGAAGGAACTAGGCAAAATGGTACCGTAACTTCGGGAGAAGGTACGCTCCTAGCGGTGATGAGACTTGCTCTCTAAGCTGCCGGGAGTCGCAGATACCAGGTGGCTGCAACTGTTTATTAAAAACACAGCACTGTGCAAAATCGTAAGATGACGTATACGGTGTGACGCCTGCCCGGTGCCGGAAGGTTAATTGATGGGGTTATCTTCGGAGAAGCTCTTGATCGAAGCCCCGGTAAACGGCGGCCGTAACTATAACGGTCCTAAGGTAGCGAAATTCCTTGTCGGGTAAGTTCCGACCTGCACGAATGGCGTAATGATGGCCACGCTGTCTCCACCCGAGACTCAGTGAAATTGAAATCGCTGTGAAGATGCAGTGTACCCGCGGCTAGACGGAAAGACCCCGTGAACCTTTACTACAGCTTGGCACTGAACATTGACCCTACATGTGTAGGATAGGTGGGAGACTTTGAAGCAATCACGCCAGTGGTTGTGGAGTCGTCCTTGAAATACCACCCTTGTAGTGTTGATGTTCTAACTTAGCCCCGTTATCCGGGGTGAGGACAGTGCCTGGTGGGTAGTTTGACTGGGGCGGTCTCCTCCCAAAGAGTAACGGAGGAGCACGAAGGTGGGCTAAACACGGTTGGACATCGTGTGGTTAGTGCAATGGCATAAGCCCGCTTGACTGCGAGAATGACAATTCGAGCAGGTGCGAAAGCAGGTCATAGTGATCCGGTGGTTCTGAATGGAAGGGCCATCGCTCAACGGATAAAAGGTACTCCGGGGATAACAGGCTGATACCGCCCAAGAGTTCATATCGACGGCGGTGTTTGGCACCTCGATGTCGGCTCATCACATCCTGGGGCTGAAGTCGGTCCCAAGGGTATGGCTGTTCGCCATTTAAAGTGGTACGCGAGCTGGGTTTAGAACGTCGTGAGACAGTTCGGTCCCTATCTGCCGTGGGCGTTGGAAGATTGAAGGGGGCTGCTCCTAGTACGAGAGGACCGGAGTGGACGAACCTCTGGTGTTCGGGTTGTCATGCCAATGGCATTGCCCGGTAGCTAAGTTCGGAATCGATAAGTGCTGAAAGCATCTAAGCACGAAGCGAGCCCTGAGATGAGTCTTCCCTGGCGCTTTAAGCGTCCTAAAGGGTTGTCGGAGACTACGACGTTGATAGGTTGGGTGTGTAAGCGCTGCGAGGCGTTGAGCTAACCAATACTAATTGCCCGTGAGGCTTAACCATACAACACCTAAAGGGTTTTGATGGACTCAAAAGAATACAGATAAGCACTTGAATGAGTGATGAGACTTTAGCTAGAGATAGCAAACAGCTTTCCGAATTAAGTTAAGCGCCTATCGGCGATTAACAAAAGAATTTGCTTGGCGACCATAGCGCTTTGGACCCACCTGATTCCATGCCGAACTCAGAAGTGAAACGAAGTAGCGCCGATGGTAGTGTGGGGTTTCCCCATGTGAGAGTAGGACATCGCCAGGCTTTGAATTAAAAAGAGCCCGTTTAAAGCGGGCTTTTTTATGTTCTAAGCAAAATTTGTGTCTTAAATAAAAAAGCTTAAAACATATGCTGATATAGCTCAGGCGGTAGAGCGCATCCTTGGTAAGGATGAGGTCCCCAGTTCGACTCTGGGTATCAGCACCACTAATTAAATGTATTCACGACTTTTTCAACCTTGTCGTACCAGATTTACTTAGCGACCATAGCACTTTGGACCCACCTGATTCCATGCCGAACTCAGAAGTGAAACGAAGTAGCGCCGATGGTAGTGTGGGGCTTTCCCATGTGAGAGTAGGACATCGCTAGGTTCATATTCTAAAGCCTTCCTAGTAATGGGAAGGCTTTTCTCGTTTTTGACACCATTAAACTTTAATGAACTTGGTTTGCGCTATCTGCCACAGCGCTTTAATCAGTGGGTTACTGAGTTGAGTTTCATGACAACATACGCCTAGCTGGAATGGGTCAATAGGTGCGACATTCAAACGCTGTACTTTATCTTTGACTGGGCTGTTATTGATCACCACATCTGGCGCAATGCCGACGCCTAACCCTAGCGCAACCATACTGACAATCGCTTCATGTCCTCCAGAAGTTTGACTATAAATCGTTGGCTTAAATTTCATCTTTTTAAACCAAGTGTTACTCCTTTCTCGCGCTGTTCCGGTAATTGGAATGATAAACGGGATATGCTCCCAATCTGGAGTGTCTTTCTGTAACTCAGAACTGAAGCTGCTGGGCTGTGTTGGAGCTATGACAGACAGTGGAATATCACCAATAGGATGGAAGCAAAGCCTTGCTGGTAAATGGCTTGGCATCGCACACAGTACAATATCAGCTTGATTCTCAATCAAACGTTCAATGGCTTGTGCCGGATCACCTGTCGATAATTTTAATTCGACTTTGGGGTAAGATAAGCGGAAGTCTCGCAGTAGTTGGGGTAAATGGCTGAAACTGGCGGTGACTGAGCAAAACAATCGAATTTCACCGCTGAGCTCTTGGTTGTCATCTTGTGCATCTAAACAAAACTGTTGCCATTGATTTGATATTTGACTCGCTACCTCTAATAACTTTTTTCCTGCTTCGGTTAACTCGACTCGACGATTATCACGTACAAATAATGGCTTACCGATTTGCTGTTCCAACTTTTGGATTTGTCGACTGAGTGCTGATGGGCTGATATGCATAGCATTAGCCGTTTGAGCGAAGTTTTGACTGCTGCATAGGTGCAAAAACAGCTGCAAAGTTTTAATGTTCATTCGTGACCTTTTGTACTGATATAAACAACAGCGTTGCATAAGTTGCAATGAATGATTGTGAATATATCACTTTTCGCAACTTTAAGCCTGTTTTAGTATGAATCCATCGAGTGAAAAGCTCACAACGGATAAAAATTAAAATAGGATATTGTTAATATGGCTAACTACTTCAATACACTGAATTTACGTGAACAACTAGACCAACTAGGTCGCTGTCGTTTTATGGACCGTGAAGAATTTGCTCAAGAAGCCGATTACCTAAAAGGGAAAAAAGTTGTCATCGTAGGTTGTGGTGCGCAAGGCCTAAACCAAGGCTTAAATATGCGTGATTCAGGTTTAAACGTAGCGTATGCATTGCGTCAGGCAGCTATTGATGAGCAACGTCAGTCATACAAAAATGCTAAAGATAATGGTTTTGAAGTTGCGAGCTATGAAGAATTAATTCCTCAAGCTGATCTGGTTGTGAACCTAACACCCGATAAACAACACACCAATGTTGTTGAAACAGTGATGCCATTAATGAAGCAAGGCGCAGCACTGGGCTACTCTCATGGCTTTAACATTGTTGAAGAAGGCATGCAGATCCGTAAAGACATTACTGTAGTAATGGTTGCGCCTAAATGTCCAGGTACAGAAGTCCGTGAAGAATATAAACGTGGTTTCGGTGTACCAACACTGATTGCGGTTCACCCAGAAAACGATCCTCAAGGCGAAGGTCTAGAGATCGCTAAAGCTTGGGCGGCAGCAACAGGTGGCCATCGTGCAGGTGTTCTAGAGTCGTCTTTCGTAGCTGAAGTAAAATCTGACTTAATGGGTGAGCAAACCATTCTTTGTGGCATGCTACAAGCGGGTTCTATCGTTTGTTATGAAAAAATGGTCGCTGAAGGTATCGACCCAGGTTATGCCGGTAAACTTCTGCAATACGGTTGGGAAACCATTACAGAAGCATTGAAGTTTGGTGGTATCACTCACATGATGGATCGCCTATCAAACCCTGCTAAAGTAAAAGCATTCGAACTATCTGAAGAGTTAAAAGATCTCATGCGTCCACTGTACAACAAGCACATGGATGACATCATCTCTGGTGAATTTTCTCGCACCATGATGGCTGATTGGGCGAATGATGATAAAAACCTGCTTGGCTGGCGTGAAGAAACGGGTCAAACGGCATTTGAAAATTACCCAGAGAGTGATGTGGAAATTTCAGAGCAAGAATACTTTGATAACGGTATTCTAATGATCGCCATGGTACGCGCTGGAGTAGAGCTTGCATTTGAAGCCATGACAGCATCAGGCATCATCGATGAGTCTGCGTACTACGAATCACTGCATGAATTACCACTAATTGCTAACACCGTTGCTCGTAAGCGTTTATACGAAATGAACGTGGTTATCTCTGATACAGCAGAATACGGTAACTACCTATTTGCTAATGTTGCAACACCTCTGCTACGTGAAAAATTCATGCCAAGCGTATCGACAGATGTTATTGGTAAAGGCCTAGCAGCAGAAAGCAACCAAGTTGATAATGCACAGCTGATTGAAATCAATGATGCACTACGCAACCACCCAGTTGAATGGATTGGTCAAGAGTTGCGTGGGTATATGAAAGACATGAAACGTATCGCCGTTGGGGGCTAAATTTTTTTGTGATAGCGGGATATTCGTTGTCGAAAATACTCATTTGCTCGCGCAAACTCCGTGTTTTCTCCTAGAATCTCCTCGCTATCACTTTGAAATTGATTTTATATGTGAATGCTCTATATTTTTGACGAGCGCAATTTGTAGACATTCAACGCTGAAAATACACGTCTATCAGTTTTAAATTAATAATAAAAAGGCTTGCCCAATCAGTGGCAAGCCTTATTCTTTTCTCGAAACTCGAAACTCGAAACTCGAAACTCGAAACTCGAAACTCGAAACTCGAAACTCGAAACTCGAAACTCGAAACTAGTCTTTTTCGCTTAGTTTGGCTTCAATTTCAGCCAGTTTGCTTTCCATTTCATTCAGTTTTTGGCGAGTGCGAAGTAGTACCTGAGTTTGCACTTCAAACTCTTCGCGTGATACCACATCTAATTTACTCAATTGGCCTTGTATAACCTGGCGAACTTTTTGATCGACATCTGCGCCAAGATCTTTCACTGGTTGAGGCATAGATTCGTGAATCTGCTTTGCAAGTTGTTCAATTTTTTTTGCGTCAAACATGTAACTGCTCCTAAATAATCTTGCCGATATTTTATGTAAATATAGTCAAAATGTCTTGCTGTCGGCTTCACAAATATGTGTTACCGGTGTACCAATAAAGAAAAGGCTACCGATGCAGGTAGCCTTTATAGTTAGTTTAGCCGTTCGCTTGGTTTAAGCGTGATGATTGGGATCCTCAATGGCAGGGACACTTTCATCAAACTCAGGTAGTGGCTTGTGCTCACTTGCTAAGTAGCTGTAAATAACAGGCAGTACAAACAAGGTGAACAAAGTACCAATCGCGAGACCAGCAACGATAACAATACCGATACTGAAACGCTGTGCCGCACCTGCACCACTGGCATAAAGTAGTGGAATAAGACCGGCAATCATCGCAGCCGTGGTCATCAAGATTGGGCGTAGACGAACCTTAGCCGACTCCATGACCGCATCCATTTTGGATTTACCGTGTAGCAACTGCTCTTCTTTCGCAACTTCACAAATCAAGATACCGTGTTTGGTGATAAGACCAACCAACGTAATCAAGCCAACTTGTGAGTAGATGTTCATAGTTGCGGCTCCCCAAGCCAGTGCGATTAATGCACCACAAATGGCGAGTGGTACCGATACCATGATAACCAATGGGTCACGAACAGATTCGAACTGGATTGCCAGAACAAGGAAGATAACTGCCAGTGCGAGGCCAAAGGTGGCGTAAAGTGCATTACCTTCTGTCACATATTGACGTGCTTCACCTAGATATTCATGGCTATAGCCTAGAGGTAATTTCTCTGCGGCAATATTTTCAAACCAATCCACCGCTTGCCCCATCGATGCTGTTGGCGAAGGAACTGCACCAATCGTTGCTGAGTTAAGCTGGTTCAAGTGAGGCAATGATAACGGTTGTGCAATGACATCAATGGTCACTAAACCACTTAAAGGTACCGCATCCCCATTTGATGCACGAACATAGTAGCCGTTCATCGATTCTGGGTTTAGACGGTCTTTACGCTCAACCTGAGGGATAACTTCATAAGAGCGGCCATCTAGGTCAATACGGTTTACATAGCCATCCGCCATCATGGTGCCAATTGTCGCTGCGATATCTTGCATCGTAACGCCATAAGCACCGGCTTTGTCTTTGTCGATGTTAATCTTCATCGTGGCTGAGTCAAAGTTTAAGTCCAAGGTTGAGTACACAAACAATGGGCTCTTACCGACTTCGGTCAGAATGTCACTGGCAATCTGGAACAAGCTCTCGAAGCTGTTTGGTGTGGTGATAACAAACTGCATTGGAAGACCCGAACCTGCACCTGGTAGCTCCGGCATTTGGAATGCAGAAATATTCATACCAGGGATGTCTTTCATCAACTGTCCGACTCGATCCGTTACTTCTGATTGGCTTGCTTCACGTTGGCTCCAAGGTTTCATTGAGGCAATACCAAAAGCTTGGTTACTTGCAGGAACACCAGTAAATGCTTGCGCATATTGGATTTCTGGTTGATCGACTAAGATATCGTTGACCTCATCCATGGTGTTTTGCAAGTAGTCCAAGTTGGCATTAGAAGCACCTGTGCCCATCAATACCACTACGCCTTTATCTTCCGATGGCGCCAATTCACTTGGAATGAACTTAAATAACATTGGCAAGCTCGCCATTACGATGACTGCAAAGGCAATGAATACAGGACGGTGCTTCATTACCGCATGTAACATGCGATCGTAACGATTGGTCATGCGGTCAAGCACACTGTGTACCGTCATTTCAAAACGACTTGGCTTGGTGTGTGCTTTGAGCATTTTCGAACACATTACCGGTGATAGCGTCAACGCGATAATACCGGAAACGAATACGGCACCCGCTAACGTTAATGCGAACTCTTTAAACAGAGATCCGGTAATACCACCCATGAGAGCAATCGGAGCGTACACGGCACCCAAGGTTAATGTCATGGCGATAACCGGTGTCGCAATTTCACGGGTACCAATAATGGCGGCACGGAATGGGGTTTCTCCGAGTTTGATGTGTCGGTCAACGTTTTCGAGTACCACGATGGCGTCATCCACCACTAGGCCGATAGCCAATACCATCGCCAGTAGTGTCATCAAGTTCCATGAGAAGCCCATCGCTTGCATGGCGACTGCAACACCCACTAAGGAAAGTGGAATGGTGATGATTGGGATTAACACCGCACGCAGTGAGCCCAAGAATAACGTGATAACGACTAATACGATCAGTGCTGCTTCCAAAATGGTATGGATAACTTCGTTAATCGATTCATTGATCGCGACGGTCGAATCATACAGCACGCGCATTTCGATGTTACTTGGCAAGTTTTTCTGAAGCTCAGGTAACATCTCTAAGATATCGTGCGCAATGTTGATTGGGTTAGCGGTAGGAGCAGCATCAATTGCGGCTACGACAGCTTCTGCGCCGTTAGACGTTGCACGGTAAGTGTCATGGCTTTTGGCAAGTGTTACCTTAGCAATATCGCTAAGACGTACCACTTGGCCTTTGTCTGACTTCACCACCAGACGCTCAAGCTCATCGGTATTCTCTACTTGAGTATTAGCGCTACCATTGTAAATAACATATTCACCCGTAGACTGACCGGTCGCTGACTGGTAGTTGTTGGCATTCAATATGCTCATGACTTCGGTTGCAGTGAGATCAAACGCCGCCATTTTGGCAGGATCCAACCAAATGCGCAGGGCGTACTGTTGGCCACCGTACAAGTTAACTTTTGATACACCGTTAACGGTAAATAGCTGTGGGTTGATCACGCGCTGCAAGTAGTCGGTGATCTGACTAGATACCAATTCATCAGAAGTAAAACCAATGTACAACACTGAGGTTGTTGAACCTGTCGACATGGTTACCGTTGGATCTTCTGCTTCTTTTGGTAGCTGAGAACGTACCGAGTTGGTTTGTGCCAAAATATCCGCTAGCGCACCGTTGGGGTCGGTATTCAATTTCATCGTTACCGTAATGGTCGATGAACCGAGAACCGACGACGATGTCATGTAATCGATATTATCAGCCTGAGCAATGGCCTGTTCTAAAGGTTGAGTAATAAAACCTTGGATCAAGTTTGCATCGGCACCGTAGTAACTGGTGGTCACCGTTACTACCGTATTTGTCATTTCAGGGTATTCACGAACCGACATTTTGAAAATTGCCTGGAAGCCAAGCAATGCAATCAAAAGACTGACCGATACCGCCAAAACTGGACGTTTTATAAAAACATCAGTAAAGCGCATTATTGTGCCTCCGGTTACAGCATTGGGGTTTTAGCTGGAGGAGTGGTTGCATCACTCTCAACAATTTTCACTTTTGAGCCGTTACTTAAACGTACTTGGCCAGAAGTCACGATAGTTTGGTTGGCTTTTAAACCTTCCATTACGTGAGCAATGCTGCCTTTGCGCTCACCAATTTTCACCACGGTTTGAACCACGCGCTTCTCACCGTCTTTCTCTTCCAACACATAGATGCTGTCACCGTATAAGGTGTAAGTAATCGCGGTTTGCGGCACGATGATTTGATCTTGTAGTGATGGCAAGATGATGCTGGCACGGGCAAACATACCACTGCGTAACTCGCCTTCAGTGTTTGGAATATGTGCCTGAACTTGGATTAAACCACTTTGTGCGTTAACGGCAGGAGCAATCGCGCTGATAGAGCCTTCAAAGGTTTTATCTGGGTAGGCATCCACGACAATATTCACTTGCTGATCAACATGAATCTTACTGATATCTGTTTGTGGCACGGTAAAACGCAAGCGCATCACGCTCATATCTTCAAGGCGAACCACATCGTGACCCGTTTCCAGGAATTGACCTAAGAACACATTACGTAAACCTACCGTGCCGTCAAAAGGTGCAGTAACAGTACGACGGTCGATAGAGGCTTTTAAGCTCGCGATATCCGCAGATAAAGACAAGTAGGTGGCTTGAGCTTCATCATAAGATTCTTTAGATACTGAACCTTTTGAGTAAAGATCTTTATAGCGTAAGTACTTGGCTTTTGCGGCTGGTAATTTGGCTTGAGAGCTTTGTAATTGCGCTTTTTCAACTTTGGAGTCCACTTCGACTAGCACATCGTCTTTTTTAACGTGGATACCTGAGTCGAAATTGATGCGATCAATCTGACCACTGGCTTGTGCTGTTAGCGTCACACCTTGAATCGGTTCAATAAAGCCAATCGCATTGATGGTTGGAGTCCAAGTTTCAGGCGAAACGGTGGTGACCGTCACCGGGAACTCTGGCTCAGGCATATTGGCCATGTACTCCGCGATTTTTTGATTCTTGAACATATTGAAGCCAATCACACTACCAAACAGCAGTATTGCGATGACTAACATGATGAAAGTCCACTTTTTCATTCTGATAAGAACTCCAAATTAATGTTGAATAACAGCATCCCAGCTTGCCTCAATAGCGGCATCTAGGGTTGCTTCAGTAATGGTATAACAGCCAAGAACATGCTTGCGGGCTATCGATAAACCTACATCTAGGCTAAGACTGGCGAGAATGTGATTATCCAATGGTTTGAACACGCCTAGCTTTTTACCTTGGTTAAACATAGCCTCGATTTTATGAAACATTTGACGTTCAATTTTTGTGCCACATTTTGGTTTTGAAGGAAGAGATTCATACTGTAAGCGATTAAGAATCACATCCACTTCATTTTGGGTAGTGGTAATATGGGAGACATTTTTCCAAATCAATATAAATCTTTCTTTTAAAGGCATGTGGTCTTCCACGCCTTGTTGTACCATATCGGCCACACGCTGTAAGACATGAAGGCGCACGGCTTCGACGAGATCATCTTTGTCTTGGAAATAGCGATAAATTGTGCCTGCTGCAATGCCGGCCTCTTGGGCGAGCTTATGCATCGACAATCCTTGAAAACCGGTTTTTACAATTAATTGCTCGGCGGTCGTCAAGATGAGTTGTCGCTTATCCAATGTTGGATGAGTTATCTGGTTGACCATAATTAAACATAGAATAAATGAACGTTTGTTCATTATATGCTTTACATTATATATCGCCACTAAAATTACAAAATAGTAGTAAATTGTTACATCTAGAAAAACGGTAACGATTCAAACAAAGTATTGAGAGCAAAATGAGATTAAATCCGAGACAAGACGAAGCGGTGAAGTATGTTTCCGGCCCATGCTTGGTTCTCGCAGGTGCGGGATCGGGCAAAACTCGCGTGATTACCAATAAAATCGCTTATTTAGTGCAGCAATGCGGTTATCAAGCCAGGCATATTGCGGCGGTAACCTTTACCAATAAAGCCGCACGTGAAATGAAAGAGCGCGTCGGGCAAACATTAGGTAAGCAAGAATCGCGTGGCTTGATGGTCTCAACATTCCACACGCTCGGGCTCAATATTATTCGTCGCGAATACAAAGCACTCGGCTTGAAAGCGGGCTTTTCGCTGTTTGATGATCAAGACCAACTGGCTTTATTAAAAGAGCTTACCGAGGAGCAACTTGATGGTGATAAAGACTTATTGCGTCAATTGTTGAGCGCTATTTCCAATTGGAAAAACGACATGCTTACGCCTGATCAAGTCAAGGCACAAGCACGTTCGGAGCAAGAGCAACTGTTTGCTTATTGTTTTGAAATGTACAGCAAACAAATGCGAGCTTATAACGCGCTTGATTTTGATGATTTGATTGCTATGCCGGTGTTGCTTTTAAAAACCAATCAAGATGTAAGAGAAAGGTGGCAAGCGAAAATCCGCTACTTGCTGGTGGATGAATATCAAGATACCAACACCAGCCAGTATGAATTAGTCCGTTTGATTGTCGGTGAACGTGCACGTCTAACCGTGGTCGGTGACGATGACCAATCGATTTATTCATGGCGTGGCGCGAGACCACAAAACTTGGTGCTGCTGAGCCAAGATTTCCCTCAGTTAAAAGTGATTAAGCTGGAACAAAACTATCGCTCAACCAGCCGCATTTTGCGTTGTGCCAATATTTTGATCGCCAATAACCCACACGTATTTGAGAAAACCTTGTTCTCAGAAATCCCTGATGGTGAAAAGCTCAAACTATTGACCGCCAAAAATGAAGAACATGAAGCAGAACGTGTTACGGGTGAAATCATTGCGCATAAGTTTTTAAATCGCACTCAATATAAAGACTACGCCATTTTATATCGTGGTAATCATCAATCGCGCTTAATAGAAAAGTCTCTAATGCAAAACCGAGTGCCATATAAAATCTCAGGCGGAACCTCATTTTTTGCTCGAGCGGAAATCAAAGACATCATGGCGTACTTGCGTGTGTTGGTGAACCCAGACGATGACAATGCATTTTTGCGTATCGTCAATACTCCTAAGCGTGAAATTGGCCCAGTGACACTCGAAAAGCTAGGCAGTTACGCCAACATGCGCGGCAAAAGTTTGTTTGAAGCCAGTTTTGAATTGGGGCTTGAGCAACATTTGTCGGGCCGCGGTTTGGAGTCGCTGCGCCGTTTTACCTCGTGGATTGTACAAATTGCCGATAACGCCGAACGTGGCAATACCGTGGAAGCGGTGCGTTCGCTAGTACGTGATATTAATTACGAAGACTGGCTATACGAAACGTCTTCCAGCCCTAAAGCGGCAGAAATGCGGATGAAGAACGTGTCGGATTTGTATTCTTGGATCACCGCAGACCTTGAAGGGGATAACTACGATCAAGAAGTGAAAACCTTAAAAGAAGTGGTTCAGAGACTCACACTGCGTGACATGATGGAGCGCGGGGAAGGCGAAGATGATGCTGACCAAGTACAACTAATGACACTGCATGCTTCTAAAGGTTTGGAATTTCCCTATGTGTTTTTGATGGGGGCGGAAGAGGGCATTTTGCCACACCAAACTAGCATTGATGAAGATAATGTTGATGAAGAACGTCGCTTAATGTATGTCGGGATCACTCGGGCGCAAAAAGAGCTTACGTTTACCATGTGTCGGGAACGTCGCCAATATGGAGAATTGATCAAACCGACTCAAAGCCGCTTTTTAGATGAGTTACCCTTTGATGATGTGGAGTGGGAATTACAGAAAAAACCACAAAGCGCAGAAGAAAGGATGGAAAAAGGCCAAGCTCACATTGCCAATTTAAGGGCGATGTTTAAAAAGTAGGTCTCAGAAGCCTTTTGGCGTCATGACCAATAAAAAGCCTCGCCGAATCTACAAACGGCGAGGCTTTTATACCCAAGTAACTTCAAGATGCGAGTTTCAGCAAGATTAAAACAAGTTTTAGGCAAGGCAAATTAAATATGATCATAGCTATTCTATCTCTATTTAATTTAACGCCGCATAAAGCTTGTTTTAACTTGCCCTTCGGGAGCTTCATCCAAGCCTTTACACTGCGTCAGATTCGTTTGAAAGGTGGCTACATTCCTGTACGAATCTTTCTTGTTTAAAGACTTGGATGACAGCTCTGAATTCTGCATCTTGAAGTCACTTGGGTATATTTGAATTAACGAAGATTATAAGCCCGCAGCCATGTGCTCAATTGCCGCTTTGATTTCATCGTCAGAACAATCCATACAAGTGCCTTTTGGCGGCATCGCGTTAAAGCCTTCGATAGCGTGCTTAATTAACGTAGCTTCACCTTGAGCAACACGAGGAGCCCAGTCGCCGGCATCACCTTTTTTCGGTGCGCCACTCACGCCCGTTCCGTGACAAGCAATACAGAAGGTTCCATAAACGGTGGCACCATCTCTTGGGCCTGAGGCTTCGGCAACAGGTTCACTACCGGCTAAGTACACATCACCAACAGGTTTAATGCGATCCGCAATGGCTTCGCGTTCCGTATCACTGATGCTAGAAGCAAAAGACATCGACGAAAAAGTTAACGCGGTGGTCAGAAGTATCAAAGTTGGGCGAATCATATCCATAAACTCACTCTATGCTCAGGTTCCAAATGGGAGATGTAGGCTCATATCGAGCTTATTTAGTTATAAATTTGTAAACAGAGAGTGATTGTATCCTTTTAATATCCCCTTATAAACGATAAGATCGCCGTGACATGGAGTGCGTCACATCCTAAAAGTGTTTATTTGTGCTTTAATTGTTGAAAAACACGCCAAACAGTAAAAAAAGTTCAAAAAACACTAGACGGCCTAGTGTGATATCCGTATTATTCCACTCCGCCGATAGGGCATGCGCCCGTAGCTCAGCTGGATAGAGCGTTGCCCTCCGGAGGCAAAGGTCGAAGGTTCGAATCCTTTCGGGCGTGCCATTCGGAAAGCTCTGGAAGTATCGGTAAAAAACATTGGTGGCTATAGCTCAGTTGGTAGAGTCCCGGATTGTGATTCCGGTTGTCGCGAGTTCAAGCCTCGTTAGCCACCCCATATAAAGTTAAGCGTTTTCGAATCGCGTCATTTGAGTTGAGTTTACTCCTCGAGTCACGAAAATCGTAAGACGAGTAACGTAAAAAATTTCGGTGAATAGCGCAGTTTTTTAGCGCATCTCCGGCTTTTAGGAATAAGCAGACCAGAGGGTGACCCTCAGTTTGATTAACTAAAGCGAATACAAGATTTCGGTGAATAGCGCAGCTTGGTAGCGCATCTGGTTTGGGACCAGAGGGTCGGGGGTTCGAATCCCTCTTCACCGACCATTTTAAATAAGCCCTGAAAGCTCAGGGCTTATCATTTTTATGGTGGCTGTAGCTCAGTTGGTAGAGTCCCGGATTGTGATTCCGGTTGTCGCGGGTTCAAGCCCCGTCAGCCACCCCATATAAAAGACGGTAAGCGTTTTTCGAATCACGTAGCTCGACAAAGACGTCGAAATACGAAAATCGAGCAACGAGTAACGCAAGAAATTTCGGTGAATAGCGCAGCTTGGTAGCGCATCTGGTTTGGGACCAGAGGGTCGGGGGTTCGAATCCCTCTTCACCGACCACTATAAGAAAACCGCATCAGCAGTGATGCGGTTTTTTGTTTATAACCCCGACGGTCGGGGGTTCAACTGATGTTAAAATCTTGGCTCTTCACCGACCACTATAGAAAAGGCTCTGCAGCAATGCAGAGCCTTTTTTACATCTAAATCCCGACGAGTCGTGGGTTCGCTTGATGTTAGAATTCTGGCTCTTCACCGATCACTATAAGAAAACCGCATCAGCAGTGATGCGGTTTTTTTGTTTATAACCCCGACGATCGTGGGTTTGCCTGAAGTGACAATTCTGGCTCTTCTCCAACCAAGATAGAAAAATTTTTGCTGTAATGCTGAGCTTTTGGGATTTGATGACCTTTTAGCATCCCTGACTTTTTATTCACCTTAGTAATAATTTCATAGCGAAAAATATATTTTTATAATTGTGATCTGTTGCATAAATTTTAAGCTAAATGTTTCGTGCTGTTTATTTTATTAGCAACTTTATCTATGCTTCGTTGAAATTTTGTTAATAAATGTGCTTTTAGTGGCTTTTTTTGCCGTTTAATATGCTGTTTTATTGCATTTTCATTAATTGTTTGCCAAATTTGGATGCACAATTTGTCTTCCTGCGCTTGTTAGCGCTGGGATTACAACGAATGGATTCGTTTTTTTACAGACAGGGCAGAAAGCTGTCAAAGCAGTAGAGGTCTGGTAATGCCACTTTTAGAAGTTAAAGATCTACGGATTGAATATCCGTCACGTCACGGTGTTCACGCCGCGGTTAAATCCCTTTCTTTCAACATTGAGCGCGGTGAAATTGTCGGGGTAGTTGGAGAATCTGGCGCGGGTAAATCCACGGTCGGTAACGCTGTTATAGATCTATTGAGTCCTCCAGGTCGTATTGCTGGTGGCGATGTGTACCTTGATGGCGACAAAATTTCCGGACTGACCCCAGAGCAAATGCGCTCAGTTCGCGGTTCAAAAATTGGATTTATCTTTCAAGATCCAATGACCTCACTTAACCCACTCTTTACCGTTGAGCATCAGCTAACAGAAACCATTCACGCGAATATGAAAGTATCGGAGCAAGAAGCTTACGATCGCGCGTTGAATTTGATGAAGCAGGTGGGCATTCCACAACCGGAAAACCGCTTAAAACAATATCCACACCAATTCTCTGGCGGCATGCGTCAGCGTGTGGTGATTGCGATTGCGCTGGCTGGTGAGCCGGATTTAATCATTGCTGATGAACCAACTACCGCATTAGATGTATCGATTCAAGATCAGATTTTGAACTTGATTCGCGAGTTGTGTATTAAAAATAACGTCGGTTGTATGTTAGTGACCCATGATATGGGCGTGGTATCGAATGTGACCGATCGCGTTGCGGTGATGTATCGCGGTGATTTGGTGGAATTTGGTCCAACGGCAAAAGTATTGGGTACACCAGAACATTCTTATACTCGCAGCTTAATTTCAGCGGTGCCTCGCTCAGATAAAAAGTTCGACCGTTTCCCACTGGTGAGTTACATCGAAGAAGCGCACGAGATGGAGCCACTGGATATTAAAACGCACTGGTTAGGTCAAAGCCAAGATCAGCGTGAATATACTGGCCCACTTTTGAATGTGGAAAATGTTAGCCTACGCTTTACCACCAAAGATTCATTTTTTGAGTCGCGTCGTGAGTATGTGCAAGCGTCAAACCATGTCAGCTTCCAAGTTCATGAGGGCGAAACTTTTGGTTTAGTGGGTGAATCGGGCTCAGGTAAATCGACAATTGCTCGTGTCATCGCTGGTCTCTATGCACCGAATGAGGGCAAGGTGACCTTTGAAGGCATCGATTTAACCGCGATCAAATCAGAAAGTGAGCGTCGTCCATTCCGTCGTCAAATGCAAATGGTGTTCCAAAACCCTTATACGTCGATGAACCCACGTATGAAAATTTTTGACATCATCGCCGAGCCGATCCGTTTCCACAAATTAACGCGTGATGAAAATGAAACCCGCAAGATCGTACATGATCTGTTAGATCACGTTGGGCTTGGGCGTATGGCTGGTGTGAAGTACCCACATGAATTTTCAGGTGGTCAACGTCAGCGTATTTCGATTGCGCGTGCCTTGGCGACTCGTCCACGTTTATTAATCTGTGATGAACCTACTTCGGCACTGGATGTGTCGGTTCAGGCACAGATCTTGAATCTATTAAAAGACTTACAAGACGAGCTGAATCTCACCATGTTGTTCATCAGCCACGATTTACCTGTGATTCGTCAAATGTGCGATCGCATTGGTGTGATGAAAATGGGTCAGCTTTTGGAAGTCTCTCCAACCGAACAACTGTTTACTGATCCTCAACACGAATACAGCAAACAATTGATTTCTTTGATGCCAGAATTCACTGGATTAAGGGAAGATCTGAAATCCGCCTAGCGGAAATACGTTGGGTGTGCGATGAGCATGTCTAACTCAACACAGATGTAGAAACACAACATTACACTCTAAATAAAAACAAGGGATGTCATTCCCGCATGAAGGAGTTATGCAAATGAAAATGATGAAGACCAAATTGGCGCTTGCTCTAGCAGCAACAGGTTTGAGTTTTAATGCTTTAGCTGCAGACATTACCGTGGCTTACGATGCTGACCCAGTATCACTTGACCCACAAGAGCAATTGTCTGGTGGTACACTTCAACTTTCTCACATGGTGTTCGATCCACTGGTTCGCTATACCCAATCACTGGAATTCGAACCTCGCTTAGCAACAAAATGGGAGCGTATCGATGACCACACTATGCGTTTCCACCTACGTCAGGGCGTAAAATTCCACTCAGGCAACACTATGACAGCAGACGATGTACTTTGGACTTTCCATCGCTTGCAAAAATCGGCTGACTTCAAAGGTATCTTCACACCATTTACAGACATGGTGAAAGTGGATGATTACACCATCGATATTAAAACCGAAGAAGGCTTCCCATTGGTGCTACAAACGGCTACTTACATTTTCCCAATGGACAGCAAGTTCTACTCTGAGTCACCAGATAAAGGTGAAATCGTTAAGCACGGTAACTCATTTGCATCTACTCATGAATCAGGTACAGGTCCATTTATCGTATCGGCTCGTGAGCAAGGCATCAAAGTCGATTTCACGCGCTTTAAAGATTACTGGGACAAAGACAGCAAAGGTAATGTTGATAACCTAACGCTGAAACCAATCAAAGAAAACGCCACTCGCGTTGCAGCATTGCTTTCTGGTGGTGTGGATATGATCGCACCGGTTGCACCAAACGACCAACAACGTGTGAAAGATGCGAAAGGTTTTGATCTCGTGACACTACCGGGTACTCGTATCATTTCTTTCCAATTGAACCAAGAAAGCAACCCAGCATTGAAAGATGCTCGCGTTCGTCAAGCGATTGTGTATGCCATCAATAACGAAGGTATCGCGAAACGCATCATGAAAGGTTTCGCGACCGCAGCTGGTCAACAAAGCCCTGAAGGTTACGCAGGTTACAATCCTGAGCTGAAACCACGTTATGACCTAGCGAAAGCGAAAGAGCTAATGAAAGAAGCCGGTTATGAAAAAGGCTTCAGCATGACCATGATCGCGCCAAACAACCGTTACGTAAACGATGCGCAAATCGCACAAGCGACAGCCGCAATGTTGTCTAAAATCGGCATCAAAGTTGACTTGAAAACCATGCCTAAAGCGCAATATTGGCCTGAGTTTGATAAGTGTGCGGCAGACATGTTGATGATCGGTTGGCACTCAGATACTGAAGATTCAGCTAACTTGACTGAATTCCTAACCATGACTCGTAACGAAGAGACTGGTAAAGGTCAGTACAACTGTGGTCACTACTCAAACCCTGAAGTCGATAAACTGATCACTGAAGCGAACGTGAATACCGATCCAGCATCGCGTGCACAGCAGCTACAAAAAGTGGAAGAAATTCTGTACAAAGATGCGGCTTTCGTTCCTCTACATTGGGAAAACCTAGCATGGGCAGCTAAGTCTAATGTTCACATTGCTCCAATCGTGAATGGCATGAACTTCCCATACTTTGGCGACCTAGTGGTTGACGAAAAATAATCATTTTGGTGATTAGAAAATAATAATAAGAGGCCGTATTCTCGACTCGAAACTCGAAACTCGAAACTCGAAACTCGAAACTCGAAACTCGAAACTCGAAACGAGAAGCGGCCCTATGGATTCGCTGACGCCGTAATGTTCAGCATTGAATGGATTTAAGGGGCAAGAAATGTTTACGTTTCTGGTCAAGCGCCTGTTTCAGGCACTGATAGTGATGTTTGTGATCAGTTTGGTTGCGTTTTCCATACAGGATAACCTAGGTGACCCGTTGCGTGAGCTCGTTGGACAGTCTGTCTCACAAGCAGAACGTGATGCTCTTCGTGATGAAATGGGCTTAAATGACCCGTTTGTGGTGAAATATCACCGCTTTGTCGTTAATGCTTTGCATGGCGATCTTGGCACATCTTACTTTTTCAAAAAGCCGGCCGCTCAAGTGATTTTAGAAAAGCTGCCAGCAACCTTAGAGTTGGTGTTTGGCGCATCGCTCATCATTATGTTTCTCTCCATCCCGCTTGGGGTGTATTCGGCGATTAACCCGAAAAGCATTTTTACCAAAGCCATTATGGCCATGAGTAGCATCGGTATTTCGATCCCTGTGTTCTTAACCGCCATCATGTTGATGTATATCTTCTCGATTGAACTGGGCTGGCTACCGTCGTATGGCCGTGGTGATACTAGCGATATTCTCGGTTGGGATTCTGGTTTATTCACCCTTGATGGCTTAGCGCACTTAGTGTTGCCGTGTATTTCTTTAGCCTCGATCATGCTGCCATTATTTATTCGCTTGGTTCGCTCTGAAATGCTGGAAGTGTTGGGCTCAGAATACATTAAGTTCTGTAAAGCCAAAGGCTTAGCGATGAACAAAATTTACTACCAACACGCACTGAAAAACACCATGCTGCCTGTTCTCACGGTGGGTGGTGTACAAATCGGTACTATGGTGGCGTACACCATTTTGACCGAAACGGTTTTCCAGTGGCCGGGTACTGGTTTTCTTTTCCTTGAAGCGATTAACCGTGTTGATACACCGTTAATTACCGCTTACGTGATCTTCGTTGGTTTGATCTTTGTGGTCACCAATACCATCGTCGATTTGTTATACGGATTGGTTAACCCAACCGTCGACATTACAGGGAAAGGAGCATAATCATGAATCAGACGACTTCAACCGTGGCTCCTAGTCGTTGGGAGCGCTTTAAACAATCCGACTTTTTGTACTATTTCTTGCGCGACAAAGTGGCCATGGTCAGCTTTGCAGTGTTTTTGGCTTTCTTTGTGGCCGCATTTTTGTCGCCGTGGATTGCACCAACCAATCCGTACGATTTAACCTCGATTGATATTATGAATTCCGAGTTGCCTCCATCATGGATGGATGGTGGTGACAGTGCATTTTGGCTTGGTACTGATGACCAAGGGCGTGATATTTTCTCGACTATTTTGTACGGTTCACGATTGTCACTCATGATTGGCTTTTGTGCGGTGGCGGTGCAGTTGTTCCTCGGCGTGATTATTGGGCTATCTGCTGGTTACTTTGGTGGCCGTATTGATAGCTTCTTGATGCGTTTTGCTGATGTGCAATTATCGTTCTCAACCATGATGGTGGCGATCATCGTTTCTGCTATCTTCAAAGCGAGTTTTGGCGGTGAGTTTTACAGTGAATATGCGGTGTTAATGTTAATCGTAATTATCGGTGTGGCAGAGTGGCCGCAATACGCGCGTACCATTCGTGCATCGGTATTGGCTGAGAAGAAGAAAGAATACGTCGAAGCGGCGCGTGTGATGGGTTTCCGGTCACCTCGCATCATGTTCCGTCATATTCTGCCAAACTGTTTGTCGCCAATCTTGGTGATTTCAACCGTGCAGATTGCGAATGCGATTATGTCGGAAGCGGCATTATCATTCCTGGGCTTAGGTTTGCCGGTTGATCAACCATCACTCGGTTCATTGATCAGCATTGGTTTTAACTACATCTTCTCGGGTTCTTGGTGGATCACCGCCTTCCCAGGGATTGTTCTGGTCACGATTGTATTGGTGATTAACCTACTGGGTGACTGGTTACGTGATGTGTTTAACCCTAAATTGTATAAAGGTTAACACCGTACTATTTAAGGTGGAAAAGGTTACTCAAGCGAGTAAAACTTACGTATGATGCAAACCGTAGAGGGAGACTTCTACGGTTTTCTTTTTTGTGTATTTGGATTTGGCCTCAATTGAAGTTATTGAGAAATAGAAGAGGTAAAGGAGCAACGCATGCTACGTTTGGCAATTATCGGCACCAACTGGATCACAGAGCGCTTTGTACAAGCTGCACTGGAAGTTAAAGAATTCGAACTCACCGCGGTCTATTCTCGAGACGCAGCTAAGGCAGCTGAATTTGCCGCGCCATTTAATTCTCAAGCAGAATGTTTTACCGATCTACAGGCCATGGCACAAAGTGATGCGTTTGATGCAGTGTACATTGCCAGCCCAAACTCATTGCATTATGAGCAAAGTGTTTTGATGCTCGAACATGGCAAACATGTGATTTGTGAAAAGCCGATTGCGTCGAACATTACCCAAGCTGAGCACATGTACCAAGTGGCAGAAGCGAATAACGTGGTGCTATTTGAAGCGTTCAAAACCGAATATCTGCCGAACTTTGCCCTAATTCATGAGCACCTACCTAAGTTAGGCCGTGTGCACAAAACCTTCATTAACTACTGCCAATATTCGTCGCGTTACCAACGTTACCTCGATGGTGAAAACCCAAATACTTTTAATCCTGCTTTCTCAAATGGCTCGATTATGGACATTGGTTTTTACTGTGTATCGAGCTCAGTAGCCTTATTTGGCGAGCCAAAAAGCGTCAAAGCGAGTGCCCACTTACTTGATTCCGGCGTGGATGCACACGGTACGGTCATTTTAAGTTACGACGATCAAGACGTGGTGTTGTCGCACTCAAAAGTGTCAGATTCGAATATTCCAAGTGAGATTCAAGGTGAAGCGGGCTCGATGATTATTGAGCACATTTCTGAGTGTGATCATGTGATTTTAAAACTGCGTGGTGAAGAGCCGATGCGTTTTGAAGTGCCACAAGTGGAAAACACCATGACCTATGAAGCGAGCGTGTTTGCAGAGCAAATTAAGCAAGGCAAATTGTGTCAAAAAGCCAAAGCGCGTGCACTTGGCGTATCGCGTATTACAACTGAAGTACGTAAGCAAACCGGTGTGGTTTTTCCTACCGATCAATAATCTTCCAATATAAAAAAACCTTGCTCGTACCTATGAGCAAGGTTTACCTTTTCTCGAAACTCGAAACTCGAAACTCGAAACTCGAAACTCGAAACTCGAAACTCGAAACTCGAACTTAGAAGCGTCCATTCACCATTAAAATAAACTGACGACGATCGCCTATCACGCCGGTGTATTCCATTGCCGCTGAGAAGTATTTATTCACATTGACGTTAAAGCCTAGAATACCTGCGTATTTATCTTTGTTTTCTTGATGAACATCGAAAGAAATAGTATGTGGCGCATCGTAGTCTTGGGTTGACTCCATGGTTTCTAAGTTAAATCCACCCTTAATGGTTTGCTGAATATCCATGTAGCTTAAGCCGGTATACAGGTTTAGATTCATCTTATACGGAAGGTCGAAGTTATAGCCTACGCGAGGTTGAATGTTTAAGGTGCCGCCACTGACATTGGTTTTCTTCATTTCGGTTTGAGTATAAACAATTGGCATGGTGTAAAACCAGTTACCATTAGCGCCAGCCAGCATTGCACCTAAGCTATAGTTGTAACCTTCGACATGTGCTTCTGCATTTAAACGCCAAGGTTCACCATTAAAAATATCCGGTTTTTGATCAGGCAGTAGCGCACTACCAGCTTTACACTTAAACGGGTTTTTGGCGCAGTAAGCTTGAATGCCATCATTAATCGCATTAGTAACGGGATCGCTGGTGACCACGCTGCCTTTGGGCATGCTCATGTGAATATCAATAGTGCCTTTGATGTGTCCGATGGTGGCAAATACGTTTAAGAATGGCAGAACCCACGCATCAAACTTTAGTTGTGGCGTGTTAGTTTTGGTACGAAAGCGGTCAAAGGAAAAAAAGTCGATATTGATATTAGGTTCGCCGCCATAACCGACTTTCATATTACTGATTTCTTGATCTTGCGCTATGTAGCTGTAAAGGAAACTGACCCCAAAAGGCAGCGGTAAATCATAGCCATTGATGATCGCCACTTCACCGCCAATGGGTAAAATATGATCCCACACTTTTGCTTTATCCGCAGGCCCATTTGGTTGAGGCTCAGCCTTTGGTGGAGTGGTAATCGGCACCGCCGTTGGCGTATTCGCTTGAGGAACGGTTTCAACCTCGCCAATTTTACTGGCTGCGTGCGCAGAACCTATGGCTAAGCATAAGCTGCATGCGGTTACAGAGAAACGCGCAGTTTTAGCTAGGTGAGTGATGTGGCGAGGTGACAGCAACATAGATCTTATCCGTAATTTCTATTTGAGAATATATCAAAATGGATGGAATTAACCGTCATCGTCTCGGTTAAGCTCGATAGAGTTTATCAATGTAATGTTTTAGTCCGTGCTGTAATGGTAATGAATCTTTACAACAATTACACACAATTACTTGCTGAATGATGGAAATATTTACAGTTTAGTGAACTTTTGAACTAGGTTGAAAATTGCAGTAATGAATAATGAGAGGAAAAGTCGTTAGCAGCTGAGAGGAGTCATCAGCTGCATAGCGTATGAAGACGTTAGTTTGAAACGCGAATATAAAAACCAATATGACCATCGTGGTCGTCGTAACTGGCTTGCCCGCCTAAAGCGATATTTTCAGTGAAGTAGTAGTTTAATTCGGCCGAAGTTTGTAGATAGGTGCGGTCATAAGCGTATTTAGCACCGATATCGGCCCCGACATCAATCTTATCGGTTAAGGCATAACGAACGCCAGTTAAGCCGCGTATACCGACACTGTGGTCGTCATAATCAATTCCCACAATTTGATCCGCGGTAGAACTTGAATCGCGATCTTTATACCAGTCATAACTTAATTGGCCGCCCATCACCCAGTCTAAAGAGGGGGTGATTGGGATACGATATAAACTGCCTATCGCAAAATCGCTTTGGTTAAATTTAGAACCGTACGCGTCTTTACCCGTTGGGAAATCACCATCGTGCAAAAAATAGTTTTGGTAATGGCCGGTTAAAATCCAGTTTTCATTCAGCATATAGCTGCCCGCTAATTTGATGTCTAAGCCATCGGTTTGCCAGCCCGCACCTATTTGTAAATGGTTGTAATTATAAGGCGAATTATAGGCGCGATAATCTGGATTGGTTAAACTCGTAATTGGCGTTCCTGTCCAATACGAGAGTAACGAAAAAAGCAAAATGAACATGAATATGTAAGATCCTAGCGATTTCTGTTCTAACGTTGATTTTATGTTAATCCAGAAAAAAAGCGATTAAAAACGCGTATTAAGCATAAATAAGAATTGTTTTCTATCCCGCCTAAACCGGTGCCCGAAGGGGTCGGCTAAAAGCGTTTTATGCTTCGTTAAGTCTCATTTACTTAGAATAACTAGGTTACAATCGACTTGCCTTGCCTAAAACGCTTTTATCGCGAACAAAATTTAACCACGAAAGGTCAACAGACCCTAGCTACTTTGTCTGCACTTTTAGCAGGTTAAAGTAGCATTTCCCATTTCATATATGGGTTACATCTTGTCAGGATATCCGAAGAGAATCGTAATAACCTTAAATTAAATGCGGATAATGCTCTTTTATGTGACCACTGTCACTGTTGGTGTTTTATTCAACGGGTGAGAAATAGAAAAAAGCCCCACTTGAATTGTGAGGCTTGCTTAAATAAAGCGTTAGCGATTAAAGGTTATCGCATAGTCACAAATTCTTCACTACCAGTTGGGTGAATGGCAACTACGGAGTCAAAGTCAGCTTTGGTTGCGCCCATCTTCATGGCAACCGCAAAGCCTTGGATCATTTCATCTACCGTGAAACCAATGCCGTGTAGGCCAACCACTTTTTCATCGTCTCCAGCACAAACCAGCTTCATTTTGCAAGGCTGACGGTGAGCCGTCACAGCGGTGTACATGGCGGTAAAGCCAGAAGTGTACACTTTGACGTTGTCTTCACCATATTGCGCTTTGGCTTCTTGTTCCGTTAAACCAATGGTGCCAATTGGTGGGTGGCTAAATACCACGGTAGGAACTAGGTTGTAATCCATTTTGGCTTCAGGTTTGTTGTTGAACAAACGCTCAGACAATTGACGACCTGCTTTAACCGCTACCGGAGTCAGTTCAATACCGCCTTCCATGATGTCGCCAACACAGTAGATGCCTTTAACATTAGTCTCTTGGTATTCATCCACTTTGATGTAACCACGTTCGTTGGTTTCTACGCCAGTGACATCAAGATTAATTGCATCGGTCGCTGGGTGACGGCCAATCGCCCAGATAAGCGTATCGACGTTTTGGCTTTCACCGTTTTCAAGGTGCAGAGTCAAACTGCCATCGGCTTCTTTCACCACTTCTTTGGGTACTGAATGCGTATGAAGCGTAGGCCCTTCGGTGTTCATCACTTCCACTAAGGTTTCAACGATCATTGGGTCGAAGCTGCGTAGCGGTGATTCTTTACGCACGAATAAATGGGTTTCAGTGCCGAGTGCGTGTAATACGCCAGCAATCTCAACCGCAATATAACCTGCGCCAACCACGGCAACGCGCTTTGGTTGCTCATTCAGTTCAAAGAAACCGTTTGAGTCGATACCGTATTCTGCCCCCGGTACATTTGGGATGGTTGGGCGGCCACCGACAGCGATAAGAATATGATCAGCAGTATAATGCTCGCCGTTAACTTCAACAGTTTTGCTGTCTACAAAGTGAGCAAAGCCACGGATCACTTCCACTTTATTGTTACCAAGAACGCGATCGTATGATTGATGAATGCGGCCAATGTAGGCTTGGCGGCTTTCGACTAGCTTGCTCCAATTTAGGCCTTTCACGTCGACATCAAAACCGTAATCTTTGGCGTAAAGGTGCATGGCTTCTGCAATTTGAGCGCCGTGCCACATGACTTTTTTCGGCACACAGCCTACGTTGACGCAAGTGCCACCTAGGTCTTGTGCTTCGATTAACGCCACTTTGGCGCCATACATGGCTGCACGGTTGGCAGACGCAATACCGCCACTGCCACCACCGATACAAATGTAATCAAAATGCTTAGCCATTTCGTTCTCCGTAACTGGTTAGTTAATTTGCTATTGTTGGATCTGAGGGTGGTTGATGTATAACACAACCACACCATTTAAATTATTCCGCTTGCTGGTTTTATTCTGCTTATTTATCTTATTTCACTATGCCTGTTTACTCGGGTACAACCCATTCCACGGTTGTGTGCCCGGTAGCTGGGGCAATAGCTTGCTTTAACAGCGGTAGAATCTCATTCATTTGGCTTTCAAGTTTCCAAGGTGGATTAATCACTATCATGCCAGATGCGGTCATGCCACGCTCATTGCTATCAGGGGAAACCCCTAATTCAATTTGTAGAATTTTGCGAATGCCGAGGTCTTTTAAGCCATTGAGTATTTCATCAATATTGCTGCGATACACCACAGGATACCAAATTGCGTACACGCCAGTAGACCAACGTTTGTAACTTTGTGCGATAGCTTTGACCACATCTTGATATTCGTGCGCCAGCTCATACGGTGGATCGATTAATACTAAGCCGCGGCGCTCTTTCGGTGGCAAGGTTGCTTTTAAATGCTCAAAACCGTCTTTTTTGTGAATGGACACTTGGCGATCGCGGTGAAATTCTTGTTCTAAAAGAGGATGATCGCTAGGGTGAAGTTCGGTTAACACCATACGATCTTGGCTACGCAAGTGAGCACGTGCTACGCGTGGAGAGCCCGGATAATAACGCAGCTCTTCGCTATCATTGAGCACCTTAATCGCATCCAGGTAGCTGGTCACTTCTTCGGGTAACTCTTGCTGCCAAATGCGCGCAATGCCTTGTTTGTATTCGCCGGTTTTTTCCGACCACTCGTGAGTTAAATCGTAGCGGCCGACGCCTGCGTGGGTATCGTGATACACGAATGGTTTGTCTTTTTGCTTTAAGGCATTAAGAATGAGGCTTTGTACGATGTGTTTGACTACATCGGCATGGTTGCCAGCGTGGAAACTGTGGCGATAACTCAGCATGGTTTGTCTCGTTAAATGATGTTCAATTGTTGACTATGATAACCAATATCAACGCCGCTTGCCTGATAAAAGAAACCGCAAATGAGTTTTTACTTTCGTCGCTATTGAAATTTCGTTACTGAGACTACATTTACAGTCTATAAAGATAGAAAAGAACGCCACTAAGTTAAGGAAGAATTCATGTCCAATCCGTTACTCTCGTTCACTGAATCCAAAGATGGTTTACCGCCATTTTCTCAAATCAAACCCGAACATGTGCAACCTGCGGTCGAACAAGCGATTGCCGATTGTCGCGCGCAAGTTGAAAAAGTATTAGCGGATGGTATTGAGCCAAGCTGGGCAACCATTTGTGAACCGTTAACGGAAACCGATGATCGTTTAAGCCGCATTTGGTCACCGGTAAGCCATTTGAATTCGGTGAAAAACAGCAGCGAATTACGTGAAGCCTATGAAGCTTGCTTGCCGCTATTATCGGAATACGGCACTTGGGTTGGACAACACAAAGGCTTGTATGAAGCCTATAAAGCGCTCAAAGCCAGTGAAGAATTTGCCACGTTGTCGACCGCACAACAAAAATCCATTACCGATGCATTAAAAGATTTTGAATTATCGGGCATTGGTTTACCTCTCGATCAGCAAAAACGTTATGGCGAGATCAGCAAGCGTTTGTCTGAGTTGGGCTCAAAATTCTCAAATAATGTGCTTGATGCCACCATGGGTTGGACGAAGCACATTACTGATGAAAAACAATTAGCCGGTATGCCAGAGTCGGCGATGGCCGCGGCCAAAGCCAATGCGGAAGCCAAAGAATTAGAAGGCTGGCTACTGACTTTAGAAATGCCATCTTATATCCCTGTGATGACGTATTGTGACAACCAAGCACTGCGCCAAGAAATGTACGAAGCGTTTGTGACGCGCGCCTCCGACCGCGGGCCGAATGCCGGTAAGTGGGATAACACCGAAGTGATGGCGGAAGAATTAAAACTGCGCCATGAAATCGCTCGTTTGCTTGGTTTTAGTTCTTACGCTGAAAAATCATTGGCAACCAAAATGGCGGAATCGCCTTCGCAAGTGATGGAGTTTTTGAATAATCTTGCCACCAAAGCCAAACCGCAAGGTGAACGTGAAGTGGAAGAATTGCGTCAATTTGCTGAGCAAGAATGTGGCGTAACCGAATTAAATTTATGGGACATCGCTTACTACAGCGAAAAGCAAAAACAGAAGCTATTCCAAATTTCTGATGAAGAGCTGCGTCCATACTTCCCAGAGTCAAAAGTCGTCGCTGGGCTATTTGAAGTATTAAACCGCGTATTCGGCATGACGGTGACGGAAAAAGCGGGTGTGGATACTTGGCATGAATCGGTGAAATTCTTTGAAATTACCGATGCCAATGGCGAGCTGCGTGGTAGCTTCTACCTTGATTTATACGCCCGTGAACATAAACGTGGCGGGGCATGGATGGATGAGTGCCGCGTACGTCGTACCCTTGCTGATGGCTCAGTGCAATCTCCGGTGGCGTACTTAACCTGTAACTTCAATAAGCCTGTCGGTGATAAGCCAGCGCTGTTTACTCATGATGAAGTGGTGACACTATTCCACGAATTTGGTCACGGCATTCACCACATGCTGACTCAAGTAGAAGTAGCCGCGGTCTCTGGTATCAATGGTGTGCCTTGGGATGCGGTCGAGTTACCAAGCCAGTTCCTCGAAAACTGGTGTTGGGAAGAAGACGCGCTGGCGTTCATTTCAGGTCACTATCAAACTGGTGAGCCATTACCAAAAGAAATGCTGGATAAAATGCTGGCGGCGAAGAACTTCCAATCGGCGATGTTTATTTTGCGTCAGCTTGAATTCGGTCTATTCGACTTCACGCTGCACTCGCAATACGATCCAGAAATTGGTGCGAAAGTGCTAGAAACGCTGGCAGAAGTGAAAGCCAAAGTCGCAGTCCTTCCAAGCCTAGAATGGAACCGTTTCTCACACGCTTTCAGTCACATCTTTGCGGGTGGCTACAGCGCGGGTTACTACAGCTACTTGTGGGCAGAAGTGTTATCGAGTGATGCCTATTCTCGCTTTGAAGAAGAAGGCATCTTCAACACAGAAACGGGTCAAAGTTTCCTCAATAACATCCTAGAAATGGGCGGCAGCGAAGAGCCGATGGAATTGTTCAAACGCTTCCGTGGCCGTGAGCCGCAAATCGATGCGCTATTGCGTCATGCGGGGATAGAAGGCTAACTTCGGATCTCGAGTCTCGGGCGCTTTGCTGCTCGTGTCTCGATGGACTTAAACGCATAAGCGATCAAGCGCTGTCTTGGTCGCTTTTTTATTTAGTGCTCGAATTCTTTTTCGCGATTCGAAACGCGCAGCGTCCGAGAAACGAGCTACCTTGTCTACCTTATCAACCCCTTCGTTTTCTCCCCAACCAACACTTGTGACAGCTTATTCAGCACCGATCCACTTTGATGCCAATAGTGCCAATATAGCGGGACATTGATTCCTTCTCGCTCAGGGAAAATATCCACCAATCGATCAGTGAAAGGTTCTGCCTGAATGACGGGCAAAATACCGTAACCTTGACCGTTTAAAATCATGTCGGCCAGTCCTTCACTGGATGGACAAATGTGGTAAGGGAATTGAGTGGGTAAGCCCCATAATTGAAATTGCTGCTTTTGCAGTTTGTCATCGGCACCAAAAATCACCGCGGGAGCGGTAGTTAAAGTAGCTTCTAATTCAGATTGGGTTTGCTTTTTAGGAAAGTAACGCTGCTTAAATTGTGGTGAGCAGTAAAAACGGTATTCCATACTGCCTAGGTATTCACAGCGGATGCCGGCAAGAGGTTTATTCGAACTGCATAAACAGCCCATAGCCAAGCCTTGCTCAAGGTGTTTTAACCCTTCGCTTTGATCTTCAACCAAAATATCAAACATCACATTGTGTTGTTGATGGAAACTTTCGGTTGCTTTAAACCACCATGTTGCCAAGCTATCGGCATTAATGACAATTTTCAGTGGGTGAGAAACCCCATTTTCACCAAGCACGTGATGCAATTCTAACTCGAGCTGCTTCACCTTAATGGCGTGGTTGGCTAACTCTTGTCCCATCGGGGTTAAAGTTAGGTTCTTACCACGTTGAATTAAAATCGCCCCAACGCGTTGCTCTAAATTGCTGATCCGTTGTGATACCGCCGATTGCGTAATGTTGAGCTCTTGCGCCGCAGCCTCAAAACTTTTTAATGCTGCCACACGTTCGAGCGATTCTAATAATTTGTAGTCAAACATAAGTAATTCTAATTATGGTTAAGATTTTTTAATTTTATCTTATGTTCAAGTGAGGGCAACATAATCACACTTTCTTTTGGTGATGATACGTTTTTGATAAGGATGAATATGATTTCAGTTGCGGTAAAAGGAGCGTTTGTCTCAGGCAGTTTGATCGTGGCGATTGGTAGCCAAAATGCTTTTTTATTGAAGTCTGGTTTGAAAAATAACTACGTGATGCTGGTGGCTACGCTCTGTTTTTTAGGCGATGTGTTATTAATTAGCACCGGCGTACTTGGCGTAGGCGCGTTATTGCATGAATCGCCGTTGTTGACCCAACTTCTTACCGCTTGTGGAATTGCTTTTTTATGTTGGTACGGCTGGTTATCGGCCCAGTCGGCATGGCGCGGGCAAAGTCATTTGGATATCGATAATTCAGAAGTGAGCCGTAATTGGGTCAAAGTGGCGTTGATGACCTTAGCGATGACCTTCCTCAACCCGCATGTTTATTTGGATACCATAGTGGTACTCGGCGGCATTACTTCTTCGCTGAATTTTGAAGAAAAGCGCTGGTTTTTAGTTGGGGCATTAACCGCTTCAGCGATTTGGTTTTATGGCGTGGCCTATATTGCTAAGAAGTTGATCCCATTGTTCGCTAATCCAAGAACCTGGCAGATTTTAGATAGCGTGATCGCGGTGATTATGTTTTCGATCGCCGCAGGGTTGGTGAAGACGTTGTTAGTATCGAGTTCCTAGTTCCTAGGGGCGAGGTTCGAGTTGCGAGGACGCTGCGCTCGAGAGCCGAAAAGAGAGGGTGCGTTACTCGGTGCTCGGGCGCTTCGCTGCTCGTGTCTCGAGAGGCGTAGCTCGTTATTCGGGCGCTTCGTTTCTCGTATCTCGAAGGGTGGCGGAAGCGTGAAATAAAAGTTGTCATCCCTGAAACGACGAAGGAGTTATCAGGGATCTACATTCAGCGTGTTGTGATTAGATTCCTGCTCTCGCTAAGGCTCGGCGGGAATGACGGAAAAAGAGTGTACGTGACTCGGTGCTCGGGCGCTTCGCTGCTCGTAATTCGAGTGTGGCTGGGAAGTAAATTAGTCATTCTGAAAAGCGACGAAGGAGCGCAGTTCAGAATCTCCCAAAATGATTGGAGTCTTTTTCGCGCTACGAGCAGCAACGCGCCCGAGATTCCGAGCCCCGAAAAACCATGAAAAAAAGCTTCACCATCTCCCGCCAACTGAGAGATGAGAAGCTTTTGGTTAAGGGAACTAGTTACATCTTTTTCGAGCCACGAGCAGCGTAGCGCCCGAGACTCGACCTCCGTTAAGAGAACTGATTCATCGTATTATTCTCACCCGATGCTTTCAGTGCTTGCTCACCAGAGAAGTACTCTTTGTGATCATCACCGATGTTCGAGCCCGACATGTCTTGGTGTTTTACTGACGCCAAGCCTTGGCGGATTTCTTTACGTTGAACGCCTGCCACGTAAGCCAACATACCTTGTTCACCGAAGTAGTCTTTCGCCAAGTTATCGGTTGAAAGCGCCGCAGTGTGGTAGGTTGGTAGCGTGATCAAGTGGTGGAAAATACCCGCTTGCGCTGCTGCATCGCGTTGGAAGTTTTGGATTTTCTCATCCGCAGCTAATGCCAATTCAGAGCCGTCGTACACTTGGTTCATTAGTTGGTCACGGTCGTAAGCCGATACGTCTTTGCCTTCTTCCGTCCATGCATCAAACACTTGCTGACGGAAGTTCAGAGTCCAGTTGAACGATGGGCTGTTGTTGTACACCAATTTCGCATTTGGGATCACTTCGCGAATACGGTTTACCATGCCTGCGATTTGGCCAATGTGTGGTTTCTCGGTTTCAATCCACAATAGGTCTGCCCCATTTTGTAGCGAGGTGATACAATCCAACACCACGCGGTCTTCACCTGTATTGGGTTTAAAGCGAATTAGGCCATTCGGTAGACGAGTCGGCTTGATTACCGCATCACCTTGTTTTAGCACCATATCGCCCGAGTTCAGTTCAGAAAGCGATTTGATTTCCACACCATCAATATACGCGTTGTATTGGTCAGCTAGGTCACCTGGTGTTTGTGATACAGGAATTTTTTGCGTTAGGCCCGCACCGAGTGAGTCAGTACGCGCAACAATCACGCCATCTTCTACGCCAAGTTCTAGGAATGCGTAGCGAACTGCGTTGATTTTGGCTAAAAAGTCCTCATGTGGCACGGTGACTTTACCGTCTTGGTGACCACATTGTTTGGCATCCGATACTTGGTTTTCGATTTGAATACAGCATGCGCCCGCTTCAATCATTTTCTTCGCCAGTAGGTAAGTCGCTTCTTCGTTACCAAAACCAGCGTCGATATCGGCAATGATTGGCACCACGTGAGTTTCAAAGTTGTCGATTTGTTTTTGAACCGCTTGTACCTTCACTTGATCGCCTGCTGCTTGCGCGGCATCCAGATCTTTAAATAGATGGTTCAGTTCACGTGCATCGGCTTGTTTTAAGAAAGTGTAAAGCTCTTCAATCAGCATCGGTACGGACGTTTTTTCATGCATAGATTGGTCGGGTAGAGGACCAAATTCAGAGCGCATTGCGGCTACCATCCAGCCAGAAAGGTATAGGTAACGGCCACGTGTGGTCTCAAAGTGTTTCTTAATCGAAATCATCTTTTGTTGGCCGATAAAACCATGCCAGCAACCTAGTGATTGGGTGTAGTTGGCTGGGTTTTGGTCATAGGCATTCATGTCTTCACGCATGATTTTTGCTGTAAAGCGCGCAATGTCTAGACCAGTACGGAAGGGGTTTTGCAGACGCATACGAGCCACGTATTCTGGTGTGATCGCATTCCAAGTTGCATTACCTTCAACCGCTTTGGTTGCTTCAGAGATTTGATTCTTATAGCTATTTTGAGTTGTAGAGTTTGGCATAATGATTCCCTTCTTACGGTATTGGATAATTAAGTTGTTACTGTCGATTTATTATTGGTTGTCAGTTAGTTGGTATTCTTTAATTAGTTCCTGGTTCCGAGAAGCGAGGACGCTGCGCTCGGGAGCCGAAAAGAGGATTTGCCTATGATGAATTAGTGCTCAAAATCTTCTCGGCTCTCGTTTTTTCTAGCAGCGTAGCGCCCTAGATTCGAGATTCGCTTTTTGCCCAAGCGCGATATTGATGCAACAACGGCTCGGTGTAGCCACTTGGCTGATTACGGCCTTGGAAAATCAATTCTCGTGCTGCTTGGAACGCCAGGCTTTGTTCTACGTTCGGCATCATAGGTTTATAGCCTTCTGAGCCTTGATTTTGTGTGTCCACCACTTGCGCCATCTTGTGCATGCTGTCCATTACTTGTTCTGGGCGGCAGATGCCGTGCAGTAACCAGTTGGCGATGTGTTGGCTGGAGATACGCAGTGTGGCGCGGTCTTCCATCAGTTCGATGTTGTTAATATCAGGCACTTTTGAACAGCCGATGCCCATTTCAACCCAGCGCACTACGTAGCCTAAAATGCCTTGGATGTTGTTATCTAATTCCGCTTCCACTTGCTGTTGTGTTAGCTCGTTGTCGCCTAGTAGCTCAAGGCTTAATAAGTCTTGCAACTTAGCCGGCGTACGCTCGCAAATGGTTTGCTGCTGTTCGAACACGTTCACTTGGTGATAATGCAGTGCGTGCAACGTGGCAGCAGTTGGCGAAGGTACCCAAGCGGTGTTTGCGCCTGCTTGTGGGTGAGCAATTTTCGCTTCCATCATCGCCTTCATTTCATCGGGCATTGCCCACATGCCTTTACCAATTTGTGCTCTGCCAGCAAAACCGCAGGCTAGGCCGACTTCGACATTGTTATTTTCATAAGCGCTGATCCAAGCTTGATGTTTGATTTCACCTTTTGGTTTAAACGCCCCCGCTTGCATGCTGGTGTGAATTTCATCGCCAGTGCGGTCAAGGAAACCGGTGTTGATGAACACCACGCGCGATTGTGCGGCGCGGATACATTCTTTTAGGTTGACCGTGGTGCGACGCTCTTCATCCATAATGCCCATTTTGATGGTGTTGGGTGCAAGTTCTAGCATCTTCTCCACACGTTCAAAGATTTCATTGCTGAACGCCACTTCTTCTGGACCATGCATTTTCGGTTTTACGATATAAATGCTGCCAGTGCGACTGTTGCTCACGCGACATGCTTGCGGGTTCTTGATTTCAATGGAGGCAATCAGCGCGGTGATCACTGCGTCAATCAAACCTTCCGGCATGTTTTGACCTTGAGCATCTTGCGCCAAATCACTGGTCATCAAGTGGCCAACATTACGAACGAGCAGTAGTGAACGGCCATGTAGGTTGTAGTCTTCGCCATTTTTATCGGTGTAGCTACGGTCGCAATTTAAACGGCGAATATGGGTTTGATTGCCTTTATTGATTGTCGCCGTTAGGTTGCCGGTAATGAGGCCAAACCAATTACGATATGCTTCGATTTTGTCTTCGCTGTCGACCGCGGCAACCGAGTCTTCAAAATCCATAATGGTTGAAACGGCAGATTCCACTTGAATATCATCCAGACCTGCGATGTCATTGCGGCCAATTGCGCCTTTGCGGTTGATGATCAGTTCAATATGCAAGCCATTGTTTTTCAATACGATAGACGTTGGCTCCACATCAGGGTTGCTTGACGCCACAAACTGACAAGGTTGCGCTAAGCCCGATTGGCTGCCATCTGGGAAGGTGGCCAATAGGTGGCGGAAGTACACGGTGTAAGCTTGAACATCGTGATGTGAACCTTGTTTTAGTGGGAAGTTTTGGTCCAAAAAGCCTTTGGCAAACTTAATCACATGTTGGCCACGCGCAGGGTTGTACTTTTTACCTGCTTTCAATCCTTCACTTTGTAGAATGATGTCGGTGCCGTAAGCCGCATCGTATAGGCTGCCCCAGCGAGCATTGGCTGCATTCAAAGCAAAGCGTGCATTTTTAATCGGCACTACCAATTGTGGGCCAGCTAAGGTCGCGATTTCTTCATCCACATTGCTGGTGGTGATGTGAAAATCGTCACCTTGAGGCACTAGGTAGCCGATGTCTCGCAAGAACGCTTGGTATTGCTCAGCGTTAAATTGCGGGTTGGCTTTGTGCCAAGCGTCAATGTGTTGTTGTAGTTGATCACGTTTTGCTAATAAAGCGTGGTTTTTCGGCGCAAGATCACTGAGCAATTTGTCAAAATCTGCCCAAAATTGCTGTTGATTCAGTCCAGTTAATGGCAGCACTTCTTGATTGACGAACTGAACTAGACCCGCGTTGATTGTGTGAGTGATGGCGTGTTTCTCGATAGTAGGTAGTGCTTGAGCTAAGTTCATAATCTTTCCCTCGTGTTGCCTGCGGTAACTTTGAGATCCGGTTTTTCGCGTCCAATTAGTGACTGGCTTCTTAAAACTGAACATCAAATGCTGCTTTTTTATCCTGTGACTAAAAGAATAGCGATAAATTAACTAAAATTTCACAAAGAAAATTACACAGTGTAAATTTTACAAATTACACGCGGGGTAGAGGTCAGGGATGAAGACGACAAATACACTGAATAGACAATCGCATTTTCTTGGTACAAAAGTGCGTAACTTACGGAAACGTAACGGATTAACGTTGGAGGATTTGTCCTCTCGCTGTATTAAAATCGATCCGGAAGATGCGCCATCGGTATCGTATTTATCCATGATTGAGCGTGGCAAGCGTGTACCTAGTGAAGCCATGTTGGATGTGATTGCGCAAGTGTTTCAAAAACCAATGCACTGGTTTTTAGACGATGCCAGTGAAGAGCAAGAAATCACGCCAGAAAAAGGCTCGCGCGGCGGTATCAATGGTATGGCGCTTGAGCCTAGCTTTTTGTTTTCTAATGATATTCTGCAAATTGCTATTCCTGAAATGTTGTCGCAAACCGGCACCACTGGCCATCAGTTTGCTCATTTACTTATTCGTGCCCATCAAGAGCACCATCAAAATCATTTCCCCGATCTAGAAAAAGCCGCCGAGCAAGTCGGGCAAAAGCGCATGCCGCTGTCAGTAGAAGACTTGCTTGATATCTGTAAAGACGTAGGCGTGAAAGTGAAATGGTTTGATGAGCCTTCGCAAGATGTGATTGATAGTCATGGGGTGAAATCCAAACATATCGTGCGCTCTTATGCTGAAGCGCCGGGCGTGATCCGCATTAACCGCGCATTAAAAGCCACGCCGGAAAAACTCAAATACGATTTGGCGGTGCACATTGGGCATAAAGTGCTGCACAACAGTGATGGTGAAAAACACATTATAGCTTCTGACAACCGCAACTTATCGACATTAAAGCCCGATACCATACGTGATGTGAATAATCTTGATTCCACTCATATTCTGCAAGCCTGGCGTGACTTTGAATGTTCGTTTTTTGCGGGTGCTTTGTTGTGTCCGAAAGTGCCATTTCGTCAATTACTCGATAGGCATGGTTATGAAATCAGCGTCAGTCAATTGATTGGTGTGTCAGAGTCGGTGGTGATGCGTCGTATGACTGCCGTCTCGCCTTATCCGCATTGGCATTATTTTGATGCGTATAACCCGGGTAAATTGAAAGCGGTGTATCGCGGCAATGGGATTCCACTACCGTGGGGCAATATGCGCATGGTGGAAGATCCGTGTCAGCATTGGTCGGTGTTTCGTATGATCGGCATTCCGGGTAATACCCCAGTGGCGCAAATCTCGGTGCTTAATCAAGATGGCGTGCCACATATCTACTGCTGTGAATCGGTCAAAGTGAAAGACATGGCGGGTAATTATCACGTGTTGTGTTCCGGCGTCGATCTCAACCCTGCATTAGAAGCGCAAGGGTTAGATGCCATCGAAATTGCCACAGCGCTACAAAAAGAATGCGTGCGGAAAGGTGGTCAGTGTGTGATCCCTTATACCATCAAACAGCAATTATTGACGGTGGCGAGAATCTTAAACATCAATTGGATTGAGCGCGGCATCGAAAATGAGGCGAGGGTGATTTGCTCTCGTGGTGGCATGTGCCCAAGGCAACCTAGGTGTTATAAAGAAAAAGCCGAATCTCGTAGCTCGAATGCTCGAATCCCGACTTTATAGCGGTGACTGAATCTTGTCTCTCGAGTTACGAGCACCCGAGAAACGTTGATGTCCCTAGTGTCGATTACCTAGTTTCTAGGTGGTGGATTAAGGTTGTCTAGGTATTACAAAGATAAAGCCGAGTCTCGTAGCTCGAATGCTCGAAGTTCGGCTCTGTAGTTGAAGCAATTGTGCGTCTCTCGAGTCACGAGCACCCGAGAGACGAGTAACGCTTACGCCCCTATCACTCCACCATCTTCACGGGTAATTTTCATTACCGTCGAGCGTGGTACGCCATCGATGGTTGAGAAGTTACCCGTTGGGTGCTGAACACCGATGAACATAGTGCGATTGTCTGGGCTAAAGGTGAGGCCAGTAATTTCACAACCCGTTGGGCCAGTTAAGAAACGTTTGATTTCACCTGTGTTAGGGTCACCACATAACATTTGGTTATTGCCCATGCCAGCAAAATCGCCCGAGTTTGAATAGTTACCGTCGGTTTGGATCCACAAACGACCTGCGTTATCAAAGCCGATACCATCTGGGCTGTTAAACATATTATCGGGCGTAATGTTGTCACTGCCAGAGCGAGGATTATCGTTACTGTACACTTCTGGGTTACCGGCCAACACATAAATATCCCAGAAGAAGGTATCCGAGCTGTGTTTGCCGTTTTTCGGTTGCCAACGAATGATGTGGCCGTAAATGTTGTTTTCACGAGGGTTAGCGACATTCACTTCCATGCCTTCATTACCACGTCTTGAGTTGTTGGTCAGCGTACAGAAGACTTGTTCGTTATCTGGGTGTACGGCGACCCATTCAGGACGGTCCATGGTGGTTGCGCCCACTTGAGTTGCCGCTTGACGAGCAAAAATCAAAACCTCAGCTTGGCTATTAAAACCGTTTTCAGGAGTTAAGCCATTTTTACCGAAAGTCAGCTCAAGCCATTCGCCGTTACCGTGCATGTCGCCCTCTTTCGCATCAAACTTAGCCACATAGAGTGTCCCTTCATCGAGTAAATCGCGGTTTTTCTCTGGCTTGTGCTCGTTGTATTTGCCTTTTGAAACAAACTTATAAATGTGCTCACCACGCTCATCATCACCGAGATACACCACCACGCGACCATTTTTATCAATGGTTAATGCCGCATTCTCATGTTTGAAGCGGCCAAGTGCGGTGCGTTTTTTCGGTTTAGAATTTGGATTCATCGGGTCAATTTCGACCACCCAGCCGTGGCGATGGTTTTCATTCGGCTCTTTTTCGATATCAAAACGCTCATCAAATTGATGCCAGTTAAAACCGCCGTTGCCTGAGTTGATCCCATAACGCTTGTCTTCTTCTGGTACTTCAATTTTATTGGTGCTGCCAAAGAAGCCATTGAAGTTTTCTTCACAAGTGAGGTAAGTGCCCCAAGGTGTTGAGCCATTGGCGCAATTGTTGAATGTACCTAATACTTGCGTGCCTGATAGGTCGGCATTGGTTTTGAGTTTGTCATCACCAGCGGCTGGGCCAGTGAGTTCCATTTCGGTATAGGCGGTAATGCGACGGTTTAAGCGACCGTTTACGTTCACTTGCCAGCCATCTTTACTTTTGCTGAGCTCAACAATAGAAACGCCCACGGCGGCTTGAGAGCGACGAACTTTATCCGCCGTTAAATTCGCACCTTTATCATCAAAAAGCGTATTGTAATCCGTGCTTTCATTGTTTACCGCCAACACCGCACGGTCACGGCTGAGCGGTAAGAACGTCATGCCGTCGTTGTTATCACCGAATTGCATCGCTTGATCGGCCGCAGAATTAAGTTGTGAAAAAGAAGCGGCCGAAGGGTGAATCGCATCGCCCCAAGCAATTAGAGGTTCAGCAATATAGCCTTGTGGGACAATCACCGCATCTTGAGTTGAAGCTGGGATCGCTTCAAAGCCAAGCAATTGTGGTGCTTTAGGTGGACGCGCCATGGCATTTGCCAGTGGAGAAGCGGCAAAGAAGGCGACTGAACTGGTCGCGGCTGTCGCTTGCAAAAAACGGCGTCGGCTGAGGCCCTTTTCTACGATTTGAGAAAAATCAGAAGGGGCAGAGTCTAGGTTGTTTGAATGTTCATCATGCTCAAAATGGCTCATCATTACTTTCCTTAGTCGGGTTAGCTTTTTTAGTTGGATTGGTGTTGAGTTGGCAAAAAGGCTAAGGAAGTAATGTTAAAATTGTGTGACTTTTCCTTTAATTAAATGTGTCTATGCTTTGGTTGGTGATTGGGCATGGTGATTAGGGATTCACACTGCGATTAATTGGATTTTGTAATGAAATCAACGTTTCGGTTGACTGAACTTCATCAATCGCCTGCAATTTATCAATCAAAACATACTGTAATTCTTCAATGTTTTTACACATCAATTTGACGAAAATATTGTACGCCCCCGTGGTGTAATAGGCTTCGACCACTTCATCTAATGCATTAAGCTTTTCGATTGCAGAATGATAATCTCGCGCCGCATTCAGATTGATACCGATGAAGCAACACACGTCGTAGCCAAGCTTTTTCTCATTGACGATAACTTCGGTGCCTTCAATCACTTTGGCGGCTTTCATTTTTTCGACTCGCACATGCACCGTCGCAGGGCTCACATCAAAACGTTTAGCCATTTCAGCGTACGGGGTACGGGCATCTTCCATTAAAATCTTCAAAATGGCGCGATCTAAATCGTCAAGGCGAACATTAGGATCAGGCATAAATTTTCCTTAATCAGTGTTAAATTTTTTGCATCATGCTACGAATATAACAAAGAATTTGGTAAAAGAGTTGGTAACCTCCCATACATGAGTCATTATTAGATGATTGATTTTTGATAATTATTTGTAACTTTAGTATGAGAGAATAGTTATCAGGGTGAGGATGCAAAGATATGTACCACCTGTATGACCAGTTATTGAATAATAACTCGTTACAATGCGATCCACTTTTCTATTTCCCATTTTTATAGTGCGCTGCTAATGAAACATGATGTGCTGTTAATCTTGATTCTTTTATGCCTCTTACTCGGTAGCCTGATTATCATCATCTATCGACACTTCCAACGTATCCGTCTTAGCGAACAAGAAACCAAACAAAATCAATATTTACTCGAATCTATTTATGATCTCAGCCAACAAGGCATCGGTATTCTTGACCAATATGGCCGTTTAGTCTCGAGTAATTTGACGTTGCAAGAAATAGCCTATGACGCTGAATTTGATTATGAGCTGCCAGTATGGACCTTTGCCGGTTGGTCTACCGCGAGTAAAGCCAAAGTAGAACAGGCCTTTGTTGAGGTGAAACAAAAAGGCGAAGTGCGTTTTGAGGGCGAATTGATTGATAGCAATATTGGCCCTGTGTACTTTGATTTGAGTTTGAAAAAGTTGCCTGCGGCTGAGCAAGGGGAAGAGCGTTATCTCTTTGAAGGCAAAGATATTACTTCACGGAAATTAACGGAACGGCGTTTGGTTGACAGTGAATCTCGCTTTCGTAATTACTATGAATTACAACCTGTCATGATGATGACAGTGGACGAACATGACTGTATTCAAGCGGCCAATAAGTTTACCGCTGAGCTATTGGGCTACGATGTTAATCAGATGCTAGGGCGTAAATTACAAGATTTTTACTCCAATGACGCGGATGTGACTGCTCGAGCGAGATTGCTACAACCCAATAAAAAACACGCATTAGTGGCAAGACGTGAAATTCGGTACCTTACTGCAGATAAGCGTTCGGTTTGGGTTCGAGAAAATATTCGCCAAGTGCCTGATTCCCGCCAATTATTGATTGTAGGGGAAGATATTTCAGAAACCTATTTGTTGGCGGAACAACTCGAATACCAAGCCCACCACGATGTCCTCACGGGTTTGTATAACCGCAATCATTTTGAATTGTCACTGGATGTGGCCTTAAAAGAAGTCAAAGGTCAGTTACGTTCCCACGCTCTGTTTTATTTGGATCTCGACCAATTTAAACTGATTAATGATACGGTCGGCCATGAGGTGGGAGATGCAGCCATCGTTTATAGTGCGCAATTGTTATCAGATTTATTGCCAGACACCGCTGAACTTGCGCGGACGGGCGGTGATGAATTTGCCATTTTATTACGTGATTGCCAAGAGTCAGAACTATTGGAATTCGCTCAGTGTATCCTGAAAGCCTTTGAGACCAATCAGTTTATTTGGCGTGGTATTCATCTTAACCTTAACTGCTCGATCGGGATTCGCATCATTGACCACAGCGTGAAATCAACGCAAATGGTGCATGCTCAAGCCGATACTGCGTGTAACTTAGCCAAAGAAGAAGGCCGTAATCGAGCGCATTTATACCGCGGTAATGATGAGAACTTCCGTCGTCGTGAGCAGGAAATGGAATGCGTTAACCAAGTGTATGATGCACTCAAGCATGACCGCCTCGAATTGTACGCACAACCGATCAAAGATATTTCAGCTCACCCTAGCGATAAGATGCACTTTGAAGTGTTAGTTCGTTTGCGTGATCACCATGACCAGTTAATGTCACCCGGTATTTTCATGCCCGCGATTGAGCGCTATAACCTGGCGCATCTCATTGACCGCCGTGTATTTCAACAAACCTTAGCTTGGTTTGAATCGAGACCGGATACGATAGATAAATTAGGGCGTTGCTCGATCAATCTATCTGGTCAATCCATGGGAGACAGAGATTTCACCCAATTTCTATTTGAGTTACTCAATAACACCAGCGTACCAAAACATAAAATTTGCATAGAAATCACCGAAACTGCAGCGGTGGGTAACATGCAAGTAGCGATGGAATTCTTTACCCGCTTGAAGCAATTAGGTTGTATGATTGCGCTCGATGATTTTGGCTCTGGTTTATCTTCGTTTGCCTATCTGAAAACACTGCCGTTGGATATCGTCAAAATTGACGGCTGTTTTGTGCGAGATATGCACCAAGACGAAATGGATCATATTTTAGTGAAGTCGATTCATGAGTTAGTTAAGCAACTGGGTAAACAAACGGTGGCGGAATTTGTCGAAAATGATGAGATACTGGCGCAGTTAAAAGCGCTTGGCATTGATTACGCCCAAGGTTACTTGATCAGCGCACCTAAGCCATTAGAGCAAGTGGTGAATAGCTTGATGAAGCACCCTGTTTCACTTGATTAAACTCGTCAACCTCATCGATATCTTTACCTCTCGTTTATTTATTGGAGCCAGTGTGCAGCTACATTTAAGTTGCGATGACCCGCAAAGACAAGCCGAATTGGATGCAATCGCCGCACGTTGGCAATTGACCCATCAAGACGACAGTGTGTTCGCGTTGGTGTTAACGGATCAACGTTTAGAGTTACGTAAATTGGATGAACCTAAGCTGGGCGCAATTTACGTCGACTTGGCTGGTGGCGCAGTGGCTCATCGCCGTAAGTTTGGTGGCGGTAAAGGCCAAGCCATTGCCAAAGCGGCGGGCTTAAATAAAGGCGCAACGCCAAGAGTGCTTGATGGTACAGCAGGATTAGGACGCGATGCGTTCGTGTTGGCATCACTCGGCTGTAAAGTGCAAATGGTGGAGCGCAATCCGGTTGTGGCGGCATTATTGGACGATGGGCTTGCTCGTGCCAAACAAGACCCGGAAATCGGTACTTGGGTGAGTGAACGAATGAGTTTGCTGCATGCGTCGAGCCATGATGCATTGCAACAATTAATGGCCAATCCCGATTTTGTTCAGCCGGATGTAGTGTATCTCGATCCTATGTATCCGCACCCTGAAAACAAAAAGAAAAGCGCCTTAGTGAAAAAAGAAATGCGCGTATTTCAGTCTCTTGTTGGCGCTGATAATGATGCCGATGCTCTACTCGAACCCGCGTTAGCTCTGGCGACTAAACGTGTCGTTGTGAAGCGCCCTGATTATGCTGACTGGCTCAACCAACAAAAACCCAGCATGGCGATAGAGACCAAGAAAAACCGCTTCGATGTCTACGTGTTAAGTGGCATGGCAAAGTAATGTTCGCCGTTTGGCTTGTTGAAATACAACCTTAGGGTGACAGAAAACTGACAAAAGTGCGGGAATTGTTAGGCTTAATATCGGTCTACAACACTGTTATTCAGATTCACATTCATGTACATCCAAATTATAAAGGTGATTATGAAATTTTCTCGTGTGTTATTAGTCGCTTCATTGTTTGTTCCTTTGTCTTCTTTCGCCGCCGAGGCGCAAAAAACGCAAGATGTGGCGCAACTGCTGCAAAATAAAATCGTCGTCGGGCAAAAAGAGTGGGTGACGGTACTCAATACTGATCAGCGTACCATTGCTAAAATAGATACTGGTGCCACGACGTCTTCAATTAATGCTGTTGATATTCATGATTTTGAGAAAGATGGCAAAGACATGGTGTCGTTTAAGATCAAAGCCAAAGACGATGTAAGTAAAGAAATTACGTTGCCAGTAAAACGTTGGGTGCATATTAAACAATCATCAAGCACAGAAACCTCACGTCGACCGATTGTTGAGCTCGATATCAAACTCGGTGACAAGACTTACAAAACGCCTTTTAACCTTGTCGATCGCGACCACATGATCAATGCGATATTAATTGGCCGTTCATTTTTGAACCCGATTGCCTTGGTTGACGTTGAACAAAAGTACATCCATAAAAATAAATAACCTTATAATTTTAAATAAATCAGCCCCTTAGTCATTTTTGATTTTGGGGCTGTTTTTTTACTTATTGATAGAAATCTAAATGCGACTAATTTTCACTTGTATTGCAGCTCGATCAGCTCTATAAATGACAGAAGCCAATGTGATCTTTCATCATCGCAGTGGTCAGTCATTTCACTGGGTCGTCATTCACTGAGGAAAGGTGTGTCGTTATGACAAAAGCGTTATGTAAATATTCTCGTCACGATATTAAAGCGGGCAAAGCTGAACCTTTGGTAGCTAATGCTCAGTTTTATTGCACCTCTTGCGCTCGCAGTTCCAATCAAAAGAAGGCCTTATGTAAGCCTGTTGTGTTAGGTTTAAAACACAAAGCCGTTCATGCTCAATCAACTTTAGTTAGGTTTGAGGCTAAACCGATGGCGCGTAAAGCACCGAATGTAGCGGATGTTGTCGCTAAAGCCAAGGCGCTCAAACAGCAAAGAGACTATTTAGAGCAAGCCAGTATTGAAGAAAAAGGCAATGGTGTGAATGTGATGATCCCGTCTCCCTTGCTAGAAAAACCTCAAACGCCAGTGATTGCCATGACAGAAGAAGTGCCGGTATTAGAGGCCGAGCCTATGCCAATCCTGACTAGCATCGAATTGGATATGAAGCGTTTGAAAGTAAGCTTGAAATCGCAGAAAAAGCAGCAAAAACAGCTGAAAAAATTACTCAAAAAACAGAAAAAATTGGCTAAGAAAAATAAGAAGGTACTCAAACAAGAGCGTAAACTCGCCAAACATCAGCAAAAAATCGCCAAACAAGAAGCAAAGATCGAAAGGCGCTTATCGGTATTTTCCCAAGCGCCTGAATTTGATATCGCCAAACCCAATAAGGCGAAAGTGACATCATTGAAAGCACTGCATTAATGCAAAAAAACAAAATAGCCGCTTAAATTAAAGCGGCTATTTTTATGAAGTTTTTGCTTTATTAAAGATGAAATTTAGGCTTCCCTCGCAACTCGCAAAACTAGGCGCTGCACGTAACGGCTTTACGCTTCACCCAAGTTTCGTTCACCCACAATGACAGCATGATCACTGCGCCCCCCATGAGTAAGCGGGTCAAATCCACATCTCGGTTCCAAATTACAATATTCACAATTAGACCAGCAGGCACTAAGGCATTGTTCATTACGGCTAGTGCGCCAGCATTGACCATACATGCCCCTTTGTTCCATAGGAAATAACCTAAGCCAGAAGCAATTAATCCAAGATACGTCAAAATACCCCATTGCAATGGCGTAGTCGGTAATTTTTCGGGGTTGCCAAGTAAAGCAAAAGCGATTGATGCGACGATCAGAGCGCCAATATAAAAGTAACCAAACACCGTGCGTTGAGAGACTTCAACTGGCGTTTGTTCCATCACATGTTTATAGCCAACTTGGCCGATTGCAAAACAAAGGTTAGAACCTTGAACCACGAGGAAACCGAGCAGGAAACTTTCGTTAACCTCAGCAAATTTGATGATGGCTGCACCCGCTACAGCAATCACAGCGGTTAGAAGATACCAAGGTGAGAATCGTCCTTTTAGGAGGTCGTAAATCAAGGTGACATAAATGGGAGTGAAAACGGTAAACAGCAACACTTCTGGTACGGATAACAGCAAAAAGGCTTGGTAATAGAAGCAATACATTAAACCCAGTTGCACGCCACCAATCGCCATGAGTTTAGCAATAAATGAGCTGGGTAACCCTTTGAATTTTAAGAAAGGAAGGAAAATGAGGCTGGCGAGCGCGATACGCATCCACACGGAAAACCACGCATCGACTTGGCCTGAAAGATAAACCCCAATTAAGCTAAATGAAAACGCCCACAATAACGTGACCGCAGAAAGATAAAACATGCCGCATCCTTTTGGTTAATATTTCTGTAAACCTAAAATAACGCGGCGAGTTTACCTTTGTTTGCGATAAAAGTTAATCTTCGAGTGGTACGATCAGCATATCCACGGAAGTATCGTTGATTAGCTGACGAGAAGTGGACAGTAACTTACTCCAGAAATCTTTATGGTGACCACAAAGCACGAGGTCGATTTGTTGAGTGTCAATCGCATGAGAAATCTCGTTGCACAGATCACCGCTGGAGACGATGGTTTCTGTGATCGGGAAATCGATGTCTTTGACTAATTGCTGAATCTTTTTCTGTGCTGATTCCAACATGGCATTTTGGGTTTCAGCGAAATTGATTTCCATAAAGCCGGTGTACATATCAGTGAAATTGACATCAATATGAATCAGAGACAACTTTGCGTTACAGGCTTTGGCGAGAGCCGCTGCTTTATTCATTAAAATAATACTGTCATCCGATAAATCGACAGCCACCAAGATGTGTTTATAAGCCATAATACGCTCTCCATTTTCATTATTACCGCAGACATATCATTGATTTTGAGTCTTTATTTGGGGTTGAGACTCTGATATCAGCCTTGAGTATTTGTCATCAGATTATCATTACCATAGCCTAAAAAGTGTCGTTCATCTCTCAGTATTTGGTGCTGAAAGCTAAGTTTTCATACTTGTCTATTCACGAAAAACGATACCTTTTCCCTGAATTTATTATTGAGCGTGTTATAGTTTATTTAAGCAGTTCTTACTATTTTTGAAAGGAGTCCAACATGCTATCACAAGCCATGGTTGAACAATTGAATGAACAAATTAACCTAGAATTTTTCTCATCTAATCTATACTTACAAATGAGTGCTTGGTGTGAAGATAAAGGGTTTGAAGGTGCAGCTGAGTTTTTGCGTAAGCATGCCACTGAAGAAATGGAACACATGCAGCGTTTATTTACTTATGTGAGTGAGACGGGTGGTTTACCGATTTTAGGTGCAATTGATGCGCCAAAACACCAATTCGCAAGCCTAGGTGAAGTGTTCCGTGAAACGTATGAGCATGAGCAAATGATCACTCAATGCATCAACAAGTTAGCGCATTTAGCTTTCACGAGCCAAGATTACTCTACCTTTAACTTTTTGCAGTGGTATGTGGCTGAACAGCACGAAGAAGAAAAATTGTTTAAAGGGATTTTAGACAAGCTAGAATTAGTAGGTGAAGACGGCAAAGCTCTGTTCTTCATCGACAAAGACCTAGCAGAATTGGCAAAACAAGGTACATCCTCTGTCATGGCAGGTTCGACAACGGTATAACAGTGATATGCCTATTATCAATATGATGGGCATTGACTAAGCCGGTTTGTCTTTTCCTCCAGTCACTTGAGGGTGTTTGGAGGGAAAGATGATCAGTGCAGATACATTACTAACCGCGTTATCGCTTGTTACCCTTATCAATTTTGTGCGTTACATTACCGCGCTGCGTTCACTTATCTTCATTATGCGAGAAGCTCACCCGCTGCTGTATCAGCAAGTCGATGGTCGAGGCTTTTTCAGTACCCACAGCAATTTTCCAAAACAAGTGCGGCTTTATCACTATTTGAAAGATAAAGAGTACCTACATCACCATGAAGATGTGTTTATTAATAAATGCAGTAAGGTGCGTGAATTGTTTGTGTTGACGTCCGGCTTAGCACTACTCACTTTGGTTATGGCTTTTATGGTGTGAAGCATTCGAAAATCGCAATGACAACCAGCGGTTCGACAATGAAAAGGATGTGATATGAAAAGGATGTGCGTTAAAATCGCGCGTCCTTTTATTTTGCCTGCAATTTGTGGGTGAGCAGAACAAGAGAAGTAGTTATGAGTACTCATTATGATGTGGTGATTATCGGTGCCGGTGCTGCGGGCTTAATGTGCGCAGCAGAAGCGGGAAAACGAGGTCGCACAACCTTAGTGATTGATCATGCCAAAAAACCGGGGCGTAAAATTCTGATCTCGGGTGGCGGTCGTTGTAACTTCACTAACTATGATGTCAGTGCTAATAACTATTTGTGTCAAAACCCGCATTTTGTTAAATCGGCCTTATCGCAATACACCAACTGGGACTTTATCAGCCTAGTATCCAAATACGGTATTGAGTTTGAAGAGCGCGATCATGGTCAGCTATTTTGCCTAGATTCCGCCAAGCAAATTGTCGATATGTTGCTGAAAGAATGCGATATGCCAAATGTGGCGCAGCGTTATCGTTGTGATGTGCATGACATCGAACAAACAGAGACGGGCTTTCGTTTTAAAGCCGATACCGACACCATCACTTGCGAGTCTTTAGTGGTAGCCACTGGTGGGCTTTCGATGCCAAAACTGGGCGCTACGCCTTTTGGTTATAAAGTTGCCGAACAGTTTGGATTATCAGTAATTTCCACAACCGCCGGTTTAGTGCCATTCACCTTGCACAAAGAAGACAAAGAAGATTTTGCCGAGCTGTCTGGTATTGCGATTCCAGCCGAAATTACTGCCCAAGATGGCACCGTATTCAAAGAGGCGCTGCTGTTCACTCACCGTGGTTTATCGGGTCCATCGGTACTGCAAATTTCTTCTTACTGGAAAGCCGGTCAAACTGTGACGGTGAACTTGATCCCACAAGTCGATGCTTTGGAATTGCTGACTCAATCTCGAGAAAAACACCCGAATCAAAGCTTGAAAAATACCTTGGCTAAAGTGCTGCCTAAGCGATTAGTGGAAGTGTTAATTGAGCGCAAAATGCTCGAAGATAAGCCGCTGAAACAATTTAACCAAAATCAATTGGAAGCGATTGATCATCAGTTGCAACATTGGCAAGTGCTCCCTAATGGCACAGAAGGTTACCGCACCGCCGAAGTTACATTAGGCGGCGTTGATACCAAACACCTGTCATCAAAAACCATGGAATGCAAAGACATTAAAGGTTTGTATTTTATTGGTGAAGTCATGGATGTCAGCGGCTGGCTTGGTGGCTATAACTTCCAGTGGGCCTGGTCGTCTGGCTTTGTAGCCGGGCAGTGGGTGTAGCCGGTATTTTTTTAAATATCGCAATGGATATTAAACAACATAAGAAGCCTTAAATCGGCCACTTATGTTGTTTCAGTATAGTCAAAAAAACACTTACTTGGTTGTTATCTGATAATACTCACAAGCTAGCTCATGGTGGAGTGGGGAGGATTCGAGTTCGCACTCTCTTGGCTTATGCAGCGTTCGGCGATTTATGATGTTCGCTGACCATTTAGCCCATGATGTTTGCAGTTCATTTATATAATGATTTATCAGTTTCATATCTCCTCCCTCCCTCGCTCTACCTACACTAATGCTGGTAATGTTTTGAGCATTTTCAACGCATTACTCATGTGGTTTTGTGTGGTGACAAAGCCCACTAGTTCATCATTGTCATCAAATGCACGGGCGGTTATGCCTTCCTGATCTAATTCAATCGACCACTTTGGTACGGATTGACCAGTTTGCCCGGCTAATTGAATGGGCAAATTAGGCGTTTTTACTTTTACCAGCATGGCCGGCAATTTTAACGTTGCGGCTGGGCCTGCTGTTTGTAATTCACCTTTTGTTTGTAATAAGACCTTAGCTAATACGTTGGCGCTTAATAAGGTTGGCTGTAGATATGAGAGGACTTTGTTCTCAATTTGAGCACAATCACCAAGTGCATAGATATTAGAATCAGATGTTTGTAATTGACGATTGACTACGATGCCTTTATCTACCGTTAAACCAGTCTGTTGTGCTAGTTGGATATTGGGCTTGAGTCCTGAAGCCGAAATAACACTATCGACAAGGAATTGTTCACCAGAATTGAGAATAACCTCTACGCCAAAGTCCGTTTGTTCGAGTGCTTGCACGGTATTATTTAAATGTAACTTCACGCCACCTTGGATTAACTTTTTCTGTAAAGGCGCAGAAATAGCATCTGGTAACATGGTTTGCATGACGCTGTCGCAAGGGTCAACAACCGACACGGTTTTACCTGATGTTGAAAGATCCATTGCCAGTTCAGTGCCAATTAAGCCCGCACCAATAATGAGTACATGCTCTGCTTGGTCCAGTTTATGCTGTGCTGCTTGATACTCGATACGGCTATTGAGTGTTATCACTTCCTTTACCGCAGATCCATTCATCGCTGGAATGAAAGTTGAAGCGCCGGTCGCCAAGACTAATTTTGAATAGCTAAGTACATCCCCTTTGGTTGTTGTCACGTTTTGTGCGTGGCGATCAATCGTTTCCACTTTGGTTTGGGTATAGATTATGATCTCATTATCTTGAGCGAAGCTATTTGCAGCTTGGCGGATAAGCGTATCGGCATTGTGTTTGTTGGTAAATACATGACTAAGATCGGGCTTATTGTAGTCATGCCCATCATCAGCGGTAATCACTGTAATTGGGGTTTGTTTATCTGAACGGCGTAATGCCTTCACTAATTGATAGGCAGCGAAACCACTGCCTATGATCATAATTGGATTACTCATTACGCCACCTGAGATTGGTTATCTTTGTCGATATTGTTGCCTAATGTGCTGGCGCAAGGTTCAAACACTTCTTTACCAATACCACATTCAGGGCATAAGAAGTCTTCAGGTACTTGTCCCCAAGCGGTTCCAGGTTCAACGCCTTGGTTGGGCTCACCGAGTTCAGGTTCATAGACCCATTGGCAAACGGTGCATAACATGGCTTGCTGATCTTCGGCTGACGAATTTGTGTTATTCGTTGGCTCGACAGTAGTTGGTTCAATTGCAAGCTCATTTTTTGCTTCAATCGCACTGGCAGCTTGAGTTGAATTAACTGGTTGAGCAACCGCTTTATTTGTCATGATATTGGTGACGTTTTTAGGCGCAGAATGACTCACATTGGATAGATCATGCAGTGCCCATTCTTTTGCTATTTGACGACCATAATCACGACATTCTTGCATTGCTTTGCCATCAGGACGCCATTTGGTTTTCTTGCTAATGGCGGTTTCAAAGCCACAGTCCATCAAGCGGGTGTGGATACGGTCAACTGCACCGCCATTCCACCCATAGCTACCAAATGCCGCCGCTTTTTTATTCTTAAAGCGTAATCCTGTGATTTCTTCTAGCATGCCAGCGACTTTAGGCATCATGACGTTGTTCATGGTAGAAGAGCCAACCAAGATACCTTTTGAACGGAATACATTAGATAAGATTTCATTTTTATCGTGTAAAGAGACGTTAAACACTTTCACCGCCACATTCGGATCAACATCATTAATGCCTTGAGCAATAGCATCAGCCATCATGCGAGTGTTGTTCGACATTGAGTCATAAAATAAAGTGATGCGATCTTCCTGATAGTTATCAGCCCACTCTAGGTATTGGTGAATAATTTGAGTTGGGTTATCGCGCCATACAATACCGTGAGCGGTTGCGATCATATCAACGGGTAGCTCTAGGCTAAGCACCTCTTTGATTTTAGAGGTCACTAATGGGCTAAATGGTGTCAGAATGTTGGCGTAATAACGTAAACATTGTTCATAAAGCTCAACCTGATCGACTTCATCATTAAATAGATGTTCATCACAGTAGTGCTGACCAAATGCATCGTTACTAAATAGCACGGCATCTCCGGTCATATAAGTCATCATGCTATCTGGCCAATGCAGCATCGGTGATTCAACAAACACTAAAGCTTTGCCATTGCCTAAATCGATGCTGTCTCCGGTTTTAACTACATTAAAGTTCCAATCAGGCTGGTGGTGGTGACCGGTAATCGAATCAACGGCATTTTCAGTACAATAAATTGGCGTGTTAGGGATTTTGGCTAATAGCGCGCCTAAAGCCCCAGCGTGATCTTCTTCAGCATGGTTGATAACGATGTAGTCAATCTGGTTAAGATCAATTTCCATTTCTAAGTTTTGGACAAACTGCTGGCTGAAACGATGATCGACGGTATCGATTAAAACGGTTTTTTCTTCTTTAATTAGGTAGCTGTTATAGCTGGTGCCACGTGTGATTTTATATTCTGTACCATGGAAATTTTGTACTTCCCAATCACGTTGGCCAACCCAGTGGATATTATTTTTAACATGAATAGACATAAAACGACTCCTAAGTATGAATTCTAAATTTGGATAAAAAGTAAATGAATAAATTTCTTACTCATACTATTGCAGCATGCGTGCCAACTTTTAAATGCATTACTTTTCAAGTGTTTATGTTTTTAAGGTTGTTTTTATTGTCATAATGACAGTATTTGTTTGGTGTCAAAAAGACATTTTATGTGTCATATTGACATGGTTATTAAAGAAAGTAAGAAAATTAAAGAGAGCAGGCAAATGCAGAAGTTTCATTCACAAATAACGCAACTCGCGCTTGATTTGACGCTAGGAATTTCCAATCAAGACCGTTTTGATCGCCTTCTAGAAGTATTAAGGAATATTTTAAATTGTGATGCAGCGGCACTGCTTGCTTATCGAAATCAACAGTTTGTGCCATTAGCGATTGATGGTTTATATGATGAGGTGATGGGGCGACGATTTAATCTTGATGAACATCCTCGTTTAGAAGCGATTGCACGAGCGGGGGATGTGGTTCGCTTTCCTGCCGATAGTGATATTGCTGACCCTTATGATGGGCTGATCCCAAATAAAGGGGATAAGTTACACGTCCATGCCTGTGTTGGATTACCGTTAATTGCACATGGCCATTTGATTGGGGCGCTGACGATTGATGGTTTTGATGCTCATCAGTTTGACACTTTCACCGATGGTGACTTACGAACCATTAGTGCGCTGGCAGCCGCGAGCTTACATACCTCCTTATTAGTGAAGCAATTGGAATCACAGGTGGTGAATACCAGTGATGCAGACTCTCATATCACCAAAGAAATGAATTTAACTGAGGAGATGGTTGGTCAGTCGGGCGCGATGATGGATTTAAGAATGCAGATCCAAGCGGTGGCGAATACTGACCTCTCGGTTTTGATTATGGGAGAAACGGGGGTTGGTAAAGAACTTGTCGCGACCGCTATTCATAATCAATCGAATCGTGCCAAGCAAAATTTGGTGTATTTAAACTGTGCGGCTTTACCTGAGTCGGTGGCGGAAAGTGAGTTATTTGGCCATGTAAAAGGGGCCTTTACTGGCGCGATTAGTCACCGTAAAGGCAAGTTTGAATTAGCCGATAATGGCACGCTATTTTTAGATGAAGTGGGGGAGTTGCCTTTAGGACTGCAATCCAAATTATTGCGAGTATTGCAATATGGCGATTTGCAGCGAGTCGGTGATGACAGTGTGCTTAAAGTGAATACCCGTATTGTGGCAGCAACCAATCGAGACTTACATCAAGATGTAGTGAACGGCAAGTTTCGGGCGGATTTATATCACCGCTTGAGTGTCTTTCCTATTCATGTTCCGGCGCTTAGAGAGCGAACTGGGGATATTACCTTGTTGAGTGGCTTTTTTATTGAAAAGTGCAAACACAAACTGAATTTGAATCATCTAAGTATCTCCCCTGCGGCTTTGCAGTTATTGGGGCAATATAGTTGGCCGGGTAATATTCGTCAGCTTGAGCATGCTATCCACCGTGCGGCCGTATTAGCAAAAACAGAAAATAATCAGTCTAGCCCGATTAGTTTACAGCCTCATCATTTTGAATTGATACAAGCAGAATCCACCTCACCACAAGGTATTGAAAATCAAAATCAGCTAGCGGATACCGTTAATTCTGATATAGCTAAGGACTACACCTTGGGTCTAAAAGCAGCGACTGAAACATTTCAAGCGCAAGTGATCATGGATGCACTAAACAATAATCAGCAGAACTGGTCAGCTACGGCTCGTGAGTTGAAAATAGACAGTGGTAATTTGCATCGACTAGCCAGACGCCTAGGATTAAAGTGATAGTATTGCCATACTCAATAAAATACGTTCACTAAACTGCGATACCTACCATGATATTAATAGGTACCTAAGGGGAATATATGAGTCATTTAGTTATACCAAAACATTGGAAAATCCGACGTTCTACTCACTTTTTTACTAAAGATAATATACCTAAAGCGTTACTGACTCATCACAATACCGCAGAAGGTGTGTTTGGGCAGATCTGTGTGATGCAAGGAACGGTTACTTTTTATGGATTTGCAAATGAAGAAGCCACTGAGCCAGAACAAGTGGTGGTGATTAATGCCGGTTCGTTTGCCACTAGTCCACCTCAATATTGGCATCGTGTTGAACTTAGCGATGATGCTCAATTTAATATTAATTTTTGGGCTGAAGAAGAAACCGGTAATAAAGCCATGTTTAAGAGCTCAAGAATTCATAGCAAACCAATCGATGGGTTATTAGATAACAAGTAAGCGGCTTAATCATTCTAAATGGCTAATAGTTTTTACCTATCAAAACGATAACTTTAATCTCTTTTACCTAAACTGAACGAAAGACTATTCTATATCCATAGCAAAATTAATGTTAATCACTCACTGTAAAAGAGAGGCGATAAAATGGAAAAGAATATGATTGGTTTAGATAAACAACAAACCGTAGCTCTGGCTGATGATCTCAACCAATTATTGGCAGACTACCAGATTTTATACACGAACGTACGTGGTTATCACTGGAACATTAAAGGGCGTGATTTTTTTGAATTGCATGTGAAATTTGAAGAAATTTATAACGACTTGGTGCTGAAAGTCGATGAAATTGCAGAGCGTATTTTGACGTTAGGTTCTACGCCGGTACATGGTTTCTCTCGTTATTTGGCGATGTCAGATCTGCAAGAAACCTTAAATGTGTCTAATGGTGCGGAAGCAGTCGGGCATATTTTATCGGCTTACCGTGTGCTATTGGCTAAGCAACGTCAAATAGTTAAAGCGGCGGCTGAAGTGGATGATGAGGGTACGGTGGCATTGATGAGTGACTACATCAGCCAACAAGAAAAAGAAGTGTGGATGTTAAACGCGTATCTTCAATAAGCCATTGAAATTGTAAAAGCAGACGAGCTTCCTCAACCTGAGTGATCGAGGTCACTCAGGTTTTTTTATAATGGAGATTAAGCCTTTATATTAATAAGGTTATTTCGATCACGTATTGTAAACAATAAGTTACGTGTTGATCACGAACTGACAACTTATTAATTCATTTTTACAGCAAAGCATCATTAAAATAGCGGTATAATTTGCATTATAGGTAGGTTGTGCTATGTCCGTACTACAAAAAGAGACAGTCATTCCAAGTAACTCGCGCTATTTAGGCCTTATTTTGGGGCCACTGGTGGTAATTCTTACCCTGATTCTTCCTGCTCCTTTTGAAGGCATGGGCGAACCTGCTTGGCGTATGGTCGGGTTGGCGACGTTTATGGCGATTTGGTGGGTCACTGAAGCTGCGCCAATTCCGGTGACGTCTTTTTTGCCGATTATCTTATCGCCGCTGTTAGGCACGGCGGACATTAAAACCGCCACTGCGGCTTATGCAAACCCCTTGATCTTTTTATTCCTTGGCGGCTTTATGCTGTCGATTGCGATGGAAAAGTGGAACCTGCATAAACGCGTGGCTTTGATTGCGATGCTGACGGTGGGCAATAAACCTGCGCACCAAGTGGGTGGCTTAATGTTGGTGACGGCATTTTTGTCTATGTGGATGAGTAACACCGCCACGGCAGTCATGATGTTGCCAATTGGTATGTCGATCATTGGTATTGTGTGTGGCGAAAAACGTGATAAAAATCCTGAATTTGCTAGCGCTTTATTATTAGGTATCGCTTATGCGGCCAGTATTGGTGGTTTGGCAACCTTGATTGGTACGCCACCGAATGCCTTATTAGCGGCTTATTTATCGAGCACTTATCATATCGAACTAGGTTTCGGTCAATGGATGTTGGTGGGCTTGCCCTTAACGATTGTGATGTTGGCATTAACTTGGGTATGGCTAACCAAAATTTCTTATAAGTTATCCAATACTGAATCTGGCGATGCACGCTCATTATTGAAAAAGCAATTGCACTCTCTAGGCAAATTAAGCAAAGGCGAAAAGTGGGTTGCGGTGGTGTTTGTTGGCGCGGCGGTCAGTTGGATCATTCGTCCGTTGTTAGCGAAATGGACTGGGTTGCCTATTAACGATACGTCGATTGCGATTTTTGCTGCATTATTGTTATTCATCATTCCGGTTAACTTTAAAAAACAAGAGTTTGTTCTGGATTGGGAAAGCACCAAAAACCTACCATGGGGCGTATTGCTATTGTTCGGTGGTGGTTTAAGTTTGGCAGCGCAAATTAAGTCTTCTGGTTTGGCTGACTTCATCGGTCAAAGCCTTGGGGCAACCAGCGGCATGCCAATTATTGTGGTGATGCTGATCGTGACGGCGGCGATTATCTTCTTAACTGAAGTGACCAGTAACACGGCAACGGCAGCCGGTTTCTTACCTCTACTTGGCCCTATTGCCGTAGCGATGGGCGCGCATCCTGCCATGCTTGCTATTCCTGCAGCACTGGCAGCAAGTTGTGCATTCATGATGCCGGTGGCAACCCCGCCAAACAGTATCGTGTTCGCGTCTGGGCAGCTCAAAATTAAAGAAATGATCCGCGCGGGTTTTGCACTGAATATCATGGGTATTTTCTTGATCACTGCATTGAGCTATACGCTAGCAGCGTGGGTGTTTGGGATGTAGGGGAACGTTGCTCGAGCGCTTTGCTTCTTGGGCGCTACGCTGCTCGTAACTCGATAAATGCGCTATAAAACAGAAATCAAGCCGAGAAACATTAATTGCTCTCGGCTTTTTTCTTTTTCAAGAATCGAGCGGATTGGACGAGCGCTGCGCTTCTAGGGCGCTACGCTGCTCGTGACTCGATAAAAGCGTAATAAAACAGAAATCAAGCGTTCTCGGCTTTTCTTTTTCTAGACACGAGCGACGATACGCGAAGCGTCCGAGCTACGCTTTCTTATGTTTCTTCAAATACTCCGCACTCTCTTCTTTCCCCATATATTTCGCGAGTGTTCGCTGTGGCACTTTACGCAAATCCACCACGATTAAACCATCGAGTGCATCATTAAAATCTTTATCCACATTAAAGCTGATCAATTTGCCATTGAGGTTGAGGTATTGTTTGAGCAGCACCGGCAGGCTTTTTTGACCGAGGCGGGTTAATACTTTGGATAGCAGTTGAATATCGGCTAATGAAGACAACATATCGGCACGCCAGAAACTTTTCGGATTCTTTTTCAGTGGATTCGTGGCTTTGACCAAGGTCGCGCTGTCTTTATCAAAGTGATGCATTTCTAAGGTTGAGACCATAAGTTCACGGGCGGTTGGGCTGTACTCGCTGCTGATACTGACAGGGCCAAATAAATGCGTGTAATGTGGGTGTCGGTAGGCATAAGTCGCAATACCTTTCCACAAAAGCATTAACGCGGTGAGGCTGCGTTGATAGGGTAAATCAATCACCGACCTGCCCATTTCAATGGCATGTCCAAATTGATTGATTAGCGTTTCATCGTAGCGAAATAGGGAGCGGGAATAGAGCCCTTTGACGCCTCGATGTTGCATGATTTTATCGGTTAACCCTAAACGGTAAGTACCAACTAAACGCTGATGTTCATTATCCCAAATAAATAGGTGTTGATAATAGTCATCATAATCGTCTAGATCGCAAGCTTTCCCTGTTCCTTCATTCACTAAGCGGAAATTGATTTCTCGGAGGCGACCTATTTCTTGCATGACATTTGGCATAGCACGGGCTGCTGAGCAGTACACATCAAATTGCTTAAAGCTGAGCAAATGGGCACGAGTGGGGAGTCGCTGAATCTCTCGGATCAATCGATCTTGTGGGATCGGCGCGATCACGGGTGTTTGCTGCGACAGTTGAGGCGGTTGATGTTCTGATCTAGGGGCAAGTAGGTAGGTATTCAGTCTTAAGTAATTAACCAGTTGTTGTTCTTCAGTAAGGCATTCTAGTTCTTTTCTTTCTATGACTTCACCAATAGCAATGTCGATGGTTTGCTGCTTTTTATTCAACATTTCACGACCAAGCATCGCCGTTCTTAGATAAGGGTGCACCTTCCCAGCCCAGTAGAAAGGTTTGCTATTGTGACCATTGATATGAATGGCGAGCGCATTGGCCTGACTACGTTTTATCAGTTTGGCAACCGAGCGGCTCCACGGTTTATCGTTTAATTGTCCGGTGCGATCAAAGGTAGAAACTTCACCAGCAGGAAAAACTAAAAGGACGCCACCGGATTGTAAATGGTGTAAACCTTGACGTAGGGCTTTGATGTTCTCGCTTACTGCATTTTTGCCCTCAAATACATCCACGCTAATAAATAGAGGCGCCAATTCAGGTACTCGTTTAAGAAACTGATTAGCCAGTACTTTGACATCAGAGCGTACCGTCAGCAGCATTTCGGCCAAAATCACGCCTTCGACTGCACCAAGTGGGTGATTGGCTACCACCACAAGTGGGCCAGTAGCGGGAATATCACTTAGCTGCCCCGATGTAATTTGATAGTCAATATTCAGCTTTTCTAGGGTGTGACGTAAGAAGGATTGACTGTCTAAACTGCTCGGGCGTTGTTGATAATAGCTATCGAGCGTACTCAGCCCTGTGACCTTTTCAGCTGCACGCTCAAGTAATCCAAATGGTGTGACGTTGGGTAGACGAAATGGACTGGTTTGCATACACAAGCTCCTTGAAAGCGAAAATCCAATAGGGTCCTCGTTTCAATCTACTTGTGAGATTTTGCAGTTTTTTTACAGCGGATAATGTTTTTCAAATAGGGTAGTTTACGACTATTTCACCAAGCGCAATGACCAAGGCAGAGTGTAGGCTTTGCCATTCCAGCAAGATAACATGGCCAGTAGGCAAACCAATAAGTGCACAAAACCGAGAATAGAAAACAGAATTTTGCTGCCCAATAACGAAATCGCTAATGCAATTAGCCATTGTGTGATACCCCAATTTAATGCTTCTCTGGCTTGTTGATGAATGAAAGGGTCATCGCGTTTAAAGAAGTAAAAAAATAAACCAGATAAAATGCTGAAAAAGATGCTAAAAAACCAAATGATGACGGCAACCATGTGTGAACGAGTTCGTGGCATAGCATTTCCTTTTTTCGCTAGAGGCTTATTTCAGTCTAGTTGTCAGCGCTGAAAATGAAACCTCATCTTGTGGTCTAAAATCCTAGTAAAAGTTCGTGTATACTCTGCTTTTATGTATAAATAACCAGTAGATGACGATGGATCCTTCTTTATTACTCGACGGTCTCAATGACAGACAACGTGAAGCGGTTGCCGCTCCATTGGAAAACTTACTTGTGCTGGCAGGCGCAGGCAGTGGCAAAACTCGCGTATTGGTTCATCGTATTGCTTGGTTATTGTCGGTAGAGCAAGCCTCGCCGTTTTCAATCATGTCGGTGACCTTTACCAATAAGGCCGCCAAAGAAATGCGTGGCCGAATTGAAGAGCTGATGATGGGTACGTCATCGGGTATGTGGAACGGGACTTTCCATGGCATCTGTCACCGAATTTTGCGTGCTCACTATATGGATGCCAAGTTGCCGGAAGATTTCCAAATTCTGGACTCAGAAGATCAGGTGCGTTTATTACGCCGCTTGATTAAAGCGCAAAATCTGGATGAGAAACAGTATCCTGCCAAACAAGCTAGCTGGTGGATCAACGGTAAAAAAGACGAAGGTTTGCGCCCAAGTCATATCGATACCTATCAAGACCCGGTGGCTAAAACTTACCTACAGATTTATCAAGCTTATCAAGACGCGTGTGATCGTGCCGGCTTGGTCGATTTTGCTGAAATTTTGCTGCGTTGCCACGAGTTGCTGCGTGACAAAGTGCATGTACGTGAACATTATCAAGCGCGTTTTAAGCACATTTTGGTGGACGAATTCCAAGATACCAACAATATTCAATACGCGTGGCTGCGCATGATGGCAGGCCCTGATGCGCATGTGATGATTGTCGGTGATGATGATCAGTCCATCTATGGCTGGCGCGGCGCGCAAATCGAAAACATTCAAAAATTCTTACGTGAATTTCCTGGTGCACATACCATTCGTTTGGAGCAAAACTACCGCTCGACCAAGAATATCCTCAATGCCGCCAATGAGCTGATCAGCAATAACACTGAACGTATGGGCAAAGATTTGTGGACTGACGGCAACGAAGGCGAGCCAATTTCCTTATATTCTGCTTATAACGATCTAGACGAAGCGCGTTTTGCGGTTAATAAAATCAAAGAATGGCACGAAAAGGGCACACCGTTAGTCGATTGCGCTATGTTGTATCGAAACAATGCTCAGTCACGTGTATTGGAAGAAGCCTTAATTCAAGCCCGTCTGCCGTATCGTATTTATGGCGGTATGCGCTTCTTCGAACGTCAAGAAATCAAAGATGCGCTAGGCTACTTGCGCTTGATGAATAACCGCAATGATGATGCCGCCTTTGAGCGCATTGTGAATACCCCAACCCGTGGTTTAGGTGATAAAACGCTGGAAACCATTCGTATGACCGCGCGCGATCGCGGCACCACATTATGGCAAGCAGGCGTTCAATTAATTGAAGAAAAAGTGCTGTCTGGCCGTGCGGCAAGCTCATTCAGTCGCTTTATCGAGCTGATTAATGCGCTTGAAGATGACACCTTCGATTTAGCCCTGCATGAGCAATTTGACCATGTGATCAAATCATCCGGCTTGTTTGCGATGTATGAAATGGAAAAAGGCGAAAAATCCAAGGCGCGTATAGAGAACTTGGAAGAATTGGTGACCGCCGCGCGTCAATTTGAAAAGCCGGAAGAAGCGGATGACATGAGCATGTTGTCGGCATTCTTATCACACGCGGCGCTAGAGGCAGGTGAAGGGCAAGCGGATGAATTTACCGATGCTGTGCAATTAATGACTTTACACAGCGCCAAAGGCTTGGAATTCCCACTGGTGTTTATGGTCGGTGTGGAAGAGGGCATGTTCCCTAATCAAATGTCAGCGGAAGATGCGGCGCGTTTGGAAGAAGAACGTCGCTTGTGTTATGTCGGCATGACCCGTGCGATGGAAAAGCTCTATATTACTTATGCGGAAATGCGTCGCGTGTATGGGCAAGATAAATACCATAAACCTTCGCGTTTTATCCGTGAGATCCCAGAAAGCTGTGTGGAAGAAGTGCGTATGAAAGCGCAAGTGAGCCGCCCGGCTACATCTGGTCGTTTTGGTGCCACCGCGGTAAAAGACAACTTTAACAGTACCGGCTACACCTTAGGCCAACGTGTCAAACACGCAAAATTTGGTGAAGGCACTATTATCAATTTTGAAGGCAGTGGCGCACAAAGCCGAGTACAAGTCGCGTTTAACGGCGAAGGCATTAAGTGGTTGGTCACTGAATACGCTCGCTTAGAGAAGTTGTGAAAAGTGGTAGCAAGGTAGGTTAGCGTGGATAAAAATTACTCGAAACTGGTCAACTCAGCGGCATGGGCCGCGATGATCATCGCGACCATTTTGCTGCTGGTAAAACTGGTGGCTTGGTGGCAAACCAACTCAGTCAGTTTATTGGCTTCATTGGTCGATTCGTTTTTGGATATGGCGGCCTCGTTAACCAATTTATTGGTGGTGCGCTACGCCACTCAACCTGCCGATGATGAACATCGATTTGGGCATGGAAAGGCGGAATCTCTCGCGGCTCTGGCGCAAGCGATGTTTATTTCTGGTTCAGCCTGCTTCTTGTTATTAAATGGTGTCGACCGTTTCTTCCGTCCGCAAGATCTTGTGTCTCCTGAGCTTGGGGTGTGGGTGAGTGGGTTTGCGATTGTTATGACATCGGTATTAGTGCTATTTCAAAAGCATGTGGTGCGCAAAACGGGCAGCCAGGCCATTGCCGCAGACTCTTTGCATTACCAAACCGATTTGTTTATGAATATCGCGATCATGATAGCGCTGGTACTAAGTTGGTACGGTTTAAAACAAGCGGACGCCGTGTTTGCCGTTGGGATTGGTTTGTACATTCTGTATAGCGCTTATCAAATGGCGAGTGAGGCGGTGCAATCGTTGCTCGATCGTCAATTACCGGATGAAGAAGTGCAGGCCATTCATGCGGCATGCTTATCGGTTGAAGGGGTGCTCGGAGCGCATGATTTACGCACTCGTATGTCGGGACCTGTGCGTTTTATTCAGGTGCATATTGAGCTAGACGATAACTTGCCATTACTTGAGGCGCATCGTATCACTGACCAAGTGGAAGATAAGTTAGACCAGTTATTCCCACATTCGGATGTCATTATTCATCAAGATCCTATCTCTGTGGTGCCGGCGGCCAAGTATCAGCCATTAAATTAATCAAATGATTTCGGTTGAGTTAGCTGAATTGAAGAATATCGGGTAAAATTATGTGACGTAGCGCATTAAAATAAAGACAAACTCATCACTATTGTCTATCTTATGGGCAGATAAAAATGCAGTGCAAAGTGATATGAATCAACATCATTAAGCGACAAACTTGTATATTACGCTTAGTGAAATTTATCTTTAGTGGCATGTCTTACGAGCCACATTAGAAACAACGTCATTGCCCCACTTCACATGTTGGGCTATGACGAAGAATTGGGGGTCGTTACCTGCTTAGTATTAGGCTAGAAAGAAATAGTCAGTTTGGGTAACGCAGCAAAAGAATTTGTTTTTTTATATTTTTAGAGGGTGATCATGGTTAAGAAGATCGGTGTTTTAACAAGTGGTGGTGACGCACCTGGTATGAACGCAGCGATTCGTGGTGTAGTACGTACCGCGTTAAGCAAAGGCATTGAAGTGTGTGGTATTTATGATGGCTACCTTGGGTTGTACGAAGGTCGCATCGAAAGCCTAGATCGCTCAAGTGTGTCTGATGTGATCAACCGTGGGGGTACTTTCCTAGGCTCAGCGCGTTTCCCTGAATTTAAAGAAGTGGCAGTGCGTGAAAAAGCAATCGAAAACTTAAAAGCACACGGCATCGAAGCGCTGGTGGTGATCGGTGGTGACGGTTCTTACATGGGTGCTAAGAAGTTAACTGAAATGGGTTACCCATGTATCGGTCTTCCGGGTACTATCGATAACGATATCGCAGGCACTGACTACACTATCGGTTACCTAACGGCGTTGAATACGGTTATCGATGCAATTGACCGTCTGCGTGATACTTCTTCTTCTCACCAACGTATTTCAATCGTTGAGATCATGGGTCGCCACTGTGGTGATTTGACTCTGATGTCTGCGATTGCCGGTGGTTGTGAGTACATCATCACCCCAGAAAATGACTTGGATAAAGAAGAACTTATTCAAAACATCCAAGACGGTATTGCGAAAGGTAAGAAGCACGCCATCATCGCATTGACTGAATTACAAATGGATGCGGATGAGTTAGCCAAAGACATCCAAAAAGCGACCGGTCGTGACACTCGTGCAACCGTACTGGGTCACATTCAACGTGGTGGCTGCCCAACGGCATTCGACCGTATCTTAGCCTCTCGCATGGGTAACTATGCCGTTCACCTATTGCTTGAAGGTCACGGTGGTCGTTGTGTGGGTATCCAAAAAGAAGAATTGGTTCACCACGACATCATTGACGCGATTGAAAATATGAAGCGTCCAGTGAAGAAAGAGCTTTATAAAGTGGCAGAAGAATTGTTCTAAGAGACTTTTCTACTCAAACCATAAAACCGTTGGTGAAACCCAGCGGTTTTTTTATGCTCTCGAGACACGAGACACAAAAAAAAGACTGACACAGGGCCAGTCTTAATGTTTATTCTTTCGAGCTTTCGAGCTTTCGAGCTTTCGAGCTTTCGAGTGACGAATAACTTACGCTTTCGCTTCTGCTGCTGCTTTCGCGATAGCTGCGAAGCTTTTCGCGTCAAGTGCTGCGCCGCCAACTAGAGCACCGTCGATGTCTGGTTGTGCAAAGTAAGCTGCTGCGTTTTCTGGTTTAACAGAACCGCCGTATTGGATTACAACGTTTTTCGCAACTTCTTCAGATTTCTCTGCGATGTGAGCACGGATTGCTGCGTGGATGCGTTGTGCATCATCAGCTGTTGCCGCTTTACCAGTACCGATAGCCCAGATTGGTTCATAAGCGATGATGGCACCGTTTAGCGCTTCAACGCCTTGAGTGTTGATCACAGCATCGATTTGGCGAGCACATACTGCAACTGTTTCGCCAGCTTCGTTTTGTGCTTCAGATTCGCCGATACAAAGAACAGGCGTTAAACCGTTTTCTTTTAGGAAAGCGAATTTCTTAGCAACAAACTCGTCTGATTCGTTGTGGTATTCACGACGCTCTGAGTGACCGATGATGATGTGAGTTGCACCGAATTCTTTCAACATGGCTGGAGACATATCACCAGTGAATGCGCCGCTGTTGTTTAGGTCAGTGTTTTGAGCACCAAGAATGATTGCGCTGCCTGCATCAGTTAGCGTGCGCTCAGCAAGGTCAATGAATAGTGCTGGTGGAGCAACTGCAACGTCGACGCCTGTTACGCCTTCAAGTTCCGCATTTAGACCAGTTAGCAAATCAACAACCATTTCTTTGCTGCCGTTTAGTTTCCAGTTACCCATAACTACAGGATGACGCATAGGATATTCTCCAATTCGATTAAATTAAAATTAAGATCGGAAAGCCCGATCTCAAATGAACTAGCAAAGAATATAGCAGATTAATGTGATGAGATCATGATTCTCGTCATGTCAAAATGAGTTTAAATTAGCCGATGACAGTGCGATGTTGAATAATAGGCTTAATCCAATTGGTGATTTTATTTAAGGACCTGATATGCCAAATGTTGTAATGGAGTATTCCAACTCAATTGAAGAGCGCGTTAACGTACAGGCGCTACTGGAAGATTTACACCAAACGACCATTCAAAGCGGTTTGTTTGGCGTGGGAGATGTGAAATCGAGAACCTTGCGTACCCATCATTGGTTAATTGGTGATTTGGAGGACAGTGTTGATTTTATTCATGTCACATTGGAATTGTTAGATGGTCGTACTGCCGAGCAAAAGAAAGCCTTGTCTGAAAGTTTAATGCAAGCTCTGCAAGCAAAAGCGTCTTTTGTCGCCAGTTTAACGGTGAATATTCGCGATATGGATCGCGCTTGTTTTCAGAAAGTGACTAACTTTGGTAATGAGTAAAGGGTATAGATAATGACAGCAAAGCAGTGGTTGTTTTCGTTTCAAGGTCGCATCAGTCGACAGCGTTTTTGGATGTGGAATCTTTTTTATTACCTAGTGATGTTAGGTGTTGTCGGTGTGGCGGCACAGAATATGTTTGCCAGTTACACTGGCGTGGTGATTTTTATCGTCAGTGCCGCGTTACTGTGGCCAGATTTGGCGGTGACCGCTAAACGTTGGCATGACCGCAATAAATCCAATTGGTGGCTACTCATGCATATTCCTTTATTGATTGGGCGCATTATGACGCCAACTGCAGGCATGGAAGCCGCACAGCCAATATGGCAGACTGGAATGAGTGTTTTGGCTTTGGTGTGCGGTATTTGGATGCTGGTGGAATGTGGCTTGCTGAAAGGGTCGCAAGGTGATAACCGTTACGGACCTGAGCCACAATAGCTTTGATAAAAAATAGCTTTGATAAGAAATAGTATTGATAAAAAATAGTGCTGATAAAAAGAAAGGCTGCCATGGTGCAGCCTTTCTTTTATGAGATCACGGTTACCGCTGCGTTTTAAGCATTAGCTTTCTGCTTGTATGATCTTGTTTAGGTTACGCTTAAATACCCAATAGGCGTTTATGCCCGCCAACATATTGCCAAGCAATGCACCGATGAATAATCCGTGAATACCGCCCAATTGCGACCCCAGCCATAAGCAAGGTAAGAAGAACACAAACAGGCGTAGCGCTGAGATGAATAACGCAGAGTAAGAGCGGCCAATCGCATTGGAAAGTGACACCATTAACATGCATACTCCTAGTGAACCGAGACTAATAGGCACAATGGTGAGATGCCAATGTAAGATGCTCGTTACTTCTGCATCACTGGTCATCAAATTAGAAAGCCCATTCGCAGCGAAGAAGGTGATCACCGCAATAGCCAATTGGAATAGCAAAATAAAACGAATCCCAATGTTGGTTAAGGTTTTAATATCACGATAGTTTTTTGCACCAAGTAGACGTCCAACCATAGGCGGCATTGACATGGTCAGTGCGAGCACGCCAACAATGGCAAAGAATTCATAGCGAGAACCAATCGCCCAGGCGGCCACCGCTGTTGTGCCGAAACTGGCTAAAAGTTTGGTGGCTAACATCGAAGAGAGAGGCGGCAGTAATTGACTGATCATCGCCGGGCCCATGATATTGGTTAGTGCTCGTATACTGGTGGCAATGTGTAAATCAGACCAATCAAAACTGATCCATTGTTTTGCCCATACTTTAGGGGCAACGATGAGTATTCCTAGGCTAAATGACAGTAACGTCGCGATGGCTGCACCATTGATACCGAGATCTAAAGTAAAAATGAATATAGGATCGAGCACAATATTGGTCAGGCTAGTTACCATCATCATGCTACCGGGCAGCATGGTATTACCATTAGCTCGACACACACTGTATAAGAAATACAACAGCGCCCCACACCAGGCGCTGAGCAGCCAGTAAATCCAGTAATGGCTTACAATTGGCTCAATGGTATCGGGTGCGCTTAATAAGCTCAAAATAGGTTGATGTAAGACATAAATCAGGCAAGCAAAAATGGCAATCCCGATCCCACCAATGATTACCACCAAGCCACCCAGTTGCTTAGCGTAGCGGAAGTTTTCTTGACCAAGTGCTTTAGATATTACCGCAGTAGTGGCAATGCCTAGCCCGACTTGCAAACCAATAATCACCATTTGAATCGGTTGAGTAAATCCTTGTGCCGCTAGCGGCAAAACGCCAAGCTGACCAATAAACGCACTATCGACTAACTGAAAGCTCATCAGTGATAATACGCCAAACAGCATTGGCCAAGTTTGTTGAAATAGCTGACGAGCCAGCGAAGGTTGAGACGTTGAATTCACAAGCAAAGGTATCCAAAAATTTGATGATAAGAATAGGGCATGCGGCCGCGGCTATAACGGTGTAATTTGGTAACAGCAGCGATTGGCACCTTGAATAATGTGTTCGCGTCGTTGAACCTGGCATTCATCGGCGAGTAAGGTTTGAAAAATGTGCAGTTCCGAGCGACACAACTGGGGGCATTGCTTTGCGGCTTGGCAAATCGGGCAATGATTTTCGATCAGTAGGTAACCAGAATCGCTTTCTTCCAGTTCCGCCATATAACCTTCTTGCTCACGCAGTTGTACCAGCGTTTGTAACTTTTGCTGGATAGTGTGGCAATGGGCTAATTGTTGTTGGTAACGCTCATAAATGGTGTGCTCTCGCTGAGTAATGACTTTGTTTAATCCACTAGAACCAAAGGTGTCATCAATGGCTGAGATAATATCGATGCTGAGATCTTGGTGACGGTCAATAAACTGATCGTGCCCTTGTTGGGTTAATGACCAGTGACGAGCCGGACGTCCCACTTTGACTTTGATATCGGTAAAGGTCAGAAACCCTTCTTCTTCAAGCGCTTGCAAATGTTGGCGAGCGCCCATGGTGGTGATCGACAAATCCTCCGCTAATTGACGCGCGGTGATTTTGCCCTCACGTTTAATTTTATTGAGAATTTTATCGCTGGTTTTCATATTGCCTTTTATTCATCTCTATCGATAGTGAAGGGCCGATATCCCACTCACTGGGTATATGATGGAGGAAAAATTTAATAAAGCAAATGCTTAACAAATACTTTTTAATGCAAATAAAAAAACGCAACCCGAGAGCTGCGTTGATTATCGTGACACTGAATCTTATAAAATGTGTTGTTTGACTTCGTCGTCTTTACGCTCAAGGTAGTGAATCGATTTGATGCGACGAATGGTGCGGCTCTTACCACGGATGACTAAGGTTTCTGTGGTTGCGATATTACCAGTACGAGTAATGCCTTCGAGTAGGTCACCTTTGGTAATACCGGTTGCAGCAAATACCACGTTATCGCTACGCGCCATGTCATCCATTTTCAGGATGGTGTTCGCTTGTACGCCCATTTCAGCGCAGCGTTGCAGTTCAAGTTCACCATGAGTGCGGTTTTCTGGCGTATCACCTTTTACTTCATGACGAGGTAATAAACGACCTTGCATGTCACCATCTAAAGCACGGATCACAGCCGCAGAAACCACACCTTCTGGCGCACCACCGATGCAGTACATCATGTCGACTTCACTGTCTGGCATACAGGTTAGGATGGACGCTGCCACATCACCATCTGGCACAGCAAAAACACGTGCGCCCATTTGCTGGATTTTCGCGATAACGGCATCGTGACGAGGTTTAGCAAGCGTGATCACGGTTAATTCTGATAATGGCTTATTCAACGCTTTAGCCACGTTTTGAATGTTTTCTTCAACCGGTTTGGCTAAATCAATGCAGCCTTTTGCACCAGGGCCAACCACCAATTTTTCCATGTACATATCTGGAGCTTTTAAGAAGCTGCCTTTTTCACCAGCGGCCAGTACAGCCAAGGCATTAGATTGACCCATTGCGGTCATACGAGTGCCTTCGATTGGATCCACCGCGATATCCACCGCATCGCCGCCTAGGCCAACTTGTTCACCGATATAAAGCATAGGCGCTTCGTCAATTTCACCTTCACCGATAACAATTTCACCGCTGATTTCAGTGTCATTCAGTAGGGTACGCATTACAGCTACTGCAGCGCCATCGGCTGCGTTTTTATCGCCTCGGCCTAACCATTTATATCCGGCAAGCGCAGCACCTTCAGTCACTCGAGAAAATGCCAATGCTAAATCGCGTTTCATACTGACTCCAAATAAAACAAACAAAGAGAAAAATCTGCGGCATATTCTAGCATAGCCAAAACGGTAACGTTTGCTTTTTTGAATTTGAATCCTGGCAAAGTCGGCTAAATTAACTCATCGGCGAGAATCATGGCGACAAATGTCATAATTAAGTAAGGTTTGCCGTTTTTTTGCGCAAGTAGGCAGAAATAGTTGAATAAGACGGTGGCGCAAAGATGCAAGCTGAGTAGAATGGGAACAAACGTGGATAAAGGCGGCGTAGGATTCGTTTCTTGTTTCGACTTTGTCGCTCATCATGATCATTTTATAGGTAGCAAAGATGTCTTTCGAAGTACTAGAACAGCTAGAAGCAAAAATTCAAACCGCGGTAGATACGATCGCATTACTTCAAATGGAAGTAGAAGAGCTTAAAGAAAAGAACGAGCAATTGGCGGCAGAAGCAGGTCAATTGCGTGAAGGTCGTGAAGAGCTTGAGCAACAAACTCAAGTGATGCGTCAAGAGCAACAAGCATGGCAAGAGCGCATCCGCAGCTTGCTTGGTAAAATGGACGACGTTGAATAATTCTCTGCTTACGTTTGAGTATTATATTCAAGATATAAAAAAACAGAGCTCATGTGGCTCTGTTTTTGTATGTCTAGCAACCAGTGAGAAATTAATCCTCTAAAGGCTCAAGCTCATCGTCGTCCAGCTCTAATTCCACATCAAGCGGCTCTTGCGAGATAATGACGCCGGTGTTGTCAGCATAGAGATAGTCTTCTGGTAAGAAGGTCACGCCGCCAAAGTTAACCGGTACATCGACTTCACCAATGTTGTTTTGCGTTGCACCGACAGGAATAGAAGCAATGGCTTGAATACCAATTTCCATTTCTTCCAAATCATCGATTTCACGCACGCAGCCGTAAACAACAAGGCCTTCCCAGTCATTTTCTTCTGCGATAGCGGCAATTTCAGCATCGATTAATGCGCGACGCAGTGAGCCGCCGCCATCGATTAATAATACTCTACCAGTACCGTCTTCTTGCAAGATTGAACGGATAATACCGTTATCTTCAAAACATTTGACGGTAGTCAGTTGACCCGAAAATGATGTTAAGCCACCAAAGTTGCTGAACATAGGTTCAACCACATCAACTTGATCTTGGTAAATATCACACAGTGCAGAGGTATTATATTCCATAGCGGTATTCTCTTTGCTTGCGGTAAAAGACTAACAACGAGTATATCGGCTCATTATGGCTTTGCAATGACAAAGCACAAATTCCTCAAAAGACTTTGATCTCACTACAGGTCGCGATAACAGTTTGATTCATTAAGAAATCTAAATGAATCAAACCCATTGGCTGAGCACTAATGTCACCGCAAACACGATATTGGTGATAAAAGCACATTTCACCATGTCCGGTAGCATAGGAATGAATTGGGTAGACTCTTTCACATTCCAAATAATGTGGCCGTGTTTAATGATACGAATGAGCGGTAACAGCATTAATACATTTATCCAAATGGGTTGAACGTGACTAATCAGGTACACCGCCATGGTTAACCAACCAAAGGCCAATAGCCCAATGTGATAGCGTTTGGCTCGTTCAATTCCAATGCGAACCACGAGTGTACGCTTGTTGCTCACTGTGTCATTTTCTACATCGCGCATATTATTGATATTAAGTACGCCCATTGAAAATAAACCGGAACCAATGGCTGGTAATAACAAGGATGCTTTAATGGTGCCAGTGTGTAGGAAATAGGTGCCTAGAATGGCAAGCAGTCCGAAGAAAATAAACACAGAAATATCACCAAGCCCAATGTAGCCATAAGGTTTACTGCCCATGGTATAGGCAATTGAGCTGATAATGGACAATAAGCCCAGCACAATAAATGCAGCGATGCTGGTGGGGCTTTGTAAGGCGTAAAAGACGAGGGCTAAGCCGCTGATGATGATAAAAACAATGTTAAGAGCGATCGCTTTTTTCATACCATCTTGAGTGATCATGCCTTGTTGCATACCACGAATGGGGCCGATTCTATTTTCGTTATCGGTGCCTTGTGCCGCATCACCATAATCATTAGCGAGATTTGATAAAATTTGCAGCAAGGTCGCAGTCAGTAACGCCAACAAAGAAATTGCGAAAGAAAAGTGATGGTCGGCGTAAGCAAGGCTGCTGCCCGTTGCGATTGCAGCAATGGCCAGAAGCAGGGTTTTAGGTCTCGCGGCATCTAGCCAAATAGCAAAAGAGGATTTCATATAAGTACAAGACGAATAAAATAATAGTAAAAAAAAGTATATCAGTGATATAGCGAAAATTAAAAAGCCCGCTTAATAGCGAGCTTCTTTATACCCAAGTAACTTCAAGATGCAAGTTTCAGCAAGATTAAAACAAGTTTTAGGCAAGGCAAATTGAATATGATCATAGCTATTCTATCTCTATTTAATTTAACGCAGCATAAAGCTTGTTTTAGCTTGCCCTTCGGGAGCTTCATCCAAGTTCTTAGCCTACGTCAGATTTAATTGAAAGGTGTTTACATTCCGCATAAATCTTCCTTGTCCAAGAACTTGGATGACAGCTCTGAATTCGGCATCTTGAAGCCACTTGGGTATATTATATCGAATAATGATGAATGTTTTATAGAATAAAGCGGCTTAAATCTTCATCTGCCACAAATTCGCCTAAACGTTGCTTAACGTAATCACCGTCGATTGACACTTTCATGCCAGGGTTATCTGTCGCGTCAAATGAGATGTCATCCATCAAACGCTCCATAACGGTATGTAAGCGACGTGCACCGATATTTTCTGTGGTTTCATTTACCTGCCAAGCGGCTTCAGCAATTTGCGTAATGCCATCTTCGGTAAATTCGATCTCAACATTTTCGGTTGCCATCAGTGCACGATATTGCTCTGTGAGTGACGCATGAGGCTCGGTTAAGATGCGTTTGAAGTCTTGACTGCTCAGTGCTTCAAGTTCAACACGGATTGGTAGACGACCTTGCAACTCAGGGATCAAATCCGAAGGACGTGCGACTTGGAAAGCACCAGACGCAACGAATAAGATGTGGTCAGTACGTACCATGCCATGTTTGGTTGAGACCGTGCTGCCTTCCACTAATGGTAATAAGTCACGCTGAACACCTTCACGTGATACTTCGCCACCGCCAGTTTGATCGCCACGCTTACAAATTTTGTCGATTTCATCGATAAATACGATACCGTTGTTTTCAACGTTGAAGATCGCTTGTTCTTTCAAATCTTCTTGATTCACTAGCTTAGCCGCTTCTTCTTCGGTTAAAGCTTTGAATGCATCCTTGATCTTCATTTTGCGGCTTTTCTTGGTGTCGCCAGCCAGGTTTTGGAACATGCCTTGTAGCTGGTTGGTCATTTCTTCCATACCAGGAGGTGCCATGATTTCAACACCCATTTGCGGTGCGGCGACATCAATTTCAATTTCTTTATCATCAAGTTGGCCTTCACGCAGCTTTTTGCGGAATACTTGGCGGGTATTCGAGTTACTTTCTTGCGTTTTTTCATCTTGTCCCCAACCTTCACGAGGTGGCGGCAGGAGTGCATCCAAAATACGCTCTTCTGCTTGTTCTTCAGCACGGAATTTTACTTTTTCCATTTCTTGCTGATGAGTGAGCTTGATAGAAACGTCGGTCAAATCGCGAATGATAGACTCAACTTCTTTACCGACATAGCCGACTTCGGTGAATTTAGTCGCTTCAACTTTGATGAAAGGCGCATTGGCAAGTTTTGCCAGACGACGTGCGATTTCCGTTTTACCCACACCGGTTGGACCGATCATCAAGATGTTTTTAGGGGTAACTTCTGAACGCAGGTTTTCATCAAGTTGCATACGACGCCAGCGATTACGGAGTGCAATGGCGACGGCGCGTTTGGCTTTATCTTGGCCGATGATGTGTTGGTTGAGTTCATGAACAATTTCACGAGGTGTCATTTCAGACATAAGGTTATCCTTTTACTCGAATAATGAGCGCGAAGCGTTACTTCGCACAGAGTGAACCTGTTTTCTGTCTTGGGCTAGAAAGCGAAAGGCAAAGCAGCAAACAGGCAAAATCAGTATGCTTATAGTTCTTCAATCGTATGATGGTGATTCGTGAAGACACAAATATCACCAGCAATTGTCAGCGCCTTTTCTGCAATGTCACGCGCTTCTAAGTCAGTATTCTCAAGTAGAGCGATGGCTGCCGCTTGTGCAAAGTTACCACCTGAACCAATCGCGATAAGATCGTGTTCTGGCTGAACCACATCACCATTACCGGTAATGATAAGAGACGCCGTTTCATCCGCGACCGCAAGCAGCGCTTCTAATTTACGCAGGGCGCGATCACTACGCCAATCTTTTGCTAGTTCAACCGCGGCTTTGGTTAAGTGACCTTGATGCATTTCCAGCTTATGTTCAAAACGTTCAAACAGCGTGAAGGCATCCGCGGTACCGCCCGCAAATCCTGCTAAGACTTTGTCGTTGTATAAACGGCGAACCTTTTTGGCATTTCCTTTCATCACCGTGTTGCCTAATGAAACTTGGCCATCACCAGCGATGACGACTTTGTTGTTGCGGCGTACAGATACAATAGTAGTCACGAGAAACCTCTTAATTATTCCGTCTTTTTATTCATATGAGGTTAGCGCAAAAAGAATTCAAGGGAAGGGGAATAAATTGTCGAGGAGGGGGATAATGGTTTCGAGATACGAGATACGAGATACGAGATACGAGATACGAGATACGAGATACGAGATACGGTACTCGGTTATCGGGCGTTATACTGCTCGTTGCTCGAAAAGGCTTGGAGCGAGCGGTAGGTCGATCCCTGATGTCGCCTTGCGGCTCCTCAGGGATGACTGTCTATATAGAGTTCAGAGATGTTGCTGGCTTTTTCTTTTTCGAGATACGAGCAGCAAAGCGTCCGAGCTACGAGCAACAAGAATCACTACTTACTTCAACGTATCTCGCATGATAATGCATGGCTCAATTTTAGCGCGTTGCAATACGTGTTGTTCTTTTACCGCATCACGCTTAAAGGTGTATGGGCCAAGAATAATGCGGTACCAGCTACTGCCTTCAAGTTTTACCACTTTACTCGCTAAGCCTTGGAAGGCGATATTGGCTTTGCGTTCTTGCGCCTGTGCTGAAGTTTTATAAGCACCACACTGCATGATGTAAGGGATCTTAGGAATTTCAATTTCTTTCGCTTGCACTTCGATTTCTCGATTCGGCAAGGTTTCCATGTAATCCCATTTTTCTTGTGGTGGCGGCGGTAAGGTTTCTTGAGTTTTTGGCTTTTCTGCAACGGTTACCGGTACCACGTTCGCTTCTGGAACTTGTGGTTCTGGATCATCATTGAGTTTAGAGAGTAACGCAATGAGGCCTGCGAGCAGAATCACAGCAATGATCGCGGCCTTCCAAGGGATAGCACGCGCTGCCGGCTTCTTTTTAGTCGCAGGTTTTCGGGTGTTTCTAGTTGTGCTTTTCTTATTGGAAGCAGGCGTTTTTCTTACGTAATCTCGATTGGCCACGGTCGTATGATAACTTAATTGATGAAATTAAAAGGAGGTATATGTTAATGCAGTTTTTGTGGCAATACCATTTTTTTCAGGGAAGGATAAATGCAGAAAAAGGCGATACCACTTAGGTGACATCGCCTTGATATTTAGCCGTAGACTAGGCCATCAACGACGTGGTGGCGCAGCGCTATTTCGTACGACAAGATTGGCTTCTAATAAACGAGAGCCAGCACGAACTTCACGACCTTTTAAAACTTCCAATAACATCAACATGGATTGTTTGCCGATTTCATAACGGGGTTGAGCAATAGTGGTCAACGGCGGATCGCAATATTGAGAGAATTGGATGTCATCAAAGCCAACAATGGATAAATCCTGCGGCACTTTAAAACCTTGTTTTTTGGCTTGCTGTATCGCGCCAATCGCCATGCTGTCGTTATGGCAGAAAATCGCCGTAGGTGGCTCTGGTAGTGAGAGCAATTTACTGGCTGCGGCGACACCGGATTCCAAACTGAAATCACCCGATACTTGGTAAGTTGGGTTCATCTCAATACCAGCACGACGCAGTGCTTGTTGGAAACCTTGGTGGCGGAATTGACATAGCGTGGCTTCTGCCGGCCCTGACATTTCAGCAATGCGTTTGTGGCCCATCTGAGTGAGATAATTGACGACATCAAAAGCGGCAGTCAGGTTATCAATATGAACGGTTGGCAGCTCAAGTTCAGGAGCGTACTCACAAGCCATCACTAACGGGGGTAAGTTTTTTTGCTCAGGTTTGCTGACATCAAAAGGCACATCCGTCCCAAGCAATAACATGCCATCCGCTTGTTTGGTGAACACCAAATTGACGAGTGTGCTTTCACGTTTTAATTGTTGGCCGCTATCGCCTAGAAGCACTAAGTAGTTATGCTCAGCAGCGGTATCTTCAATGCCACGAATGATTTCAGTGAAATAAGGGTCACAGATATCCGGCACGATAACAATAATGGTTTTAGACTCGTTTCTGCGTAAGTTACGAGCCAAAGAGTTGGGGGCGTAACCGGATTCTAATACTGCATCTTCTACACGTTTGCGCGTTGCACTGGAGACTTTTTCAGGGTTCATCAATGCCCGGGACACCGTAGCAGTGGAAACTCCTGCGAGTTGGGCAACCTCCTTCATTGTCGCCATAAAGTATTCCTCTCTTCACTTTTCCGCCCAAACGGGCAAATAAAAACGCTTACCAATAAATCTCACTGCAGTGATAAGCAAAATAAAATGGTTTCGCCACTCGATATTGAGCGTTAAATCGTGATGATCGACTCATTGAAGTGTCGCACGAAAAGCGAGTTTTCAACCTAGGTTGGGTCAATGAAATATCGGTTAATTCGATGTATTTCACGGATAACGACCGCGATACCAAAAGTACGGCTAGGTATTTATACCCAAGTAACCTCAAGATGCGAGTTTCAGCAAGAATAAAACAAGTTTTAGGCAAGGCGAATTGAATATGATCATAGTTATTCTATCTCTATTCAATTTAACGCAGCATAAAGCTTGTTTTAACTTGCCCTTCGGGAGCTTCATCCAAGTCCCCTTTTTTATAAACAGAGAAGCTACGTCAGATTTACTTGAAAGGTGTTTACATTCCGCATAAATCTTCCTTGTCCAAGAACTTGGATGAGAGCTCTGAATTCTGCATCTTGAGATCACTTGTGTATATGTTATTTAAACATTCTATGTTCTAAAACTAGCACTGAATAGCATTAGGTTAACAAATCCTACATGCTTTAGGTGACATGCGTCACATAGAGGCTTTTTTACTTTTATTTTCAGTGATCTATCATCAGATAAACCATAGTTTTATTCTGGTTAATTAGCTTAAATCTTGTGGTTCGATATCCATATTCCAGCGTACTTTTTTGGCAAGTGGCAGCAGTTGAATGGCCGCTTTAGAGGAAGCCAATAAGCGTTGCATTTGACTGCGGGTGCTGACTTGCAGCATTAATTGCCAGCGGAACTTGCCTGCTCGTTTAGCCAGAGGGGCGGGCATCGGGCCTAGCACTAGGCATTGCTCATCAAATAATGGGTGAGCTTCTAAGGTATGGCGCACTTGACGCAAAAAGGCTTCTACATTGTCATTGTTGTTTCCTTCGGCGCGAAATAGTGTCAGAAAACTGTACGGTGGCAATTGTGCTATTTTGCGTTCAGCCAAGGCCGTTTGAGCAAAGTGTTGATAATCTTTATGCAGCAAAGATTGCAGCAAGGCGTGTTCTGGATGGTGCGTTTGTAGCAGCACTTCACCAGGTTTGCTGGCACGTCCTGCGCGACCTGCAACTTGAATAAACAATTGCGCTAAACGTTCTGAGGCACGGAAGTCGCTGCTGTAGAGTGAGCCATCGACATCCAATAATCCCACTAACGTGACATTGGGGAAGTGATGTCCTTTAGCCAGCATTTGGGTGCCAATCAATATCTGAAATTCCCCGTTTTTAATCGATTCTAATGCGCTTTCTAAACTGCCTTTGCGTCGCGTACTATCACGGTCGATGCGAATGGTTTTGAATTCTGGGAATAGGGTTTCTAATTGTTTTTCTAGTTGCTCGGTTCCCACGCCAACGGACACTAATTGGGTAGAGCCGCAGCCATGACATTGCGAGATCACCGGGCGCTGTGAGCCACAATGATGGCAGCGTATTTCTTGGCTGCCTTGATGATAAGTGTAATAAGCATCACAGCGCTTACATTCTGCTATCCAGCCACATTCATGACACATTAATGCTGGCGAAAACCCGCGACGATTTAAGAACAGCATCACTTGGTTGCCTGCATTTAAGTGTCGGCGCATTTGGGCGATCAATGGAGCCGATAGCCCGCCTTCCAAATACAGTCCTTTGATATCGAGAACATGGTGTTTGGCTGGAATGGCATTGCCGGCCCGTTTGGTGAGCGTTAGATAATGATATTTGCCGGTTTGTGCATTGTGCAGCGTTTCTAAAGCCGGTGTGGCGGAGCCTAATACCACGGGAATGTTTTCTTTATGGCCACGCATCACTGCGACATCACGGGCATGATAGCGAAGCGTGTCTTGCTGTTTATAAGAGGCGTCGTGCTCTTCATCCACAATAATAATGCCAAGCTCAGCAAAAGGTGTGAGTAATGCCGAGCGGGTGCCAATAATAATACCGGCTTGTTTGTCTCGAGCTGCCAACCAAGCATTTAAGCGTTCGGTATCATTGAGACCGGAATGCATAACTTCGACCGGCACATGGAAGCGGCGTTTAAAACGATTAATGGTTTGTGGTGTGAGGCCAATTTCAGGCACAAGCACGAGAGCCTGTTTGCCTTGTTCCAGTACGGGTTTGATTAGGTTTAAATAGACTTCGGTCTTACCTGAACCCGTGACGCCATCAATTAAAAAGCAGCCAAATCCTGGGAAGTTGTTAATGGTGGCAACCGCGATAGATTGTTCCGCATTCAACTGGGGTTTATGTTGTGAATTTTCTATTGCATCAGGCCATACTGGTTTTGCCGGCTGACTATGTTTGGCTTCAATCCATCCTTTATCTTGCAGCGTTTTGAGAGTAGTGCTATTTACTTCTTCATCAATCATAGCTTGATGGCTTAATGGGCCATTTTCTAGCATGCGCACCACCTTGGCTTGCTGGTGGGCACGACCAAATCCAGCTATCAATTGGTTTTTACCCGCTTCGGTGATATGCCATTCTTTTAAACTGGTGAAATCGGCGGGCTTACCTTTTTTAAGTAGAGACGGTAGCGCCATAGCCAATGTATCACCAAGTGGGTATTGATAAAATTGGCTACACCATTGCAGTAATTGATATAGAGGTTTAGGCCAAACTGGACGTGCATCAAGACAGGCTTTGATGGGTTTAAGTTGCTCAAGCGGAAAATCAGAGTGATCGACAATATTGACCACAATGCCAATCAGTGTTTGACGGCCAAAAGGCACGGAGACTCGTCCGCCAATCACGGGAAACAAATAGTTGGGGATGAGGTAATCGAAGCACTTATCTAAAGGAACGGGCAGGGCAACTTGAGCAATATTTGGCTGCATAAGTAAGAAAAGCGTCCTTTAAAATGAATACAACAAAGAAAAGTCATGATAAAACAACCGTTATCGGAAATATAGAAGAAAAACTCAGCAAATGTATTGATCGATGCAGGGTTATTCACTATTATACTGCGCCTCTAACGGTGTATGTTTTTTACACCATTTTTTAGTAACTACGTATGGTGTCTGGCCGATCTTGTTGCCTTTGAGTAGCAAGAGGAAGATTCAGATAGCGATACGGACCAATATAAAGGTTTGTCCTATGAAAACTGGTATCCACCCAGAATACAAAGCTGTAAACGCTACTTGTTCTTGCGGTAACTCTTTCGAGTTCAACACTACGCTAGACAAAGACACAATCCACCTAGATGTATGTGACAAATGTCACCCGTTCTACACTGGTAAGCAACGTATCGTAGATACAGGCGGCCGTGTTGATCGCTTCAACAAGCGTTTTGGTACTCTAAGCAGCAAAAAATAATCTGCCACTATTTTTTAGTGTTAGACCGAATTGGAAAGGGATGCTTAGGCGTCCCTTTTTTCTTATCTAAAATTTAACACCTGCGCTACCAAGTTAATCTTCTATCCTTTAATATTACGATTTCTTGTTCCCCTCGTATTTTAGGATTACATCATTATGTCAGATGATCAGCAGCAAAATGATTTTCGCCAAAGAGCACTTGATTACCACGCTCAACCAACAGCGGGTAAAATTGCCATCTCACTTACCAAACCTGCCGATACCGCAGAAGATCTTGCTTTAGCGTATAGCCCAGGTGTGGCTGAGCCGGTTCGTGAAATCGCGCTGAATCCTGATAACGCTTATAAATATACCGCTAAAGGTAATACGGTTGCGGTGATTTCAAACGGTACCGCGATTCTTGGTCTTGGCAATTTAGGGCCATTGGCGTCTAAGCCTGTTATGGAAGGTAAAGCATTATTGTTCAAACGCTTTGCTAACCTTGATTCGATTGATATCCAAGTAAAACACCGCACCATTGATGAGTTTATCGATACCGTTGCCAATATTGCCGATACTTTTGGTGGCATTAACCTAGAAGATATTAAAGCGCCGGATTGTTTTGAAATTGAGCGTCAATTGGTTGAGCGTTGTGATGTACCCGTATTCCATGATGACCAACACGGTACCGCGATTGTAACGGCAGCAGGTATGTTGAATGCGATTGAGTTGCAAGGTAAGAAACTGGAAGACTGTAAAATCGTGTGTTTAGGTGCGGGCGCAGCGGCGGTGGCTTGTATGGAGCTATTGATCAAATGTGGCGCATTGCGTGAAAAAATCTACATGCTAGATCGTAAAGGCGTGATCCACACTCGTCGTGATGACCTAAATGAATATAAGCAATTATTTGCTAACAACACCGATATGCGCACCTTAGAAGATGTGATCAAAGGGGCTGACTTATTCCTCGGTGTATCGGGTCCAAACTTATTGCCACCAGAAGCATTAGCGTTAATGGCAGATAAACCTGTGGTGTTTGCTTGTTCAAACCCAGACCCGGAAATTAAACCTGAAATTGCTGCCAAAGTACGTAACGATTTGATCATGGGTACTGGCCGCAGTGATTATCCAAACCAAGTGAACAACGTGATTTGTTTCCCATTCATTTTCCGTGGTGCATTAGACGTACGTGCGAGCGAAATCAATGATGAAATGAAGCTGGCTGCCGTCGAAGCGATCCGTCAATTAGCCAAACAAGACGTGCCTGCAGACGTGTTAAAAGCGGCGGGTGTCGATAAGCTAGAGTTTGGCCCTGACTACATCATTCCAAAACCAATGGATCCACGTTTGTTATCTGAAGTGGCTGGCGCTGTCGCTCGCGCTGCGGTTGAATCGGGTGTGGCGCGTATTGAGTTGCCGGAAGAGTATCAGCGATAACGGAACTCGAATTTCGTTTCTCGTGATTCGAAAAAGCAAAAGCCAGAACGTTGATTCGTTCTGGCTTTTTTATAGTGAGGCATTACAGCGAGAAAAGATATTCGAGAAACGAGCCACGAGTATCCCGAGGCACGCTGTTAATCATCAAAATTCTCAAATTCAATGCCCATTTCTGTCATCAAACGTTTTACTTCGGCAGGAAGATCATCAGGGCGGTCTTTACGCAAATCTTCATCGGTTGGTAATGGTTGACCTGTATAAGCATGTAAGAAGGCTTCACATAGCAGTTCGCTATTGGTGGCGTGACGTAAGTTATTCACCTGACGGCGAGTGCGTTCATCGGTCAATATTTTAAGCACTTTTAATGGAATCGATACTGTGATTTTTTTCACTTGTTCGCTTTTTTTTCCATGTTCTGCATACGGGCTTATGTAGTCACCGTTCCAATCTGCCATCACGCACCTTCGTTCTGATTATTTATAAATAAGTCACGGCGCTAATTTTAGGTGCATTTACCGCCAAAAGTAAAGACATTTAGATGGCTAGAGGTCTTGACGTCTTTTGTGGTGAGAGATAAAGTACAGCAATGTTCGCTCATATATGAATAAGCGCGATTAGCTCCATTATTGATTGCAATAATTTTGATAAATTACGCCCGTCTAAATAGCGCTTTGAAAGTATTTGAGTATAGTGTCTGTATACAAAGATTGTGCACGCAAAGGAAAGGAATACGCCAATGAGTTCAAGAAAGCCCGCCACTGTCGCCGTTCGTACTGGAATTGAGTCTGATAGCCAATTTAATGCCGTCGTTCCGCCGATTTACCTTTCGACTAATTACGGCTTTCCTGCTTTTGGTGAAGTGCCAAAATACGATTATACCCGTTCGGGCAACCCCAACCGTGGCTTATTAGAGCAAGCGCTTTCAGAACTAGAGCAAGGTGCCGGAGCGGTGATTACCAACTGTGGTACTTCGGCACTGAATTTATGGGTGTCGGCGTTTATTGGCCCAGAGGATCTGATTGTTGCCCCGCATGATTGTTATGGCGGTACCTACCGTTTATTTAATACTCGTGCGCAAAAAGGCGATTTTAAAGTTCAGTTTGTCGATCAATCGAATCAAGCGGAATTTGATGCCGCGATCGCGAAAAAACCGAAACTGATTTTATTAGAAACACCGTCAAACCCTTTGGTGAGAGTGGTGGATATTGCTGCAGCTTGTGCAAAAGCTAAGCAAGTGGGCGCATTAGTCGCGGTGGATAACACTTTCTTGACACCTGTGTATCAAAAACCATTAACGTTGGGCGCTGATTTTGTGGTGCATTCCACCACTAAATACATCAATGGGCATTCTGATGTGATCGGTGGCGTGATCATCGCCAAACAAGCCGAACATGCCGAAACACTGGCCTGGTGGGGCAATTGTATTGGTGCAACTGGGACGCCGTTTGATAGCTATATGACCTTGCGTGGTCTACGTACGCTTGCGGCCCGTATGCGAGTGCATGAAGAAAGTTCACAAGATTTATTAGCATACTTACAAGACCAGCCATTGGTGGGAACGATTTATCACCCAAGCCTGCCGCAGCATCCTGGGCATGATATTGCTAAGGCTCAGCAGAGTGGGTTTGGTTCTATGCTCAGTTTTGAAATTAATGGCAGCATGGAACAGCTCAAGACCTTTGTGGGTCAGTTACAATTATTCTCTTTAGCGGAATCGCTAGGGGGAGTGGAAAGTTTAGTGTGTCATCCTGCGTCGATGACCCACCGAGCTATGTCAGATGAAGCGCAAGCAGAAGCGGGAATTTCTCCACTGTTGCTACGTGTGTCTGTGGGATTAGAAGACAGTCAGGATTTAATTGCTGATTTAGAGCAAGCTTTCAAAAAAGCACAAGAGGTAGCGTAAATGACATCTGCTCGTCAGTTACACAAGTTTGGTGGTAGTAGTTTGGCCAATCCAGAGTGCTACAAACGAGTCGCCAACATATTAAAAGAATATTCAGCGCCAGCGGATTTGATCGTGGTTTCCGCGGCAGGCAGTACCACCAACCGTTTGATCGATTGGATTAATGCATTAGAAAAAGATGGCCGAATTGCTCATGAAATTTTGCAGCAATTGCGTCAATTCCAAATTGGGTTAGTTGAAGAACTATTACCGGAAGAAAAAGCCGCGCCTTTACTGGAATTACTGAATAAAGAGTTCACGGCGCTAGGGGATATTACTGGTCCCATCAATGACGTGAAACGAGCCAGCATTCTTGGCCATGGTGAAGTGTGGTCATCTCGTGTTTTAGCTACATTGTTATGTCATCTTGATATGGAAGCAGCGCAAGTCGACTCTCGTGATTTCTTACGTGCAGAGCGTGGCGCGCAGCCAGAAGTCGATCGCGGTCGTTCGCTGCCTTTATTGAAAGATATTCTTGCTCAACATGGTAAACGCCGGGTCGTAATTACCGGTTTCATGGCTCGCAATGAAGCGGGTGAAACGGTACTTTTAGGCCGCAATGGCTCCGATTATTCTGCCACTGTGATTGGCGCCTTATCAGAAGCCATACGAGTCACTATTTGGAGTGATGTGGCGGGCGTGTATAGTGCGGACCCACGTAAAGTGAGTGATGCCTGTTTACTGCCGTTATTGCGTTTGGATGAAGCGAGCGAATTGGCTCGTTTAGCCGCGCCAGTTCTGCATAGTCGTACCTTACAACCTGTGGCACAAAGTGCGATGGATTTAAGCCTACGTTGTAGCTATCAGCCTGAATCAGGTTCGACTCGCATTGAGCGCGTGTTGGCATCGGGCCGTGGTGCCAAGATCATCACTTCATTAGACGAAGTGTTACTGATTCAAGTGAACTTTGGCGCCGGACATGATTTCTCTCGTTTAGAAGCCGAATTAATGCGTTCATTAACTCGTGCGCAATTACAGCCTTTGGCGACCCTATCTCAACCCGATCAAGGCAGTGTATCTCTGGCTTATACGGCGGAAATTGCCGCAGGGGCATTAACCTATTTACAAGACACCGCGGTTGGCGCTGAAATCAAACTGCTTGAAGGCTACTCTATGGTGGCGGCTGTGGGCGCAGGTGTAACCATTAACCCGAACCATTGCTACGGTTTTTATCAGCAGCTGAAAAATGCCCCTGTTGAATTTATGTCGGAATCAGAATCTGGCTTAAGTTTGGTCGCAATTTTACGCAAAACCGATGTGGCTAAACTGGTGGTTGGCATTCATACCCAGTTATTTCAAGCTCAGAAACGCATTGCGATTGCTCTATGCGGTAAAGGCAATATCGGTTCCAGTTGGCTGGAATTGTTTGCCGAGCAAAAAGCTGAATTAGAAAAACGTCGCGGTATGAGTTTCGACCTTGTTGCGGTTGTGGACAGTCAAACCTATTGGCTAGATTTAAACGGTATCGACCCTGAACAAGCGTTAACGCGTTTTGCTGATGAAGCGATTGAGAATGATGGCAAAACTTGGCTGGAAACTTTAGCTCATCAAACCGATTATCATGAAGTGGTGGTGATGGATGTGACAGCAAGTTCGGATCTTGCGGCGCAATATGAGCAAATCGCAGAACATGGTATGCATTTAATCTGTGCCAATAAAGTTGCTGGTTCGGCCTCAACCGAAGATTATCAGCGCGTGGTCAATGCGTTTGAAAAAACAGGTCGTCATTGGCTATATAACGCCACCGTTGGTGCAGGTTTACCGGTTAACTACGCCATTCGAGATTTACGCAATAGTGGCGATCAAATCACAGCGGTATCGGGTATCTTCTCTGGTACGTTGTCTTGGTTGTTCCAGCAGTTTGATGGCAGCATTCCTTTTACCGATTTAGTCGATTTAGCCTGGCAACAGGGGTTAACTGAGCCGGATCCTCGCTCAGACCTTGATGGCTCAGATGTCATGCGTAAATTGGTTATTGTCGCCCGTGAATCGGGTTTAGAAATTGAACCTGAAAGCGTTAAGGTGGAATCTCTAGTGCCTGATGAGCTAAAAGATTTATCTACCGATGATTTCTTCGAGCAAGGACATGTGCTGAATCAGCTCTTATCAGAACGCTTAGCGAAAGCGCAAAAGCAAGGTAAAGTGCTGCGTTATATCGCCCGTTTATCGCGTGATGGTAAAGCTACCGTTGGCGTTGAGGCGCTTTCTCCGGAGCATGCGTTAGCCAACTTATTGCCGTGCGATAACGTGTTTGCGATTGAGAGCAAGTGGTACAAAGATAACCCGCTTGTGATTAAGGGCCCGGGTGCCGGTCGTGCTGTGACGGCGGGCGCGTTGCAATCGGATCTCAACCGTTTATCTAACCTTATCTAAACTCTTAAAGACGCAAATATTCAATGCCACGCCTTACTTTAAGTCGTGGCATTGTTGTATTTAATACTTGCTCGATAAAATCATGAAGAAAATTCATGTTTATGGGATTGACATTCGATCCCATTCAATACATTCTGTAGACATATAGACGTCCAAATGAGTTTGATTTGAATATATCAGCGGCTAAGGATGCATCTGAGATATTTTCTAGTTTTTTAGGTAAGCGATTTTAGTGAGTGGCAAAGCCACAGGGAGTTAAACATGAGTTATTCACATGCAGGGCATATTGATGCGCTAAATCACAACGTGGCTGATTTAGCAGGTAAAATCAACGTATCGTTTGAATTCTTCCCACCTAGCAGTGAGAAGATGGAAGAAACCTTGTGGAACTCAATTCATCGCTTAAAGACACTTCAGCCTAAATTTGTTTCCGTGACGTACGGTGCCAACTCTGGTGAACGTGATCGTACCCACTCGATTATCAAAGAAATCAAAGATCAAACTGGTCTAATCGCAGCTCCACACCTTACTTGTATTGATGCTTCTCGTGAAGAATTAAAAGAAATCGCACAAGATTACTGGAACAACGGTATTCGCGATATCGTAGCGTTGCGTGGTGATCTACCACCAGGTGGCGGCAAGCCGGATATGTACGCATCAGATTTGGTTGAGTTGCTAAAAAGCGTGGCAGATTTTGACATTTCTGTGGCGGCTTATCCTGAAGTGCATCCAGAAGCGAAAAATGCGCAAGCTGATCTGATTAACCTGAAACGTAAAGTAGACGCCGGTGCCAACCGTGCGATTACCCAGTTCTTTTTTGATGTTGAAAGCTACCTGCGTTTTCGAGATCGCTGCGTAACAGCGGGCATTGATGTGGAAATTATTCCTGGCATTTTACCGGTTTCTAACTACAAGCAAGCGAAGCGTTTTGCTGATATGACCAACGTACGTATTCCAAGTTGGATGGCAAAACAATATGAAGGTTTGGATGACGATCCTGTGACGCGTCAAATGGTCGGAGCAAGCCAAGCGATTGATATGGTGCGCACATTAAGCCGTGAAGGGGTGAAGGATTTCCACTTCTATACGCTTAACCGTTCTGAAATGACTTACGCACTTTGCCATACTTTGGGTGTGCGTCCGCGTTAATTTTTCCTTTAAAGTTGTTTATATATGGCTGATAAATTTAGGTTTATCAGCCTTTTTTATACGTGACTTTTTAGAAGTGCATGGCAAAAACAAAAAACCGCGCTGACCTTAATCAGCGCGGTTTGATTTTATTGCTCAAAAGCCAAAGATTATGCGGTGTTGCGCATACCTGCTGCGATACCCGCAATGGTCAACATTAACGCTTCTTCGAGTTCAGAAGATGGGTTTTCTGTTTGACGTGTACGGTATAGCAATTCTGCTTGCAGCATATTCAATGGCTCAACGTAGATATTACGTAAGCGAATGGATTCTAAGCCCCAAGGATCGCTTTGCATCAAGTTCTCGTTATTCTCCACGTTCAGAACGGTGACAATGTCTTTTTGCAACTGTTCACGTAGACGCTCGCCAAGCGGCCATAATGACTCATCAGTTAAGCGGTGATCGTAGTAACGAGAAATATCAATGTTACATTTCGAGTAAACCATTTCTAGCATGCCAAGGCGCGTTGAGAAGAATGGCCATTCACGACACATTTCTTCTAGCATTGGCTGGTGGCCTTGATCGACCGCGTGCTGGATAGCTTCACCAGCGCCAAGCCAGGCTGGAAGCACTAGACGGTTTTGGCTCCAAGAGAAAATCCACGGAATCGCACGCAAGCTTTCAACACCACCGTTCGGGTTACGTTTTGATGGGCGAGAGCCTAGTGGTAATTTACCAAGCTCTAGCTCTGGCGTTGCTGCGCGGAAATAAGGAACGAAGTCTGGTTCACCACGGACAATGCCACGGTAAGCATCACAAGACACATCCGAAATGGTTTGCATCAATTCGCGCCATTCTTTTTTCGGCTCTGGTGGTGGCAGTAGGTTCGCTTCAAGGATAGCGCTGGTGTACAAGTTAAAGCTGTTAACCGCAACATCAGGTAAACCCAGTTTAAAGCGGATCATTTCGCCTTGTTCTGTTACACGCAAGCCGCCTTTTAAGCTGCGAGGTGGCTGTGAAAGTAGTGCAGCATGCGCTGGAGCACCACCACGTCCGACGGTACCGCCACGACCATGGAATAGCGTTAGCTCGATACCTTCCGCATCAGAGACTTTCACTAGTTTGTCCATCGCATCATACTGAGCCCAGCCCGCAGCCATTACACCTGCATCTTTTGCTGAGTCAGAATATCCGATCATCACCATTTGATGGTTGTTGATGAAGTTACGATACCAATCGAGTGAGAACAACTGCTTCATGACGGTTTCAGAGTTGTTCAAGTCATCCAGCGTTTCGAATAGTGGGCACACGTCCATGCGGAACTTGCAGCCGCACTCTTGCAAAATTAAGTGAACCGCTAATACGTCAGAAGCGGTACGCGCCATAGAAATAACATAAGAACCGAAGGCTTCACGAGGATGCTCCGCCATCACACGACAAGTATCTAGCACTTCTTGTACTTCAGGAGAAGGCTCCCAATTACGAGGCAGAAGAGGGCGTTTTGAGCTGAGCTCTTTAATTAAGAACTGTACTTTTTCATCTTCTGACCATTGGTCGTAGTCGCCGATTTCTAAGAAACGGGTCATTTCGGCAATCACATCAGAATGGCGGGTACTTTCTTGGCGAATATCAAGGCGCACAAGATGGATACCAAATGCCTTAACACGGCGTAGCGTATCAAGTAGTGAGCCTTCCGCAATGATGCTCATGCCACATTCGTGTAGTGATTGGTAACAGGCCAGTAGTGGGTCCCAAAGTTGCTCCACGCGCTCAAGGATTGGCAGGTTAGGAACTTCGGTGCCATTAATGCGAGCATCCAGCACGGCACAGGTGTTATTTAATAAAGTACGCAGACGTTTTAGGATAGCGCGATACGGTTCGTGTTCTTCACCAGATAGCTCACGGACTTTGTTATTGCATACTGTCATTGATAATTCAGTGATTAAATCTTGAATATCAGTGAGGTATAAATCGGCTGCTTTCCAGCGAGATAACAGTAGGACTTCCGCGGTAATTGGGTGAGTTACATTTGGGTTACCATCACGGTCACCGCCCATCCAAGAAGAAAAGTGCACAGGGCGAGCATCAATCGGCAGTGCTTCGCCAGTGAATGATTTCACACGACCGTTAAATTCACGTAGGAATTCAGGTACCGCTTGCCATAGAGAGTTTTCTACTACTGCAAAGCCCCATTTCGCTTCATCAAGCGGTGTTGGACGTTGCTGGCGGATAACATCGGAATGCCAAGACTGAGCAATTAAACCTTCTAGGCGGCGTTCAGTACGAACACGTTCACGGCTAGAAAGGTCACCAAGCTCGAGTTTAGATAGGCAATCGTTGATTTTGACCAGCTTATTGATCATAGTACGACGCGCAATCTCGGTCGGGTGGGCCGTCAGTACTAGCTCAATGTTTAATTCTTTAATGGCTTGCGCCGCATCTTCTTTACTGATGTTGTTGGACGCCAGTTTGCCAAATAATGATTCAATCGCATCAGGCTCACACACGTATTCTTCACAGTGGCGTGAAATAGTGTGGAATTGCTCTGCAATATTGGTCAAGTTAAGGAATTGGCTAAAAGCGTGCGCCACAGGAGTGAGTTGATCGTCAGGAAGGTTTCTGATCTCTTCGATCAAGTTTTCCCTGTCTTCCTGATTCCCTGCGCGAGCTGATTTAGAAAGCTTACGAATGGTTTCAACTTTATCAAGAATCTCTTCACCATGAGCTTCTTGAATGGTTGCGCCGAGTAAGTCACCGAGCATGCGAACATTGCTCTTTAAAGCGGCATATTTTTCATTCATCGTCGTTTCACCTTGTAATTTAATTACATCCATTTAATTTTTAAGCATTACAATCTAGCGAAATTATTTGCACTGAGTCAAATATTTGCCGCTATTGTGAAAAAATAATACCAACCTTCTTGATGTGAATCAGTTCTTTTTCATTGGTACAATTTTTCATCTTGTCGAGCGAACACTTTGTTATCTATACCATAATTCGGGTACAGCCCTCGGTATCGCCAAGCGCTTAATGCGGTGTGCTTCAATTTTTACTCATTAGGCCCAAAAGCCACGTTGTTTTCTTAATATCAATAAAGTAGCGATCAGGATAAAGCGTTAAATCTGCAAACTATCTTTACTTACTGATGTTACTAACTTCACCGAACCGATATTACTAGCGGAAGCAGTACTCATACATGGATTTGGTCAAGATATTGATGGTTGGATCGATAAATTCAAACGCTAAGAATTCATCAGGCTGGTGTGCTTGGTCAATCGAGCCAGGCCCCATGACGAGAGTTGGACACACTTGCTGTAAAAATGGCGCTTCAGTGCAATAGTTGACAGTTTCCGATGGCATATCGGTGAGTGATTCCATGCTTTGAATAAACGGATGATCATGTTGACATTCGTAACCTGGGATCGCTTCATGCAAAGGAGTAATATTAATACGACCTGGCCATTTCTCTTGCACCTCTTTGAGCGCGGCGGTGAGCATGTTGTTTAGCCCATCTAAGCTGATGCCCGGCAGTGGACGTACATCGTAGTGCAGTTCACAACAACCACAGATACGGTTGGCGCTGTCACCACCATGAATATGACCTAGGTTTAACGTTGGGGTTGGAATATCAAATCCTGGGTGGTGGTATTCTTTAATCAATTGATTACGTAGTTGCATTAATGCAAACAGCACTTCATGCATGATTTCAATGGCATTGACGCCCAGCGCTGGGTTAGACGAGTGTCCAGAGTGACCTGTAACGCGAATGGCGTTGGCAACGTGGCCTTTGTGGGCGCGAATGGGCTTGAGGCTGGTCGGCTCACCAATAATACAATAGTCGGGTTTATAGGGCGCATCCCCATTTAAACACGATTCAGTAAAGTGGCGAGCGCCAAGCATACTGGTTTCTTCATCGCAAGTAGCCAAAATATAAAGCGGCTTGGTTTGTTTTGACCAATCGACTTTTTTCACCGCTTCTAAGATAAACGCAAAGAAGCCTTTCATGTCGGCAGTGCCTAAACCATAGAAACGATTGTTATCTTCTGTTAAGGCGTGCGGATTATAATTCCAGCGACCTTCATCAAATGGCACCGTGTCGGAGTGGCCAGAGAGAAGCAGTCCACCTTCCCCTTGTCCTTTCTTCGCGATCAAATTGTGTTTGCCTTCGGCGACTTCAATGACTTCCACCGCAAAGTCTAAATCTTTCAGCCATTGCGCCAATTTAGCAATGACTTCCGTATTACCTTGATCCCAGGTTGGATCGGTCGCGCTAATGGAAGACGTGGAAATAAGGTCACGGTAAACCTCTTTAAAATTCGGTATTGTCATAATAATTCCATTTATTCTGATGCAAAGTTCGGTTTTTAGCTCGAACCAAATTGAGTCACGAAAGAAGACAGACCTTATCCATCAAGCTTTTCACCATTGTGCGTTATTCGCTTTCTATTGACAAGAAGCTAAGAAAACGATAAAACACATATTAAATCATTATTTGTGAATAAAAAATCACATATTGCAGTTTTTAAAGAGTGTGTAGTCAGATTGAACTCTCTCATTGCAGTGGTCATGAACCGCTGATATCGTAGAGACTAAATGGAAACATTAGCACACAAACAAATGGATAGGTGAGTATGCTAAAAACAGTGATTATTGGTGCCAGTGGCTACACAGGTGCAGAGTTGGCGTTAATGGTGGATAAGCATCCACAGCTCACGCTATCGGGTTTATATGTATCAGAGAATAGTGTTGATGCAGGTAAGCCTATCTCCGATCTGCACGGTAAATTGAAAGGCTTAGTTGATTTGCCTGTTTTGCCTTTGACTGACGCCAATGACATCGCTCAGCAAGCGGATGTGGTCTTTCTCGCCACCGCCCATGAGGTCAGCCACGATCTCGCTCCGACTTTCCTTTCCAATGACTGTACCGTATTTGATTTATCGGGCGCTTATCGCGTTAAAGCGGATGGCTTCTATCCGCAATATTACGGTTTTGAACATACGCAAACCCAATGGCTGGAACAAGCCGCTTATGGTTTAGCGGAATGGAATGAAGAGCAAATTGCTCAATCTCAGTTGATTGCCGTTCCAGGTTGTTATCCAACCGCTTCTCAATTGGCGATCAAACCTTTAGTTGAATCTCAACTGCTTGACCTTAACCAATGGCCGGTCATCAATGCCACCAGTGGTGTAACGGGCGCTGGTCGTAAAGCGACGATGACCAATAGCTTCTGCGAAGTGAGTCTGCAACCTTATGGTGTATTTAGCCACCGTCATCAACCTGAAATCGCTTCTCATCTTGGCTGCGATGTCATTTTCACACCTCATTTAGGTAATTTCAAACGCGGCATTCTTGCGACCATTACCATGAAATTGGCTGATGGCGTCAGTGAGCAGGATATTCAACAAGCATTTGAACAGGCATATCAAGGTAAACCTGCGGTACGTTTACTCGATACTATTCCACGTCTGCAAAATGTCGAAAATACGCCGTTTTGCGATATTCATTGGAAAGTACAAGGTTCACACATCATTGTGATGTCAGCGATTGATAACTTGCTTAAAGGCGCGTCTAGCCAAGCGATGCAATGTTTGAACTTGCGTTACGGTTTCCCGGTTTTAACCGCGTTAGTATAAGGCGAAGCAATGAGTTTAAATCCTTTAGTGATCAAATTAGGTGGGGCGGTATTATCGGATACCGACACGCTGGCGTTATTGTTCCAAACCATTGCGAATTATCAACAACAAGCTCAGCGTCAGATTGTCATCGTGCATGGCGGCGGTTACTTAGTTGATGAGTTAATGGATAAGCTGCAGCTTGAAACCGTGAAGAAAAACGGCTTACGCGTGACCCCTTTTGAGCACATTAATTACATCAGTGGTGCATTAGCAGGAACGGCCAATAAATTGTTGCAAGGCCAGGCGATGAAGCTAGGTTTGACGGCGGTAGGTTTGAGTTTAGCGGATGGCGGATTGTGCCAAGTCACGCAATTATCGGAAGAGCTAGGTGCGGTTGGTGAAGCAAAATCCGGTAATGGCGCGGTACTGCAGGCGATTTTAAATACTGGCGCGTTGCCGATCATTAGCTCGATTGGCATTACTCTTGATGGCCAATTGATGAATGTTAATGCAGACCAAGCGGCGGTAGCGGTGGCGACAGCCTTGGATGCCGAATTGGCGCTATTGTCTGATGTTTCTGGTGTGCTCGATGGTGATAAACAATTGATTGCCGCGCTCGATCAAACTCAAGCGGATGCGTTGATTGAGCAAGGCGTGATCACCGATGGCATGATCGTCAAAGTGCAGGCGGCTTTGGATGCGGCAAAAGAATTGGGCCGCGCGATCGAAGTCGCAGGCTGGAAGAATCCACAAAAATTAACTGAATTATTTGCTGGCAACAGCATTGGAACACGCTTCTTACCTTAATGGTGAGAGGGGATTTTATTTTACATTATCCACGGATCAACGCTGAACAAATGAACGCTAGATTAGCGTGCGTGATTCCAAGGAAGGCAATATCAAATTTTGGGAGAAGTACAATGGGTAAATTAAGCGTTGATAAATCAAGCATCAACAAAGTGGTAGTCGCTTATTCTGGTGGCTTGGACACTTCCGTTATCATTCCGTGGCTAAAAGAAAACTACGAATGTGAAGTGGTCGCTTTTGTGGCGGATGTAGGCCAAGGTGAAGAAGAATTAGTTGGCATCAAAGAAAAAGCCATTGCTTCGGGTGCCTCGGATTGCTACATCGCCGATCTTAAAGAAGAAATGGTGGCGGATTACATTTACCCAACCCTAAAAACGGGCGCCTTGTACGAAGGTAAATACCTGCTAGGGACTTCAATGGCGCGTCCAATCATTGCGAAAGCACAAGTAGAAGTGGCACGTAAAGTGGGCGCGGATGCTTTGTGTCACGGTTGTACCGGTAAAGGTAACGACCAAGTTCGTTTCGAAGGCGCATTTGCCGCACTTGCTCCTGATCTGAAAGTGATCGCACCATGGCGTGAGTGGGACTTAGTCAGCCGTGAAGAATGCTTGGACTACCTAGCAGAGCGTAATATTCCGTGTACTGCCTCTCTAACTAAGATTTACTCGCGTGATGCTAACGCATGGCACATTTCAACCGAAGGTGGTGTGTTAGAAGATACGTGGAATGCACCAAACGAAGATTGCTGGGTATGGACGGTTGATCCTGAGCAAGCGCCAAATGAAGCAGAATATGTGTCACTAAAAGTTGAAAAAGGCGCCGTGGTTGCCGTTGATGGTAAAGCGCTATCGCCATACCAAGCCTTGGTGTACTTAAATGAAAAAGGCGCGAAACACGGTGTGGGTCGTATCGATATCGTGGAAAATCGTCTAGTTGGAATGAAATCTCGCGGCTGTTACGAAACTCCGGGAGGCACCATCATGATGGAAGCGCTTCGTGCAGTTGAGCAATTAGTGCTAGATAAAGCCTCGTTTGAATTCCGTGAAGAGCTAGGTTTGAAAGCCTCTCACCTAGTATACGATGGTCGTTGGTTCACACCACTATGTAAGTCTATCTTGGCAGCTACAGAAGAACTGGCGCAAGATGTGAATGGTGAAGTGGTGATCAAACTGTACAAAGGCCAAGCGACTGTGACGCAAAAACGTTCTGAAAACAGCTTGTACTCAGAAGAGTTTGCTACTTTCGGTGCTGATGAAGTGTACGACCAAAGCCATGCAGGCGGTTTCATCCGTCTATACTCATTATCAAGCCGCATTCGCGCTTTGAATGAAGCGAAGAAGAAATAGAAACGAGTCTCGTGGCTCGAATGCTCGTGAATCGAAAGTGTACGCTTTGATTCATGAGCATTTTGTTTAACTATATTGAATACCAGACACACTAAAAATATAAAAAAGTGGAAACTCGAGAAGCGTAGCGTTCTAGCTACGAGAAACGAAGTGTTCGAAACTCGACAATACAATGGACTAAGCAGGAGATTCACAATGGCATTATGGGGCGGAAGATTTACCCAAGCAGCAGACACTCGGTTTAAACAGTTCAATGATTCATTGCGCTTTGATTACCGATTGGCTGAGCAAGACATTGTGGGGTCAATCGCTTGGTCTAAAGCGTTGCTTTCGGTAGGTGTACTGACGGAAGAAGAGCAGCAAAAACTTGAATTGGCATTGAATGAACTCAAACTGGCGGTGATGGAAGATCCGGAGCAAATTTTGCAATCGGATGCTGAAGACATTCACAGTTGGGTCGAATCACAATTGATCAGCCGTGTTGGTGATTTAGGCAAAAAGCTGCATACGGGCCGTTCACGTAATGACCAAGTGGCCACCGATTTGAAATTGTGGTGTCGTCAGCAAGGTCACCAACTACTTATTGCGTTGGATCGCTTGCAATCGCAAATGGTGTCAGTCGCCCGTGACCATCAAGGTACGGTTCTGCCGGGTTACACGCACTTACAACGTGCCCAACCCGTGACCTTTGCACACTGGTGTTTGGCGTATGTGGAAATGTTTGAACGTGATTATTCGCGTTTGTCTGATGCGATCAAACGTTTGGACACTTGCCCGCTTGGCTCTGGTGCATTGGCGGGAACGGCTTATCCGATGGATCGTGAGCAACTGGCACATAACCTTGGTTTTCAACGCGCGACTCGTAACAGCCTAGATTCGGTTTCCGATCGCGATCATGTGATGGAGCTGATGTCAGTAGCCTCGATTTCGATGCTGCATTTATCTCGCTTAGCTGAAGACATGATCTTTTATAACTCGGGTGAATCGGGCTTTATTGAATTGGCTGATACCGTGACCTCTGGTTCATCTCTAATGCCGCAAAAGAAAAACCCGGATGCGCTTGAGTTGATCCGTGGTAAAACTGGCCGTGTGTATGGCTCTTTAGCTGGCATGATGATGACGGTTAAAGCCTTGCCTTTGGCGTACAACAAAGACATGCAAGAAGACAAAGAGGGCTTATTTGATGCGCTCGATACTTGGAATGATTGCATGGAAATGGCGGCATTGTGTTTTGACGGCATTAAAGTGAACGGTGATAGAACCCTCGAAGCGGCGAAACAAGGTTACGCAAACTCGACAGAATTAGCCGATTATTTGGTGGCGAAAGGTATTCCATTCCGTGAAGCGCACCATATTGTCGGTGTGGCAGTGGTGAGTGCGATTGAGAAATCTTGTGCGCTGGAAGAATTGTCGCTGCAAGATTTGAAAGCCTTCTCACCTGTGATTGAAGAAGACGTGTACGAGATTTTAACCATCGACTCGTGCTTAGAAAAACGTTCAGCACTGGGTGGCGTTTCGCCGAAGCAAGTGGCGTATGCGGTGAATCAAGCTCAGAAACGTTTGGATGATCGTGATAACTCCGGTGTTACCGTGCGTGCGGCTCGTCTTACTGATATCGACGCGTTAGAAGGTATGGTGGCGTATTGGGCAAGCCTAGGTGAAAACTTACCACGTAGCCGTAATGAACTGATTCGCGATATTGGCTCGTTTGCAGTATCGGAGCATCACGGCGAAGTCACCGGTTGTGCGTCTTTATACGTATATGACTCAGGTCTTGCGGAAATTCGCTCACTGGGCGTTGAAGCCGGTTGGCAAGGTCAGGGCCAAGGCGCTGCCATCATTAAGCATTTGGTGGATAAAGCGCGTCAAATGGCGATTAAGAAAGTGTTTGTGCTAACTCGCGTGCCTGAGTTCTTTATGAAGCAAGACTTTATTCCGACTTCGAAAACCTTATTACCAGAAAAGGTACTGAAAGATTGCGACCAATGTCCACGTCAACATGCTTGTGATGAAGTGGCATTAGAAATCAATTTGAATGAACAAGTGATTATGAGAGTCAGCGTGGCATAAGCCATATCAATAATCGTTCAAAAAGCGCACCGATGAGTGCGCTTTTTGTTCTAAGTCTGCTTTTTTTATAAGGAAATGAACTAAACAAAAAACGGTGTTCAGAGTATAATTTCGCTTAATTCGTTGGATTGGCGGTACTCTTTGTTTAAACATTTTCTCACTGCAAATCCCAAAGCCGCTGCAAAAATCATCACGAAAGATAAACACGCCCTAATCATTTAAACGCTAGAATCATACATGGACTGTGTATTTACTTGTTATTTGACAGGTGAAATATCAGTTCGTGCTGTCTGCTGTCACTAAGGTCACTCACCAAAGGTATATGATGTGAACATTGATTTTTTCCATTTTGGATTACCACTGCCTGACTTGATTGTCGGGGCATCCATCTATTTTCCACCTATGTTCAAAGCGTTTCTTCTCGGGCTGTTAATTTGGGCGGGCGTTAACCGAGTATTACGTGATTGGATGTATTCTGGTGAAGTCTGGCATCCGACTTTGATGAATTTATCTCTCTTTATTCTTTCTATTTTTGTCGCATTACTACTGTTGATTGGGTACTAATTTGAAAACATTAAAATATTTCTCAACCTTAATTGTGTTTGCTGTAGCGCTGTGTGCGGCTTGGTGGATGTGGAATTACTACATGCAATCTCCTTGGACGCGTGATGGAAAAATTCGAGCCGATGTCGTGGATATTGCAGCAAACGTCAATGGCGTGGTGGTGAATCTTCCTATCCGTGATAACCAGTTTGTCAAAAAAGGCGATCTGTTGATGGAGATCGATCCTGTACCTTTTGAAATTGAAATCAAAGAAGCGGATGCCAGCTTAGCCACAGCCAAATCCAACTTAGAAAAAGCCAACAATGAATATACTCGTCGCCGTAATATGCGAGCGAATGTGATTTCAAAAGAAGAGTTAGATGAAGCACGCATTGCGGCTAATTCGGCTCAGGCACAATTAAAATCGGCGCAAGCCTCACTAGAAAAGGCACACTGGAAATTATCTCAAAGCAAAGTCTATGCACCGGTGGATGGTTACATTAGTCACCTTAAAGCCAAAGAAGGTCGCTATGCGTTGTTAGGGGTGGCGATGATTGGTTTGATTGATGCTAACTCGTTTTATGTGCAAGGCTACTTTGAAGAAACCAAGCTCAAACACATTCAAAAAGGTAATAAAGCCGATATCACTCTGTATTCAAATCAGCAAAAGCTCACCGGTGTGGTAGAAAGCATTGGCCGAGGCATTGTCGATCAAAGTGAAAGTGCATCGTCGGAATTGCTTGCCAATATTCAACCTAACGTTCCTTGGGTTCGTTTGGCCCAACGTATACCTGTTCGCTTTAAATTGACCGATTTACCGACAGACCTGCGTTTGATTGCGGGTACAACCTGTACGATTTCTGTGCATTACGAGTAAGCGAAGATGACGTTTCAATGGCTAGATATTCGTCAAACACCGTGGGGGAGAGCAACGGCTCCTCAATGGCGATATGCTCTTCGAAATTCGATTGCCATCATTTTAGCTTTGTATATAGGGTTTGTGCTGGAATTAGATAAACCCTATTGGGCGATGACCTCTGCGGCGGTAGTGGGGTTCCCGACTTTTGGTGGCGTGATCAGTAAAAGTCTAGGTCGAATTGTGGGAAGTTTTATTGGCGCATTTGCATCGATTTTGATTGTCGGTTACTCGATCAATGAGCCGTGGCTCTTTGTTTTTTACATGGCGATGTGGCTGTCTATCTGTACTTATGTCGCCAGCCATTTTGAGAATAATGTGGCGTATGCCTTTGCGTTAAGTGGCTATACAGCTGCGATTATTTCTTATGGTATGGTCAATACCACCGATATACATACGTTATTTACAGTCGCTCAAGCTCGGGTATGTGAAGTGGTACTAGGTATTGTCTGTGCTGGCGTGATGATGATGATTTTGCCTAGCACATCGGATGGACAAACCTTGCTTTCGACCTTGAGAAATACACAAAACCGCCTGCTGGAGCACTTTAACCTGTTACTGCAAAGTGACCATCCTAATCAAGAAACCATAGGTCAATCGCATCATTCAATGATCAATCAGATCTTGTCGATGAATCTATTGCGTATTCAAGCCTTCTGGACACATAAGCAGTTGAGAGAGCAAGACCCTTATTTACACCATGTTTTGCAACAGCAATTAAGCATCACCAGTTCGATGTCGAGCCTGCGTCGTATGTTGCTTAACTGGCCTGAAGCACCCCAAGAAATCAAAGAGACGTTACTTGAGCTGCAAACGTTTCTCGCCAGCGCGAATGTAAATCAATATGAGCTGTGTAAAATTCTCGCAACTATTCGCCCGCAAGAGCAGCATGATTATAAATACCACGCATTCTGGTTACGCTTAAGGGAGTTTTGTAAAGCTTTTTTGCGGACAGAGCAAATTCTACAAGGATTAGAAAACGGGACCAAAACCGGGGTGATTCAGCTTGGTGTGATGCCAAAACGCTCTCGGGTACGTCGTCATACTGACAGTATTGAAGCACTATTAAATGCCTTCCGCACTTTTTCATGCTTGATGTTAGTGAGTGTGTTTTGGATAGAAAGCAATTGGAGTATGGGCTATGGCGCTGCAATGCTGGCTGGAGTGAGCTGTGTGCTATTTGCCACTTATCCGGTAGCGAAGCCGGCTATGCTGGCACAAACGAATGCGTTGGTGGCTTTATTTGTTGTCTGCTTCTTCCTTAAATTCGGTTTAATGGTTCAGGTGTCAGAGTTCGTTCAGTTTGCGGTGGTGATTTTTGTCTTTTTGATCACGGCGCATTTATTGCGTTTACAGTACCCGAAGCAAGGGGCGTTTTGGGCATTGCTAGTGGTGATGCTGGGTTCCTTTATGATGATCACTAACCCACCAACCTATGATTTCGGCACGTATCTAAACTCTGGCATTGCAATGTTAATTGGCTCTATTGTGCCGATTTTTGCCTTTGGCATTATTAAGCCAAGTTCGGATCGCCGAAAAGGATTACGCATTGCCAAGTTCTTGCGTATGTCGATGGTGTATCAGTTGAGTGAGAACGGCAAGATTGATGGTGCAGAGTTTGAAGGCCTTGTATTCGATGGTATTAATCGATTGAGCCAAAGCCAAGATAAGGATACACGAATAGGTCTACTGCGCTTAGGGATTGTGATCCTAAATTGCCACAGCATTGTGGAGCGGTTACGTCAGCAACACAATGAAGAAGCGCGCTTGGTATTGACGGAAGTGACGCACTATTTAACGGTGGTGTTCAAAAATATCCGCATTCGCCAAGCCTATTTTAAATCGCATGACTGGCATTTTCATTATCAGCAAGATGAAGGGATATTAACGGATTCACTGCAGCATATTCAAGTGCTGGGTGAGCAATTAGCTCGCTCGGGAGAAGTGAAATTGGCGGGTTTAATTTGGCGGCTACATTGTTCGTTGTTGCCGTTGCAGCAAATAAAATTAAATAAAGAAGTGACTGAAATGGAACTTTCAACTCAATAGCGACTCATACTAAGTACACTGCTTTTTCTTAATTTAAAATCTCCCTATGGTTTTTTAAGAGCGCCCCGTAACCGGCTTGGATACGGGGTTTTTTCTTATTAGGCGATCTCTCATCATTATTCGTCCTCTTGCCAATAATAGTGAGTGTCGTGCTCTGCGCTGAAATAAAGGGCAGCGTAAAAGCCTGCTTGCATGCTGCGCATGTTGTTCAGAAGTTTTTTCATATTCTGCTCCTCTGTTTTTGTTTGGCAGAAAAAAGAGGCCAAAAGGGAGGCCTCAAAAGTAGTCGAGTGCGCGACTTGTTATAGAACGGCTAACCTTGTGCAGAAAGTCCGTGCTATAACTCCAACGCTTTAAATATGGTCAAAAATCTTTGATAGCTCCAATCATTTAGTGCTATTGTTTTGATAGTTTTTAACTATAGTTCTTCTCATTACTAATCTTTTAATAAACATAAATTTTTTAACCATAAATCTTTAATGGTTAAGTTTTAACTACGGAGTCTAAATCGTGAATATCCGAGATTTTGAATATTTGGTGGCATTAGCTGAGCATAAACACTTTCGCAAAGCTGCGGAGGCCTGTTTTGTGAGTCAGCCCACTTTGAGTGGCCAAATACGAAAAATGGAAGATGAACTGGGGACTTCTTTACTCGAGAGAAGTAGCCGTCGAGTTTTGTTTACCGATTCTGGTTTGCAGCTGGTGGCTCAAGCTAAGCGGGTACTTGGTGAGGTAAAAACCTTTACTGAGATGGCCAGTTTGCAAGGTAAAGACATGAGCGGTCCACTGCATATTGGTTTTATTCCAACGATTGGACCTTACCTTTTGCCTTTGATTGTGCAGCCGCTAAAAAAAGCCTTTCCAGATTTAGAGTTATTTTTACATGAAGCGCAAACCAATCAGCTAGTGCGTCAATTGGAAGAAGGCCGTTTAGATTGCATTATTTTAGCCTCAGTAGCGGAGACGGAGCCATTTATTGAACTTGATATGTTTAATGAGCCCTTGATGATGGCAGTGCCAGAAAATCATCCTTGGGCTCAAAACGATGAGTTGGATATGCATGAATTGAAAGGACATACGGTGTTGTCTCTTGGTGATGGGCACTGTTTGCGCGATCAAGCACTAGGCTTTTGTTTTGCAGCCGGAGCCAGTGATGATGAACGCTTTAAAGCGACCAGTTTGGAAACTTTACGTAATATGGTGGCTGCCGGTGGTGGGGTCACACTATTGCCGCAATTATCTGTGCCAAAAGAAAAGGTTAAAGATGGGGTCAGTTACCTAAAAGCGGTCAATCCTACACCAAGTCGTAAGATTGTATTGGTATATCGACCTGGGTCACCTTTGCGTAAGCGTTTTGAACAATTAGCGAAATTTGTTTCTCAAACGGTTGGAATTTAGTAAGACAAAAAAATAGGCCATCAATGCGATGGCCTATTGTTTATCAGTAGAAAGAATGAGGCTTAGAACAAGCTATCGCCATCTTCATCTTCTGAGTAAAGATCAGTACCTTGTTCGTCAGAGACATACTCCGTCGGCTCGGTGCCAGCTTCAAAGTATTCCCACATTGATGAATCATCGTTCTTACGTGTCAATAAGCCACTATCGCGGTCAATGCGCACGCGGATGATACCCGGTGGTAATTGTGTTTTTTGTTCTGGTACATCTTTTAGGGCAACTTTCATAAAGTCTACCCAGGCTGGTTGTGCTGTTGTGGCACCGGACTCACCGCCATTGTATTGCTCTTTGCGATCAAAGTTAGCATTCGCCGCAGTATAACCGAGTGGGCGGTTTGCTTGGTCAAAACCAACCCAAGTCGTGGCTACAATGCCTGGTGCGTAACCGTTATACCAAGTATCGACAGAGTCATTGGTGGTACCGGTTTTGCCGCCAATGTCACGACGTTTCAATACTTGACCACGCCAGCCTGTACCATTCCAGCCAGTCCCGTTACTCCAGACACCGCCACCCCAAATGTTGCTGTACATCATTTCGCGTACAAGGAATGCCGTCTGCGGTGAAATCACTTTTTCCGCATGTTTTGGCATTTCTTCAGTGCCTTTATCATCAACCACAATAGGCTGTTGTGAGCAGTTGTCACCACATACTTCGGTCGGATTAGCACGGAATAGCAAGTTACCGTACGGATCGTTAACATGGTCGATGTAGTATGGCTCTACGTAGTAACCTCCGTTAGCAAATACAGAGATACCTTGCGCCATTTTCAGCGGTGTTAAGCTTCCTGCACCTAATGCGATAGTTTCTGAATGTGGCAGTTTGTCTGGATCAAAACCAAAACGAGGTAAGTAATCAAGAACATTATCCAAACCGACACGACGGAGTGTTCTTACTGCCATCACGTTTTTCGATTGTGCTAAACCGCGACGGATCATGGTTGGGCCTAAATACACCGGTGGCGAGTTTTTCGGACGCCATGCAGTACCTTGACCTTCATCCCATTGGTTGATTGGCGCATCATTAATTAATGTTGCCAACGTTAAACCTTTATCCATTGCTGCCGAATAAATAAATGGCTTGATACTTGAGCCCACTTGACGCTCTGCCATCGTGGCACGGTCAAATTTACTGTGTACAAAGTTAAAGCCACCAACCAAAGATAACACTGCTCCATCATCTGGGTTAAGTGCAACAAAAGCCGTATTCACAATTGGCACTTGGCTTAGCTGCCATGCTGCATCAGCCAGTGGGTCATTGCTTTGCTGTTCAGCCAATGCATTTTCGGTTTCTTCTACGGCAGGTTTTTCTTGTAAAACCCTCATAGGACGAACCCAAATTTGCTGGCCAATTTCTAGCATGTCGGAGGCTTTGCTTGGTGCTGGCCCCTGGCGTTTATCGTTGTAGTATTTACGAGCCCATTTCAAACCATCCCATTCAATAGCTTGTTCGCCACGGTTTTTGATATACACCGTCGCCGAGCGCTGAGAAATGCTCGTCACTAGCGCAGGGTGAATAAGACCGAAAGTTGGCTTGTCTTTCAGGTATTTATCCATTTCTTCTTTGGTGAAAGGAGTATCCTGTGGTTTCCATGCCACCGCTTCTGCTCCACGGTAACCATGACGCTCATCGTAATTGAGTAGGTTGCCGATAGCCGCTTCATTGGCTGCTTCTTGTAGGTTCGATTTAACGGTTGTGTAAACTTGCATGCCGGAACTGTAGGCTTCTTCACCGTAGCGTTTCACTGCCCAAGAACGCGCCAGTTCAGCCACATAAGGGGCATTAACTTCAATGTGAGCACCGTGGTATTTGCCATCGATAGGTTCAGCATCCGCTTCATCAAACTCTTGCTGCGTGATGTAACCTTCTTCAAGCATACGCACTAGCACTACATGACGACGTGTTTTGGCACGATCCACTGAATAAATAGGGTTCATGGTCGAAGGCGCTTTTGGTAAGCCAGCAATAATGGCCATTTCACCTAAAGTTAAATCTTTTGGCTCTTTACCGAAGTAAGTTAAAGAAGCCGCACCGACACCGTAAGAGCGGTAGCCTAGGTAAATCTTATTTAGGTAAAGCTCTAAAATTTCTTGTTTATTCAGTACTTGCTCAATGTGGATTGCGATGAAAATCTCTTTGATTTTACGCATGATCTTTTTGTCATTCGACAAGAAGAAGTTACGAGCTAGCTGCTGAGTAATGGTACTCGCGCCTTGTTTCGCAGATCCTGCTACCGCCACTACCACTGCCGCACGGGCAATACCAATCGGGTCAATGCCGTAATGTTGATAGTAACGGCTGTCTTCTGTCGCAATGAAGGCTTCCTGCATTTGAAGCGGGATGTCATCAAGTTTCAGAGGAATGCGTCGTTTCTCACCAAATTGGGCAATCAGTTTCCCATCTTGACTGAAAACTTGCATTGGCGTTTGTAGTTGGACGTTCTTCAAAGTCGCAACATCTGGGAGCTGAGGTTTTAGGTAGTAATAGAACCCAAAAATTGTGGTCACTCCAAGAATCATGCAAACGAATGAAAATATGAGCAATGGCTTTATGAACTTCACCGGATATTCCCTGATTGAGTAAGGATGTGTCGATATAAACACCTGTACAGTAGGTGCTCATATTAGCATATCGCTAAAAAAATGCGTTCTTAACTTTTTATTTAGTCATGCCGTTATGTGGTTTTTAAGTCATGAGGATTTAACTCGTTGGTGCGACTTAACCACCTAGACCATAAAACGTCAAAGATGCGTATTTCATTAAAACAACGAAATCATTAATCCAACCTTTTTGATTGAGAGGCGATAACCTCTCGCTGGAGCCTAGCAATATGGGTAAATCTTTTGTCACGGGGATCGATATTGGTCATCACAGTATTAAAGCTGTGGTCATGAAACCCGCTGGAGAATTGTTTGAACTGGTTAGTTATAAAGAAGTGCCAGCAACAGACGCTATTTTTTCAGATAACCACACATTGAATCATCAAGAGATTGTCAAAAAATTAAAAGAGCTGAAAAAACAGCTGCCAATGATGGCTCGAAACGTGGTGCTTTCGGTTCCTGACAACGCGGTGATCAGTAAATTGCTGCATATTGACAGTGAACTGGATGAGCGTGAAAAAGAATTTGCGATTTATCAAGTGTTCGGGCAGCAATCGCCATTTCCAGTTGAAGAACTCAGTCTCGATTATGTTCGAGTCGAATCAGATGTCGTTAAACGTGCGCCTACCTCAACCTATCAAGTCTATGCCACACGTAAAGAAGTGATTGAAAGCCGGATGGATGCGGTTAAAAAGTCAGGCTTCAAACCTATCGTGATGGATATTCAAGCGCACGGTTTGCTACGTGTGTGGCAACTGGCTAGTCAGATCGAGGCCGAAAAAAGTAATTGGTTGTTGGTTGATATAGGTAAAAGCCAAACGTCGGTCTGTATTTTGCCTCCTGGTCGCCCTGCGTATTACAAAGATTTGCCGTTTGGTGCCAAAAGCATTAAGCCCGCTCCAGCTGCGGTGGACTCCAATTTAAGCCTGCAACTGGATGAACAAGATGAGTTTATTTCTGAGTTAGCCGAGCGACTCACTCGTCAATTAAGCATGTATGCCTCTGTTAATCAGCAGTACAAAATTGAAGGTATTTGGCTTACTGGTGGGGGGGCAACATTAGTCGCGATTGATGAAGCCTTATCTGACAAGTTAAACCTACCGGTAGAAGTGCTTAACCCACTGACCTTGCTACAAGGCAAAGTGAAAAATAAAGATGAGGTTGAGCCTTGTACTTTTGGGGTTGCGGCAGGCCTGGCCATTCGTGGTATTCAGTGGCAAGGAGGAAAGCATGTTGCATGACATTAACTTGCTGCCTTGGCGTGAAGAGAAGCGGCAGCAATATAAACAACGTTTTTACGGCATGGTGGTGCTTGGTGTTCTATTTGCAGCCTTTTTGCAGTGGTGCGGTAGCTTGTATATCGATCATTTGAAAAGTGAGCAGCAGGCTCGAAACCAGCAATTACAAGCGTATATCGCCAAGCTGGATAAGCAGTTGGTGAACCTGAAAGAAATCGAAGCTAAGCATAAATCGATTTTGACTCGTCTGCGCTTAGTGGAATCGCTACAAAATGAACGTAATAAAACCACAGACTTTATGAACTTGATGCCAGAGCTCGTCCCTGAAGGTGTCTATGTAGACAAAATTAAGATGAGCGGCAGAGAAGTTGAGATGGCTGGGGTAAGCGATAGCACAGCACGTTTGGCGACCATGTTAGATAACTTTGAAAACTCTACTTGGCTCGCGGATGTTGAAATGCACTCGATCATTTCAGGCAAAGTGTTATTTGGTAAGAAATTTCAAAGTTTCAAATTGTCATTCCGATTTGATGATCAACCCGTTGAAGTCGCAAATGAAGCGAACAAAGTGGCTAAAAAAGGAGCGCAGTAATGGTCGATTTTCGTGATCTTGATTTTGAAGATATGCCTGAATGGCCACTTTTACCGCAACTTGTGGTTATCGGAGCGTTAGTCATCGTATTGCAAGTGGTCGGCGCTTGGTTTTATTTGTCGCCGCAAAACGATGAACTGGAGCAAATTCGTCAACAAGAAGTGACATTAAAAAGTTCGATTCGAATCAAAGCCGCAAAAGTGGCGGCATTACCACAGTTGCAAGCCCAACTTGATGAGCTTAATACCCGTTACCAATACCTATTGAAGCAGCTTCCAGTACAAAAAGAATTGGCCAGCATGTTATCAGCGGTCAACGAACAAGGGCTCAAAAATGATCTGACTTTTACTCGTGTCGACTGGGGTGAGAAGCAGGTTCAAGAGTTTTTATATCGTCTTCCTTTGAACATTGAATTGACCGGTGCTTATAACGATATCGGTGATTTCTCGGAAGCGATCGCCAAGCTACCCCGAATCATCAGCCTGCATAATGTGGAGTGGCAACGTGTCAGTCAGGAAAGTAGCACATTGCACTTCCGTGTTCGCGCTTATACCTATCAATTTAAACCGGAGGAAAGCAAATGATAAAACCCACTTTAACCTTGCTTTCCGTCGCGTTACTAGCGGGCTGTGAGCAATCTAATGACTCTATTGAGAGCTTTATTTCTCAAGTTGAAAACCAATCGCGCAAAGAGATAGCGCAGCTGGAACCAGAAAAAACATTTAAAGCAACCAAGTACAACGGCGCACAGTTACGTGAACCGTTCAGTTTGCCTGCAGTTGCGGTCGCCAATCAGCCTCGTATTAAACAAGACTGTTGGCAACCTGGTTTGCGCAGTAAAACCGGAGCGCTTGAGCAATACCCATTAGAGCAATTGCATCTGCGTGGGGTGATGGGCAGTAAAGGCAGTATTTCCGGGTTAGTTCAAACGCCACAGGGCACATTGGTTGAAGTCCTGGCGGGCGAATACGTTGGCTTGAACAACGGCAAAGTGGCAGAAGTCACACCGCAATTTATTTTAATCAAAGAAACCCTCCCAGATGGCTTGGGATGTTGGCAACAGCGAAACGTGAAGTTAGCGCTGAAATAAATCATTTCCACAGACATGTAGATAATAATTGAGTATTAAATTATGCATAAAGGATTAACGCTAGCAGGTTGGACTTCTCGATTGGCAGTAGTATCGATGATGGCCTGTCTATTTATCTCGGAACAGTCGGCTTTTGCTGCCAGTGCTTCAAACAGCACCGCTAAGGCTTCTCAAACCAAACAACAAGCCATCAGTAACCAATTTCTTGGCTTAGATTTTCGATTAAATAAACAAAAAGAAGGGATGATTGTTGTCAAGATGGCCTCGTCGGCATCGGCAGTTGATATCAAGAAAAATGCTCAAGGTTTGAATATTGACTTGATTCAGACCTCAGTGACCGATGACAATCTATACGTCATTGATGTGAAAGATTTTTCCACTGCAGTTAGTACGGTGGAAGTTTTTCGCGAAGAAGAGAATACTCAATTACAAGCCAGCATTTCAGGCAATTTCACTTACGATTACCGCATCAAAGGGAATGATCTAGAGATCACGGTATCTGAAGTGAAGGCTCAAGCTAAATCTACCACTACAAAGCAAAAAACCGCATTGGATGCTGAAAACAAAAAGATTTCGATTAACTTCCAAGATATTCCGGTACGGAATGTGTTGCAGTTAATTGCCGATTACAATGGTTTTAACCTGGTGGTATCAGACTCAGTGACAGGCAACTTAACCTTACGTTTAGATGGTGTGCCGTGGCAGCAAGTGCTTGATATTATTTTGCAGGTTAAAGGTCTCGATAAGCGTGTGGAAGGTAATGTTGTTTTGGTTGCACCGAAAGCGGAATTGGATGCACAGCAAAAGCAACGTTTAGAACAAGCTCGTCTACAAGAAGAATTAGGAGACTTAAGTTCTGAACTGATCCAAATTAACTTCGCTAAAGCGTCCGATATCGCCGCTCTTATCGGTGGTGAAGGGGAAATCAGCATGCTGTCTAGCCGAGGTAATATTACGGTTGATGAACGTACTAACTCACTATTGATTCGAGATTTACCGAATAATATTGAGATCATTAAAGGCATTGTGGAGTCTCTGGATATCCCAGTAAAACAAGTGCAAATCGAAGCTCGTATCGTCACCGTGAGCGAGGGTAACTTACAAGATCTCGGGGTGCGCTGGGGGATTGCAGAAACTAATGGTTCATTTTCAACCGGTGGAACGATTGAGAGCACGGTCGGACAAGCGGGCATTGCATCAGGCCGAGATAGCATCGACTTTACTGGCGCTGGAGACTCCAAAGTTGGTATTGACGATTTCTTAAACGTGAATTTAGCCGCAACCAGCTCAAATGCATCCAGTATCGCTTTCCAAGTGGCGAAACTGGGCTCGGATACGTTATTGGATTTAGAATTGTCGGCTTTGGAGGCGGAATCTAAAGCGGAAATTATTTCTAGCCCACGTTTGATTACAACCAACAAACAGCCAGCCTATATTGAACAAGGTACGGAAATCCCATATTTAGAAGCGTCTTCTAGTGGTGCGACTTCAGTGAGCTTTAAAAAGGCGGTATTAAGTTTGAAAGTGACGCCACAAATTACCCCAGACAACCGTTTAGTATTGGATTTAAGCGTGACTCAAGATAGACCCGGTGAAGTAGTGAAAACGGGGGATGGTGAAGCCGTAGCGATTGATACTCAACGTATTGGCACTCAAGTTTTGGTTGATAACGGCGAGACGGTAGTGCTTGGTGGTATTTATCAGCATTCGGTGCAAACCAGTGTAGATAAGGTGCCATTGTTAGGCGATATTCCTTACCTAGGCGCCTTGTTCCGTCGTAGTTATGAAAACTATGGCAAAAGTGAACTATTGATTTTTGTGACACCAAAAGTGATTTTGCAGTAAGAAAATCCATTTTGGATGCCGAATGGACATCAAGATAAATTCACACTTAGTAAAATTAAAGTTGCATTAGTGGCACCATACTTAGATAATTTCGGGTCTGATCACGAATTATCTGTGAGGAATTAGGTGCCACAATGATATCTAATTTAGGCTTTGTTGCGTAAAAACAAAGTGTTAAATGATTTATCCGCTGGCAATGTCATTAAATTAACGTTGAATTACTGCTAAACATGGCCGAAAAACGCAATATTTTTCTTGTTGGCCCAATGGGTGCCGGCAAAAGTACAATTGGTAGACATCTAGCTCAACAGCTGCACATGGAGTTTTTAGATTCTGATACGGTTATTGAGCAACGCACTGGTGCAGACATCAGTTGGGTATTTGATGTAGAAGGTGAAGAAGGTTTCCGCGTTCGTGAAGAAGCGGTTATCGATGATTTAACTCAAGAGCAAGGCATCGTGCTTGCGACGGGTGGTGGCTCGATTAAGAGCAAAGAGAACCGCAACCGTCTTTCTGCTCGAGGTATTGTTGTTTACCTTGAAACCACCATTGAAAAACAATTGGCACGTACTAATCGTGATAAAAAGCGTCCTTTACTGCAAACGGGTGAACCGCGTGAGGTACTGGAAGCCTTGGCGGCAGAACGTAACCCTCTGTACGAAGAAATTGCCGATTATACGGTTCGTACCGATGACCAAAGTGCCAAAGTTGTGGCAAACCTTATTGTTAAAATGCTAGACGAAAATTAGCCCATAGCTTAGGAGACCCAAACCATGGAACGGATTAATGTGGATCTTGCTGAGCGAAGTTATCCGATCTCGATTGGCGCTGGATTGTTAAACGATCCTGCGCTTTTCTCACATCTAAAAGCGAAGCAAAAAGTGGTCGTGATCAGTAATGACACAGTCGCTCCCTTGTACGCTCCCCGCTTAATAGAGACGCTGCAAAGTCTAAAATGTGACGTAGCGTTACTGAGCTTGCCGGATGGTGAGCAATATAAATCGCTCGAAACTTTCAATACCATCATGACTTTCTTACTTGAAGGAAACTATAACCGTGATGTGGTTTTAGTGGCACTTGGTGGTGGGGTGATTGGTGACCTCGTGGGGTTTGCTGCCGCTTGTTATCATCGCGGTGTGGATTTCATTCAGGTGCCGACCACTTTATTGTCGCAAGTCGATTCATCGGTCGGTGGTAAAACCGCGGTCAATCACCCGCTGGGTAAAAATATGATTGGGGCATTTTATCAGCCTAAATCTGTAATTATTGATACTGATTGTCTGGACACTTTACCTGCGCGTGAGTTTGCAGCGGGCATGGCGGAAGTGATTAAGTACGGCATTATTATCGATAGTGAATTTTTTGCTTGGCTTGAACAGAATATGGATGACTTGGTTGCGCTGGATAATGCGGCGCTATGCCAGGCGATTGCACGTTGTTGCCAAATTAAGGCGGATGTCGTGAATGCCGATGAAAAAGAAGCAGGCGTTCGAGCGTTGCTTAATCTTGGTCATACTTATGGGCATGCGATTGAAGCTGAAATGGGGTATGGAAATTGGTTGCATGGTGAAGCGGTGGCGGCAGGAACTATGATGGCTGCACAAACTTCATTATTACGGGAACTCGTGACCGCAGAACAGGTCGAACGTATACGTGCAATTTTATTGAAAGCCAAATTACCGATTCATACACCCGAAACCATGAACTTTGACCATTTCATCAAGCATATGATGAGAGATAAAAAAGTATTGGCGGGGCAGTTACGTTTGATTCTGCCAACGGGTATTGGCTCAGCCGAAGTGCTCGGTGATACCGGTGAAACTATTATAAGGCAAGCCATAGAAGCCTGCCGATAATCGAAGGCCTTTGAGGTAGATTCATCTCAAAGGCTTTTTTAAGCGCTTGCGTAAATTTGTATTTATTTGACATATATAATTGACTAACGTGTTAATTAACAAACAATTATTCTTCTGTTTATTTAGAGGCAAGCAATGAGCATGACTCATGATGGTGCACCGATGGTGCAATTAGAATCGCAAACGCAATTATTAGACAGTTTGCAAAGGTTAACCCACCAAAATTCAAATCTGATTTGTGTCGAAGGTGAACCAGGTTCTGGTAAATCTTGGTTAGCTCAGCGCTTTCTGAATACCGATAAAGTTATTCAAACCTTATCTTTTTTAATTTGTTTACCATCGCAAACGGCAGAACATCAACGCAGTGTGTTGTTAGGGCAATTGTTGTCAGACAGCTTTTGTACTGGTGAAGAAACCTTACTGGAAAGTTTGCAGGCATTTCGTAAAGACCAAGATTGCAAAGCTACTATCATTGTCGATGATGCGAATTTACTAGCCGATCATTTGCTCGATGAGTTAGCGCAATTAGTTTTAGAAGCGCAAAACAACCCACTTTGGCAAATAAACGTAGTGTTATTTTCTTGCACTGGGTTAATCGATTCAGCTTCTGTTTCGACATCACCAAAACCTGAGTTTAAGCATCTTAAGGTGGAAGCGTTATCGCAAGATGAAGCCAATGAATTTGTTGAGCAATTGGTTATTCCTAGTAGTCATATTGACACTGAAAAGAAAAAACAATCAATATACAAAGAAATGCATTCAGTTGAGCTTTACCCTGCGAATCTGTTGGATTTGGCAGAGCATCATCGTCCGCCTGTTGTGTGTTGGGTCAAACGATCTCTGATTGCGATCATCATTATTTTATTAGCGCTTGGTGGCTGGTCTTGGTGGACAAGTTATCAAGCACGAGTTCAAGATCAACTCGTTGAAGTCGACAGCGCTGCTGAGTCGGTCTCGCAAGTTGTTGAGCCCGAGCTAGCAGTCAGCGGCGCCGATAGTAGCGTATCGGCAGCGGATGACTCACAAGTGAGCAACAATGAAAAAGAAGAGACATTACCTCAGGCGGTGACCGATAAAACCTTAACCGTTGGTGATGAATCCGAATCTGAACAAAAGCGTGTGGTTGTGCCTGCTAATGTCGTTGATGCTTTATTAGATGGTGATACGCCTAAAGATGCCAAGGTGACGAATTCAGAAGTAGAGGCGACTCAAGCCGCTCCAACCTTGGATAATGGAAGTATCGTCCTGGCAGATAAAGAGTTATTGGCGGTTCCTGAAACGCGTTATACCTTGCAACTCGCAGCCGTGACTCAAGAGAAAGAAGCGATTAACTTTATTAATATGTATGATTTGGATGGCAAAGTCCGTGTTTATCGAACGCTGCGCAACCAAGTTCATTGGTATATCGTGACTTACCAAGATTTCGCTAATATTCAGGAAACGAGAGATGCGGCGCAAGAGTTACCTCTTTCTTTGCAAAAAGAGCAACCTTGGCCAAAATCCATGGCGCAAGTACATCAAGAGATTGAACGTACGAAATAACGCTGAGTTTGTCGCTGAAATATGTTACATTCCCCAACCCATTGATATTGGTTAGTTTGACTGAGATTAGTGGGTTGGTGAAAACATTGTGGTCGGTGAGTAGTTAAGTAGATGAAAAAGCAGCGAGCTTTCCTCAAATGGGCAGGCGGTAAATACGGATTAGTTGAAGACATTCAACGTCACCTACCAGAAGGCAGAAAGCTAGTTGAACCTTTTGTTGGTGCGGGTTCGGTCTTTTTGAATACCGACTACGAACAATATCTATTGGCCGACATCAACCCTGATTTGATCAATCTTTATAACCTGCTAAAAGAGCAGCCAGATACCTTCATTCAAGAGGCGCAACGTTTCTTTACTGCGGAATATAATCGCAAAGAAGTGTATTTGGGCATTCGAGCCGATTTTAACCAAAGCCAAGATACCTTCTTCCGCTCATTGGCGTTTCTGTATATGAATCGTTTCGGTTTTAATGGCTTATGCCGTTATAACAAAAAGGGCGGTTTTAATGTGCCGTTTGGTTCGTATAAAAAACCCTATTTCCCTGAAAATGAAATGCTGCACTTTGCGGAAAAAGCCAAAAAAGCCACCTTCGTCTGTGAAAGCTACCCGCAAACTTTCGCACGCGCACGCAAAGGTTGCGTTGTGTATTGCGATCCACCGTACGCGCCGCTGGCACAGGCGAGCAACTTTACCTCGTATGCTGGCAATGGCTTTTCACTCGATGATCAAGCCGAGTTGGCTAGCATTGCAGAACAAACCGCAGCACAACGAGATATCCCGGTTCTTATTTCTAACCACGATACTGCATTAACGCGCCGCTTGTACAAAGGCGCGAAATTGAATGTAGTAAAAGTGAAGCGCACCATCAGCCGCAATGGCTCAGGCCGTAATAAGGTCGATGAGTTGTTGGCGTTGTTTGAAGCGAAAGGGTAGGTTCGTTACTCGGATTCTCGGTCGTTTCACTTCTCGTGGCTCGATGATTTCCATATTGTTGTTGATTTTGTTTTCAGTAAATAGTTTGTTAGGCGGGAAGAGTTGATTTAATCATTTCGTTACTCGGATTCTCGGTCGTTTCACTTCTCGTTACTCGAAGTTTTCCTATTTCGGTTCCCGATTTTGTTGTTGGGTTGTCGTTTTTTCGAGCTACGAGCAGCGCAGCGTCCGAGCAACGAGACTCGACCGAAACTATTCTCGCTGGGCTACTCATTCTTTTGTTACTTATTTTTATATCTTTATCGAGTCACGAGCAGCACAGCGCCTGAATAACGAAATCCGTGCTGAAATACCGTGACTATCCACCCGTAAACATCCTCCCGCCTTGTATCTAATCGTTTGCTTGGGTAAACTTGCGCCGAAATTATACTCAACGTGTTTAACGATTGAGCTTTGACTGATTTGGCCTTATTCGGAGTTATCCATGAAAGACTTTTTGATTGCCCCTTCCATTCTCTCTGCTGACTTTGCCCGCTTAGGGGAAGATGTAGAAAAAGTATTGGCGGCTGGTGCGGATGTTGTTCACTTTGATGTGATGGATAATCACTATGTGCCAAATCTGACTTTTGGTGCGCCAATCTGTAAAGCGCTACGTGATTACGGCATTACCGCGCCAATCGATGTTCACCTTATGGTGAAACCAGTGGACGCGATTGTGCCCGAGTTTGCCAAAGCTGGTGCCAGCATGATTACTTTCCATATTGAAGCCACAGAGCACGTTGACCGTACTTTGCAATTGATTAAAGAACATGGTTGCCAAGCAGGTGTGGTGTTTAACCCTGCCACGCCATTGCATCACTTAGACTACATCATGGATAAAGTGGATATGATCTTGTTGATGTCAGTGAACCCAGGTTTTGGCGGTCAATCGTTCATTCCATCCACTTTAGACAAACTTCGTGAAGTACGTAAGCGTATTGATGCGAGTGGTCGTAATATTCGCTTGGAAATTGATGGTGGTGTCAAAGTCGATAATATTCGTGAAATTGCGGAAGCGGGCGCGGATATGTTTGTCGCTGGGTCTGCCATCTTTAATCAACCGGATTACAAAGAAGTGATTGATCAAATGCGTGCGGAGTTGGAACAAGTTAAATAAGCACTTATTTAATAGGGTCGATATAAAAACAGGCTTGGGATACACTCAAGCCTGTTTTTTTGTAAATGGACGTTGTGATGGCATTACAAGATATTCAATTAATCGCATTTGATTTAGATGGAACCTTACTCGACAGCGTGCCTGATTTAGCCGAAGCGGCGGATTTGGCAGTGCGTAGCTTTGACTTTCCGGCGGTAACGGCAGAACAAGTACGCGACTGGGTCGGTAATGGTGCTGATGTGCTGATCGCTCGTGCGTTGAGCCAAAATATTGTGGTCGATAATCGTTTGGATGCAGATTTGGTTAAGCAAGCACGAGTGCGTTTTGATGAGTATTATCATCAAGGTGGGCATCGCTTAAGTCATCTGTATGACAATGTGAAATCGACCCTGCAAGCCTTGCACGCCGCCGGTTTTAAAATGGCGATTGTCACCAATAAACCGTCAGCTTTTGTTCCAGATATTCTCGCGCAACATGGCATTGCCGATTTATTTGTCGACGTGATTGGCGGCGATGATTTCCCGAATAAAAAGCCGGACCCTATGGCGTTAAACTGGCTGCTCGAAAAACATCAAGTCAGTGCGAACAATATGTTGATGGTCGGGGATTCGAAAAATGATGTATTGGCGGCGAAAAATGCCGGTTGTCATTCCTTTGCCTTAACTTACGGCTACAACCACGGCGAGCCTATCTCTGACTCAGCGCCGGATTTTGTGGCCGATAATATTGCTGAGCTTTTGGATGTGCTAGCCGTTTCTCATTAATTGCCTAAATCCCTGCAATTAGTCCGATAAAACGCTAGTCAAACCGAGCCAGATCAGTAAACTGAAATGCCTGTTATTTCCTGTTAAATGGAAAGCAGGCATTATTTTTAATTCGTCCTCATTGGATAAAACAGGTAAAGGAAAGAAGCATGAGCAAACCCATTGTATTAAGTGGTGTTCAACCGTCAGGTGAACTGAGTATTGGTAACTACTTGGGTGCTCTACGTCAATGGCAACAAATGCAAGATGACTACGACTGCCAATATTGTGTGGTTGATTTGCATGCGATCACGGTTCGCCAAGATCCGAAAGCATTACATGAAGCAACGTTAGATGCGTTAGCGGTCTGTCTTGCGGTTGGTGTTGACCCTAAAAAGAGCACGTTATTCGTTCAGTCACACGTACCAGAACATGCTCAACTAGGCTGGCTTTTAAACTGTTATACCCAAATGGGCGAACTGAATCGTATGACTCAGTTTAAAGACAAATCTCAGCGTTATGCGAATGATGTTAACGCTGGTTTATTTGCTTACCCAGTCTTAATGGCGGCAGATATTTTGTTGTATGGCGCGCATCAAGTGCCAGTCGGTAACGATCAGAAACAACATTTGGAATTGGCGCGTGATATTGCGAACCGTTTTAACAATGTTTACAGCCCAGATGAGCCGATTTTCCAAATTCCAGAGCCGTACATTCCGCAAGTGAATGCGCGCGTAATGAGCCTGCAAGATGCGACTAAGAAGATGTCGAAATCGGATGATAACCGTAAAAACGTGATTACGATTTTGGAAGAACCTAAGTCGATTTTGAAGAAGATCAACAAAGCACAAACTGATACCGAAATGCCACCACGCATCGCCCATGATGTCGAAAACAAAGCGGGCATTTCAAACTTGATGGGGTTGTATTCTGCTGCGACTGGTAAATCTTTTGCGGAAATTGAAGCGCAATACGCAGGCGTGGAAATGTACGGCCCATTTAAGAAAGACGTTGGTGAAGCCATTGTCGCGATGCTTGAGCCAATTCAAGCGGAATACAAGCGTATCCGTGAAGACCGCGCTTACATGGATGAAGTGATGAAAGTCGGCGCAGAAAAAGCGTCTGCCAAAGCGGCGGTTACTTTAGCTAAAGCCTATCAAGCGGTGGGCTTTGTGCCTCGCGCATAACCTTTTACGCTTTGGGCTTTCACGCTTCAACTAAAAATAAACCCCGCTTTAAGTGATATTAAAGCGGGGTTTATTATGCTCGTTAGTTAACGCTCATCAAGCACTACGCAACTCTCGGCGTAAGATCTTACCCACGGTTGATTTAGGCAATGATTCATGGAAATGAATTTGGCGAGGTACTTTATAAGCCGCTAGATTCTCACGGCAATAATCTTCAACTTGTTTTGTCGTAAGCTCGGAATCTTGATGTAACACAACGTGCGCAATTACGGCTTCACCACTTCTCTCATCAGGCCCACCAACGACCGCAGCTTCCAGAATTTCATCGTGTGAACAGAGAACTTCTTCCACTTCATTAGGGTAAACATTAAAGCCAGAGACAATGATCATATCTTTCATGCGATCAACGATTTTAAATGCGCCATTTGGCATTTGTAGGCCAATATCACCGGTTAGAAAGTAGCCATTAATAATTGCTTTGGCGGTTTCTTCCGGGCGATTCCAATAGCCTTTCATGACTTGTGGGCCTTTCACTGCAAGTTCACCGACCTCACCTTGAGGTAAAGGTTTATTATCTGGCCCCCAAACTTCCAAGATGGTATCAACAATCGGTGTGCCAATACTTCCTGGTATTTGTTTACCAAATTCATTTAATGTTAATACCGGAGAGGTTTCTGAGAGCCCCCAACCTTCTGAAATAGTGCATCCGGTAAGCTTTTTCCATAAATGGAAAGTCGATGTATTTAATGCTGATCCACCAGATATAGTGAGTTGTAGATTGGAAAAATTAATATTTGGGAATTCTGGGTGGTGGCACAGGGCAACAAATAAGGTGTTAATGCCTGCCATGCCTGTAATAGTATTGCTCTTGAATGTTTCGACTAAATTATCAATATCTCTTGGATTTGGGATAAGAATATTACACGCACCTATACTAAATAAACTAATCATATTCACTGTGAAAGCGAAGATATGGTACAGCGGTAAGGGGCAAATAAAATTACCATTTTCAATATTGTCTATTTGTAGAATACGTTCGCTCATTTGAGCTGCATTTGAAATAATATTGGATTGAGTGAGGCTTGCTCCTTTTGCCACTCCAGTGGTTCCACCGGTGTATTGTAAAATAGCTATATCTTCTAGTTGTGCTTCTGATGGGGATAAATTAGAGAGTGATTCAGACTGAGATAAGATAGACATGAAGTCGATATAGTTAGATTGGTTTTCAGTGGCTTGAATGAAGTCTGTCACCTTGGTTGTTATGACTTTTTCTATATTTACGTGCTCTTTAATCGCTTCGTATTTAGGTAGTAAATCTTCCAAAATAATCAGTGCTTTTGCACCCGAGTCATTGAATTGATGGTGCATTTCGCGCGGAGTATAAAGTGGATTAGTGTTTACAATGATCAATCCTGCTTTAATTGCGCCATAAGCGGCAATAGGATATTGAGTGATGTTAGGCAATTGAATCACGATACGATCACCCGCATTCAACCCACTTTCATGTTGTAACCATTTTGCAAAAAGAGTAGATAGATGATCGATCTCTGCATAAGTATGACTTTTTCCTAAGCACTGATAAGCCACTTTATGTTGATTCTTTTGGCAAATAGCGCTCAGAAAATGAGACAGGTTTTTATATTGTAAGATGGATTGCCAATCGTTCATGTTGCACTCCTTGCAGGAAATCTAAACAGTTGTACTTTACGCTTCAAAGTAAAATAAATTTCTATATAAAATTGTCGTTTTAACTAGCGCTCGAGAGATAAGTGTTAAATCGACCATTTTTCTTTTTATTGACGGAATATCATCAAATAGTAGGCTATGAAATCGCCTATTTTAATGAAATACATTATTAACATATCTATCACTAGTCTATAGGGAGAGATTGTAATTGTGTGCAGTCAAACACGCGTTTGATTCATTTTTGTGTGTTTTACTTGAGCGAAATCGCTTGCTGAAAAAAGAAAATTGTTGACCAATTTTGATGCTAAGCTTGCCTTTCTGCACTGGTGTTGCAGAATAAGCCGTCTTTTTCTATTCGAGTAGATTGCTGTCATGCTACTGATCATTGATAACTACGATTCTTTTACTTACAACTTGTACCAATACTTCTGCGAATTAGGGCAACAAGTACGTGTGATTCGTAATGATGAGATTGATATTGCTGGCATTGAAGCGTTAAATCCAAGCCATTTGGTCATTTCACCGGGTCCATGCACACCCAATGAAGCCGGTATCTCTTTGCAAGCGATAAAACATTTTGCTGGTAAGCTGCCTATTCTGGGCGTGTGTCTGGGTCATCAAGCCATCGCGCAAGTGTTTGGTGGGAAAGTGGTTCGTGCTCGGCAGGTGATGCATGGTAAAACGTCGCTTATTCGACACACAGGTGCCAGCGTATTTCGCCATTTGCCTAACCCACTCATGGTGACACGCTACCATTCTTTGGTGGTGCAAAAGGATAGCTTGCCATCCTGTTTTGAGTTGACCGCTTGGACGACCTTAGATAATGGTGAGATGGATGAGATTATGGGCTATCAACACAAAACCTTGCCGATTGACGCGGTGCAGTTTCACCCTGAATCGATCAAAACCGAATGTGGTCATCAAATCTTAGCGAACTTTCTTCAGCGTTATTAAAGGTAAAAAGTCAGAAGTGTTAGATGTGGCACAACCTGACGATGATTATTTTATCCTTATTTAAAATTACACTATCCTTATCTTATTCGTGTTGAGATGTCGGCATGAACCTCTTTTTAATAGTAGTTTGTGAATTTTTATTTATTTTTAATGAATGAAAATTTATTGATGATGTGGATTCAGTCCGATACATTAATGAGACTTTGTCGTTGGATAAAAAGGATTAGGGATGTCAGTAGATACTCAAGTAAAAAGAAGCTGGTTTGAAGAAGTCATGGTGCCTTGTTACAGCCCGATGGAAATGATTCCAGTGCGTGGCCAAGGTTCAGTGGTTTGGGATCAAGAGGGTAAAGAATACATTGATTTTGCTGGTGGTATTGCGGTCAGTTGCTTGGGTCATTGCCATCCTATTATGGTGGAAGCTCTAACCGAACAAGCACACAAAATTTGGCACCTCAGCAATGTGATGACCAATGAACCAGCGCTACGCCTAGCGAAAAAACTTACCGAAATTAGCTTCGCAGAAAAGGTCTTTTTTGCCAACTCAGGCGCAGAAGCAAACGAAGCCGCATTAAAATTAGCGCGTCGTTGGGCAAAAGAAGTGCACGGTGAAGACAAGAGTGAAATCATTGCTTTTGTGCAAGGCTTTCATGGCCGTACTTTCTTTACCGTCACTGTGGGTGGGCAGCCGGCTTACTCGGATGGTTTTGGCCCGAAACCAGGCAATATTACCCATATTCCTTACAACGACCTTGAAGCGTTAAAAGCGCACATTTCAGATAAAACTTGTGCGGTAATGATGGAGCCACTACAAGGTGAAGGTGGCGTGGTTTCACCGGATGCCGAGTTTGTACAAGCGGTGCGCGATCTTTGTGATCAAAACAATGCGCTATTGATCTTCGATGAAGTGCAAACTGGTAATGGCCGTACCGGTGAATTTTATGCTTATCAAGGCCTAGGTGTGACGCCAGACATTCTCTCTACTGCGAAATCTTTAGGTGGCGGCTTCCCGATTGGCGCAATGCTGACGACCACAGAACTTGCTCAACACATGAAAGTGGGCGTGCATGGTTCAACTTATGGCGGTAACCCGTTGGCGTGTGCGGTGGCTGAGGCGGTAGTCAATCACATCAGCCAACCGCAAGTGTTAGAAGGTGTGCTTGAGCGTGAACAATGGCTGAAACAAGGCTTAGAAAAGTTGAATCAAAAATACGGTATCTTTGCTGATATTCGTGGTAAAGGCTTATTGATTGGTGCCGAATTGACACAAGAGTGGCATGGCCGCGCGCGTGATATTCTGGTTGCAGCAGGCAAAAATGGTTTATTACTTCTGGTGGCGGGGGCGAACGTTGTGCGCTTTACACCTTCATTAGTGATTACTAAAAATGAAATTGAGCAAGGTTTAGAAAAACTCGATGCGGCTTTAGCGTCACTCATGGATTAATTGAATCTAAGAGCGTAAGTGGCATGGTTAGGATTTTAAAGGCGATCAGTGAGATCGCCTTTATTTTTTTGTGTTGTGTGAATTTTACGAAAGAAATGAATGTGTTATCCATTGCTTTTGATAACTTGAACTATAGTTAATTCAGTAGGTATCAATGGAGAGAGTCTATGGTGAGCGTTGAGCAATTATTTGAGCAGCTTTGGCAGGATTACACCCAGCGTTTGTGTCCCTCAGCGTTAAAAGTGCAGAAACTACTGACACATAAACATGAACAACCCGTGAACGATCATATTGCGCTGCGCACGTTTTCCGGCAGTAAACTGGGTTTGGCCCAATTGGCTAAACATTTTGTGCAATTGGGTTATCAACAAGCGGGCGAATATCATTTTGAAAGTAAAAAGCTGCTCGCACATCATTATCAGCACCCTGAACCTCAATATCCCAAAGTCTTTATTAGTGAGCTTTGCTTAGAATTATGTTCCGATAATCTCAAAGACATTGTTGGCAAGTTGATTCATGACTTGCCTCATCAGTATGCCGATGATGTGCGTTTTTTATTTCAGGGGCGCCCGTGGCGAATTTCAAAACAAGAATATTTAAGTTTGGCACAAGAAAGTGAATATGCAGCCTGGGTTGGAGCGCATGGGTTTGGTGCCAATCATTTTACTGTGAGTGTGAATGAACTTTCAGGCTTTGCAGATTTAGAGCAAGTGAATGATTTTCTTGTGTGGCACCATTTTGAAATGAATCATTCTGGTGGTGATATCAAAGGCAGTGCTGAGGTGGGGCTACAGCAATCTTCTACTATCGCAGATAAAGTGTCGGTAGAGTTTAGCGATGGCGAGCTGGAAATACCAGGTGGGTTCTATGAATTTGCTAAGCGTTTTCCTATGAAGAATGGAGAGCTGTATCAAGGCTTTGTGACGGCATCAGCGGATAAAATTTTCGAAAGTACAAATCGTGGAAGTTAAAGAGTAAAACAGCGGCAACAACGAAATAATAGAAAAGAGAACATCTCGTTTCCCGTTACTGAAAAGGAAGCTTTTTCAAGAAACGAGAAACGAGCGATCTAGTTGCGTGCGCGACGAACCTTTAAAGCATGTGGCATCACGCGAATACGCTTCATTATGCCGGCTAAATGAACGCGGTCTTTGGTGGTTAATAGCAAGGTGATGGTATACAAACGGCCATCACGCTCTTCGGTCGCAATCCCATGAATATTTGAACCTGTAGAGGCAACGACATTGGTTAATTCTGCCAACGCACCTTGACGGTTTTGCATATCGACTTTGAGCTCAGTAATAAACTCTTGCTCAATATCTTTCGACCATTCCACAGCCATATAACGTTCTGGCTCTTTTTGATAACCACGAACGTTTGGACAAGTTTCACGGTGGATAACCAAGCCACGACCCGGAGAAACATGGGCAATGATTTCGTCGCCTGGAATTGGGTGACAACACTTGGCGTAAGTCAGCAAAATACCTTCTGCGCCACGAATAGGCAGTTTCTTCTTGCTGGTGGTTACTTCTGGATCCGTGCTTGGCATTTCTGTTAGTTCATCCGCATCGCCTAATAAGCGACGTGCGATCACTATGCTCATCAACTCACCTAAACCAATCGCGGCTAACAAATCATCCAGCGTCTTGAGTTTAAGATCAGCAACCACATGTTTGATGTTGTCTTCACTGATGTCTTTTAGAGAAAGCTCACCCAGTGCGTGGTTGAGTAAACGACGACCTAATGCCACCGATTCTTCACGACGCATGGTTTTCAGCACTTGACGAATCTTAGTGCGGGCACGCGAAGTCACCACATAGTTTAACCATGCGGCGTTAGGGCGAGCGCCCGGTGCACTAATGATTTCAATGGTTTGGCCATTTTTCAGCGCTTTGCTGAGTGGGTACGGGTTACGATCGACCCGCGCACCGACACAAGTATTGCCGACATCAGTATGCACCGCATAGGCGAAATCGACCGCAGTCGCACCAGCTGGTAATTCAATGATGCGGCCTTTTGGTGTGAACACGAAAATCTCATCTGGGAACAGATCCGATTTTACGTTTTCGATAAATTCAAATGAGTTACCGGCACTTTGTTGCAGCTCAAGTAGGCTTTGCATCCAACGCTGCGCTTTAATTTGCGCTGTCGTGCCAGAGCTGTCGCCATTGGCTTTGTACGACCAATGCGCCGCGACACCTTTGTCGGCCATTTGATCCATATCTTCAGTACGGATCTGCACTTCAACCGGTACGCCGTGAGGGCCAACCATCGAAGTGTGCAAAGATTGATATCCGTTCGCTTTAGGTACCGCAATATAGTCTTTCATGCGGCCTGGGCGAGGTTTGTACAAGTTATGCACTTGGCCAAGTACGCGATAACAGGTATCTGGCGTATCCACAATCACGCGGAAAGCGTAAATGTCCATAATGGTGTGGAAACGTTGTTCTTTAGTACGCATCTTGTTGTAGATGGAGTACAAGTTTTTCTCACGACCCAAGACACGAACTTGTAGCCCCGCTTCTTGTAGGCGGCCTTCAATTTCACTGTGAATGCGTTGGATCATTTCCTTGCGGTTACCACGAGCGGCTTTCACCACTTCTTTTAAAACGCGGTAGCGGTTCGGGTATAACGCTTCAAAACCCAGCTCTTCTAGCTCAGTTTTAATGTTGTGAATACCTAAACGGTGGGCAAGGGGAGAGAAGATTTCTAACGTCTCACGCGCGATGCGACGACGTTTATCTGGACGTAATGCGCCGAGGGTGCGCATGTTGTGAGTACGGTCAGCCAGCTTAATTAAAATTACACGAATGTCTTGCACCATGGCTAAGATCATTTTGCGGAAGTTTTCAGCTTGAGCTTCTTTACGATCACGGAATTTGAGCTTATCGAGTTTCGATACGCCATCCACCAGTTCTGCCACTGTCTCACCAAATTGTTCGGCAAGATCTTCTTTGGTGACCTCAGTATCTTCGATTACATCATGTAACAACGCCGCCATTAAGGTTTCGTTATCGAGATGCATCTCTGCAAGAATGCGGGCTACCGCGACAGGATGGATAATATAAGGTTCGCCACTAGAACGGCTTTGACCTTCGTGGGCATCTTTTGCAACCAAAAAGGCTTGGCGCAGAGTCTCGATTTGAGACTCTGGCAAATATTCTTGGGCAACGGCCTTTAAACTTTCAAATAAGTACAATGTTATACGCCCAGAATAGAGAGATTAACGGTGGTGAACGATGCTGCTTACTGCTGCTAATTCTGCCGCGTCTTGCTCTTGTTGTTCTTGGCGCTCACGTGCGTCCAATACTTCTTTCGTGATTAAGCCTTCTTCGATCTCACGTAGAGCGATCACGGTAGTCTTATCGTTCTCTTCCGGAACCAATGCATCTTTGTTACCAGTTTGCATTTGACGAGCGCGGCGAGCCGCAATAAGAACTAGGTCGAAACGGTTACCGATTTTTTCAACAGCGTCTTGGACAGTTACGCGTGCCATGGTGACTCCAATTAGTGAATTTTATTTAGAATGACGGGAAATTATACAACCATACTTGTGTAGATTCTAGCAATAAGATCCCGTGTGTTCGCGTTAGCAGCAATTATTCCGCTAACAGTGCTTTCAACATGCCGTTGTATTTAACCGCTTGTTTCTCTTGTTTTAGACGCTCAGCACGAATGATGGCTTTAAAGTCCATCAGTGCGGCATCGAAATCATCGTTAATGATAAGGTAATCATACTCATTGTAATGAGAGATTTCCGATTTCGCCTTGCTCATACGGCCAGCAATGACTTCTTCGCTATCTTGACCGCGGGTATTTAAGCGACGTTCAAGCTCACCATTCGATGGCGGCAGAATAAAGATACCTTTCGCTTCTGGCATTTGCTCACGGATTTGACGCGCGCCTTGCCAATCAATATCTAGGAAAATATCGATGCCTTTATTGAGGCTTTCTTCAATCCACACACGAGACGTTCCGTAGTAATTACCAAACACCTCCGCGTGCTCAAGGAAAACACCTTGTTCCATCAGTTCAATGAAATGATCTTTTTCCACAAAGTGATAATGAACGCCATCTTCTTCACCTGGGCGCTGATCACGCGTGGTGTGAGAAATAGATACTTTCATCGCGTAGTTAGGGTTTTTCTCTAACATGGCTGCGATCAAGCTCGATTTACCTGCACCGCTTGGCGCAGAAACAATATAAAGCGTACCTTTACCGATCATGGTTCATTCACTTTTGTTGTGGTTTATCCTGAGTATTTTAGTTCATTGTAGCTGGCTACAAAGGTAAAAAGCATCAGGTAGAAAAATGGGGAGCGAAGAGTAGCACAAGCATTCACCAATTTGAATCTGTTGATGATTAATTCCACTTTAATTCGGTGGTTTCTGTATACTGACTTGGTGTGTTTTAAGAGCAATCATCCCATGCCTCAAATTGAACCTAATATTCGCCCTGATTTCATGATGGAAGAGCTTGTTCATCAAGGCTCAGTAACTCGTTTTCGTTCAGCGAATCATTTCACTATGCCACAGCAAGAAACCTTTGCGATCGAAACGCCGGTTGCATTGGTTTATAACGGTATCGCTCATACTGTGTTGATGTGCAGTCAAGCCGATTTGGACGATCTGGCGGTTGGCTTTTCCCTGTCTGAAGGCATTATTGGCCACGCGCGTGACATTCATGATATCGACACCGTGGAATCGAGCGCCGGTGTGGAATTGCATATCGAATTATCGAATCGTTGTTTTGAGCGTTTAAAGCAGGCGCGTCGTACCATGGCTGGACGTACCGGATGCGGGATTTGTGGCTCAGAAAGTTTGTCTCATGTGGTGCGAACGCAACCGACATTGCCGAATCAAAGTCAGTTCGATTGGCATTTGATCGATCAAGTATTAGCGGATCTCAAAGGGAAACAAACTCTCAACCAAATCACTGGGGCGACCCATGCGGCGGTGTATGTGTCTGAACAGGGAGACATTCTCGCGATTCGTGAAGATGTCGGTCGTCATATCGCGTTGGATAAACTGGTTGGTTATATTGCGCGTAATAAACTCGCGGGTGGGGCGATTTTGGTGACTAGCCGAGCCAGTTTTGAAATGGTGCAAAAAACCGTGAGTGCGGGGATCGAAATTCTGCTTGCCATTTCAGCGGCTACTAGCATGGCGGTGAAACTGGCAGAGCAGTCGAATTTAACCTTAGTCGGCTTCTGTCGCCCCGGCCGAGCCGATGCTTATACCTATCCGCAGCGGTTATTAGGTCAATAGACCCTAGTTAACTCTGCTACTTAAATGAAAGTACATGAGACGAATCTAATCAATAGATAAGAAATAAAAAACGGGTCGAACAAATGATGATGTTCGGCCCGTTTGTCTTTTAGTGAGTGTTAGAAATTAGTAGGAAACGACGTGGATATTTTCAGTGGTTTCCGCACTTTTCTTCACCGTGACCACAATCGCTTTCGACACTGGCGTATGGCTTAAATCACCGCTGTCATGCAGCGCAACCAGCGGGTTTGCTTCTGGGAAATAAGCGGCAATATTACCGGCAGGAATGTCGTATTCCACCAACTTAAAGCCAAACACTTCACGCTCATATTGATCGGCATACAGTGAGCGAATGTCGACTCGATCACCGGCTTTCATGCCCAGCTTTTCGATGTCTTGTGCATTCATAAACAGCACTTTACGCTCGCCAAACACGCCACGGTAACGATCATCAAATCCATAAACCGTGGTATTGTATTGATCGTGTGAGCGCATGGTTTGCAATACGAACACCGCTTGGTCGCTCATCTCACGCAATTTGGCCGGCATTAGGTGTTGAGGCAAATCGTGGCTTTTGATTTCCGCTTTGCCTGATGGTGTCTGCCAGTTATTGTCTCGCGCTGAATTGCCAAGATAAAAACCACCCGGTTGTTTGATCTTGTCATTGACGCCAGCAAAGCCTGGGATCACTTTTTCAATCAGCGATCGGATGCGATCGTAATCTTCAATTAGATGCAGCCAATCCACCGGATACGATCCCAATGTTGCGTGCGCCATGCCAGCAATGATCGCCGGCTCCGAGCGCATTTCCCCTTGATCGTTTTTGTCTTTATCGTTTTCTACTGCACCATAAGATGCGTGCACCATGCTGAATGAATCTTCCACAGTGACACACTGTTGCCCACCTTTTTGCAGGTCAACATCGGTGCGACCAAGGCAAGGCAAGATCAGTGAGTCTTTACCCGGAGATAAATGGGTGCGATTGAGCTTGGTCGCAATATTGACAGTCAGGTTACAGCTTTCTAGTGCTTGTTGAGTTAAGCGAGTATCCGGCGTAGCCGACACAAAGTTACCGCCAAGCCCAATGAAGATTTTACTTTCACCGGCCAGCATGGCTTTGATCGATTCCACCACATTGTGGCCTGGGTCTTTTGGCACCGTGAAGTTAAACACTTGCTCCATTTTGCCGTTAAACGCAGCGGAGGGTTTTTCATTGATGCCTACTGTGCGGTCACCTTGTACGTTACTGTGACCACGCACAGGGCACACACCTGCACCTTCGCGACCAATCTGACCGAATAAGAGTTGCAAGTTAACGATTTCTTGAATGGTGTTGACCGAATGCTTGTGTTGGGTAATGCCCATCGCCCAAGTGGTGATCACACGCTTCGCTTGGCGATAGGTGGTCGCTGCTGTGTCAATTTCTTCGCGTGTCAGGCCAGATTGCTCAATGATGTCATCCCACTTGGTTGCCGCCACTTTCGCTAGGTAGTCTTCCATGCCATTGGTGTGCTGCTGAATGTAATCATGATCGAAAATAGAGGCACGACCTTGAGCGAGTTCATTTTGATCAAATTCATACAAGGCTTTAACCATGCCGCGAACTGCCGCCATGTCGCCACCAAGTTTTGGTTTGAAGTAATGGCCACTGATTGGGGTGGAGCCATTAGTGAGCATTTCAATCTTGTTTTGTGGGTTGGTAAAGCGTTCTAGCCCACGTTCTTTTAAGTTGTTGAACGACACAATCGACGCACCACGTCGTGAGGCTTTATAAAGCGTATCCATCATACGCGGGTGGTTAGTTGCTGGGTTTTGGCCGAATAAGAAGATGGCGTCTGCTTTGCTGAAATCTTCCATACGCGTAGTGCCTTTACCAATGCCGATGGACTGAGCTAATGCAACGCTGGTAGCTTCATGGCACATATTAGAACAATCAGGGAAGTTATTGGTACCGACGGCACGCGCAAACAACTGATATAAGAACGCCGCTTCATTACTGGCGCGTCCAGAGGTGTAAAACTCAGCTTGATTCGGGGAGTCTAATTGCTTGATATGTTGCGCGATGAGGGCAAAAGCCTCATCCCAACTGATCGCTTCATAATGATCGGTTTGCGCATTGTAGCGAACCGGTTGGTTCAAACGGCCTTGATACTCAAGAAAATAGTCACTTTGTTTGCGCAGCCAATTCACAGGGTGCTGCGCAAAAAAATCACCATTCACTCGACGGCTTGTTCCTTCCCAGTTGACCGCTTTGGCACCGTTTTCACAGAAGTGGAAATAGCCTTTTTCGCCATCTTCGCCCCAAGCACAGCCCGGGCAGTCAAAGCCTTTGTCTTGGTTGGTACGAAGTAAATTACGGATATTTTTTGCGACGTTTTCGCTTTTGAGTAGATGCTTACTGGTGCTGATCAATGCACCCCAGCCGCCGGCGGCGTGGGTATATTTTTTAATGGCCATGAACGGTTCCTCGATGAGGTGAAAAATGTGAGAATTTGTTAGGAGAAACTCGATAATGTTGCGTCATGGTGACGAATTCATTAAAGATACACCCGCAGCTGGGAGGTTATCAATAAAATCCGTAAAATTTATAAGAGAATTTTAATAGCCCAACTTGCTGTACCTGCTAGTGTCAGTTTAGCAAGTTGGGAGAATAAGGAAGGGCTATTAGGTAATGAGTTAGCGATGACGATGTTGGATGAAGACGGTTAACACTGCGCAAGCGGCAAGTACAAAGCAGTAATAAGAATTGCTCACAATCTCTAACGGCGACAACTTAAACACCGAACCGAGCAATAGGATTTGTGCGCCATACGGCAAGATCCCTTGAGTGACACAAGAAAAAATATCCAGCAAACTTGCCGAACGACGAGCCGAAACGTCATTTTGCTCAGACAATTCAAGCGCCACGCTGCCAGAAACGATGATCGCGACTGTGTTATTTGCGGTACAAAAGTTGGTGAGAGACACTAAAATCGCGATGCCGAGTTCACTGGCTTTGGAGTTAGCATCATTGGCATGTTTGCGACCAAATTTCTTGATGACACGGCTAACTAGCTGAGTTAAGAAAGCCAGGCCACCTTGTCGACGCATGAGCTCACTTAAACCACCAATCAACATCGACAGAATGAAAATCTCCTGCATGTTGGTAAAGCCTGCGTAAATGTCTTTGCCCAGATGAGTTAACGCGTAATCCGGTACGGAAAATAAACTCACAGCACCTGCAAACACAATGCCTAAACTGAGCACAACAAACACATTCAGACCAGACACCGCCAATACTAAAATAGTGATGTAAGGTAAAATCTTTAACCACTCGATATCGGTTGTGGTCGGCGTTTGGGTGGCAGTGCTGCTAAAAGCGAAAATGATGAGCGCGATGATCGCAGCCGGCACGGCAATCTTAAAGTTTTCACGAAATTTATCTTTCATTTCACAGCCTTGCGAACGCGTCGCGGCAATGGTTGTATCAGAAATGATGGATAAGTTATCACCAAACATGGCCCCACTTAAGACCACGCCAGCGGTCAGCGGCAAGCTCATGCCTGCAGAATGGGCAATGCCAACCGCCACTGGCGCAACGGCGGCAATCGTGCCCATGGATGTGCCCATCGCGGTGGCAATAAAGGCTGAGATCAAAAAGATGCCCGGCAAAATCATGCTGGTTGGCAGCAGGGATAATCCAAGGTTAACCGTGGCATCGACACCGCCAGAGGCTTTGGCGACAGCAGCAAATGCACCTGCAAGTAGGTAGATCATACACATCGCAATGATGTCTTGATGGCCGACACCTTTCAAAAACTGCTCAATGGCTTTATTGATTTTGTCTTTGCTGAGTGCAATCGCCACCACAATCGCAGGCAAGGCCGCAATAGGCGCAGGTAATTGATAAAACGCGAAATCCACACCTTCAAACGTTAAGTAAGCACCCACTCCAATAAATAACGCCAGAAATACGCCGAGTGGTAATAGCGCCAGTGCAGAAGGCGTGATGTTATTGGATAAATTGGGTTTAGGCGCAGACATAATATTCCAAACAATTTTCAAACAGGGCGCGCAGAGTAAAGTGTGAACAGGGAAATGTCAACGTCTAGACGTCTAAATGGCTGTTTTGGGCTTTCATGATGAATCATACAAATAACAAAAAGCCCTCAACAAAGAGGGCTCGTTTGGTATTTAAGTAAAGCGCTATGGATTATTCAATATTCTGAATTTGCTCACGCATCTGCTCAATCAACACCTTCAATTCAACACCTGAAGCGGTGACATCAGTGCTGATCGACTTTGACGCGAGCGTGTTCGCTTCGCGGTTGAATTCTTGCATCATGAAATCGAGTTTTCTGCCACAAGCGCCGCCTTTTTTCATGATGTTAGTGGCTTCTTTAACGTGAGAATCTAAGCGATCAAGTTCTTCTGCTACATCAGATTTTTGCGCCAGTAGAATCAGTTCTTGCTCTACACGAGAGCTGTCGAGTTCAATTTTGGCTTCTTCAAATTTATTCAGTAGACGATCACGTTGCCATTGTAGGATTTCTGGCATGCGAGCACGTACTTTCGCGGCTTCTTCGGTAATCGCAGTTAAGCGTTGCTCAATCAGAGACTTCATGTTGTCACCTTCACGGCCACGCGCAGCGATGAAGTCAGCAATCGCTTCTTCAAAACCTTCAAGCAATGCTTTTTGGATGGTGTCCATGTCTTGCTCTGGCGCTTCCATCACACCTGGCCAGTTCATTACTTGGAATGGGTTGATGCGAGATTCTTCACCAGTTAAGGCCATCACTTGGTTGGCGGCTTTGATGACTTGCTTAGCCAAATCTTCATTGATGTTTAAATCGCTTTGCGCTTTAGAGTTAGCTTCAAAGCGTAAGTGGCATTCCACTTTACCGCGCGCTAAACGCTTACGAAAACGCTCGCGTAGAATCGGCTCTAGGCCACGAAATTGTTCTGGTAAACGGAAGTAAGTTTCAAGGTAGCGTTGGTTTACACTGCGGATTTCCCATACGGCGTTGCCCCAATCAGCTTTGATTTCTTTGCGGGCATAAGCGGTCATGCTGTAGATCATGAAAAGTTACCTAATCGAATTATGTGATGGTTTTCTGCGGTGGATATTATCACAGTCTAGGACAAGGTGGTTTGTTTAATCTAAGTGGTTTGATGAATCGTCGTTAAGATCGCTTTTTGATGACAAGATCGTTATAATCTCGCCCCAATTCTATTGCTAATCAGGGTTATCTTTATGTCTTCAACGTTACGTCCAAACGATCGCGCCGCGGATCAAGTTCGTCCTATTAAAATGACACGCAACTACACCGCTTATGCTGAAGGGTCAGTATTGGTGGAATTTGGTAATACCAAAGTGTTGTGTAATGCCAGTGTTGAAGAAAAAGTACCGGGTTGGCTAAAAGGTCGTGGTAAAGGCTGGGTCACAGCAGAATATGGCATGTTGCCTCGTGCAACGCATACACGTAACCGTCGTGAAGCGGCAAGTGGTAAACAAGGCGGCCGCACCATGGAAATCCAACGTTTGATCGCGCGAAGTTTACGTGCGGTGGTGGATTTAGATGTGCTGGGTGAAATGATGATCACGGTGGACTGTGATGTGATTCAAGCCGACGGTGGCACACGTACAGCCTCGATTTCAGGCGCAAGTGTGGCATTGGCCGATGCGATTCAATCGTTAGTGGATTCTGGCAAATTGAAAAAGAACCCGATGAAGTGTCATGTTGCTGCGGTATCGGTAGGTATCATTGGCGAGCACGCTTTATGTGACTTGGAATATGTCGAAGATTCGGCGGCGGATACAGACATGAATGTGGTGATGACCGAAGAAGGCAAGATGATCGAAGTACAAGGTACAGCAGAAGGCGAAGCGTTCTCTCGCGCTGAGCTTAATCAATTGCTCGATCTGGCTGAGAAAGGTATCCAAGATATTATTGAAGTTCAGAAGGCAACCTTAGCAATTTAATCAACGTTACTCGTTTCTCGAAAAAGCGATCTTTGCTCTGTCGAGAAACGCGCAGCGAAGCGCCCGAATAACGGCTCTTTCGAAATAATAAAGTTAAATACAAATACGACAGTCAGGATAATTATGAAAGCATATCAACGTGAATTTATTGAGTTCGCTCTTGAGAAACAAGTTCTTAAATTTGGCGAGTTTACTTTAAAGTCTGGCCGTAAGAGCCCGTATTTCTTTAATGCTGGTTTGTTCAATACTGGTCGTGATTTAGCGCGTTTAGGTCGTTTTTATGCTGCTGCTTTAGCCGATTCGGGTATTGAATTTGATGTGCTATTTGGCCCAGCTTACAAAGGTATTCCAATTGCGACTACCACCGCTGTCGCTCTAGCTGATCATCACGATATTGACACGCCATATTGCTTTAACCGTAAAGAAGCCAAAGATCATGGTGAAGGTGGCAACTTAGTGGGTAATCCATTAGAAGGCCGCATCATGCTGGTGGACGATGTGATCACCGCAGGTACTGCAATTCGTGAATCGATGGAAATCATTAAAGCGAATGGCGCTGATTTAGCGGGTGTATTGGTGGCAATCGATCGTCAGGAAAAAGGCAAAGGTGAGTTATCGGCTATCCAAGAAGTCGAACGTGACTTTGGCTGTTCGGTGATTTCAATCATCAGTCTAGGTGACTTGGTTACTTACCTTGAAGAGAAAGGTGATAATGCTGAGCAATTAGAATCTGTTAAAGCATATCGCGCTCAATACGGCATCTAATCTTAGCCAGAAAAACCGGTTAAACAGTGAACCCTGTGGCTACTTTGGTCTCAGGGTTTATTTTTATTTACATACTGTAATTATTTCGATACATATTAATAAAAGCGTAAATGGCGGCATTTTTGTAGAATATTTGCGCAAAACTGGGATTCTTCACCTCGATTTCATTCTGTAAAGTCGGTAATGTGTCAGATTAATATTCCACCTAATGATAAAAAGACAGACACATGAGTAATTCAAAGGTTTTTGGTAGTACTTTGATCATTGCTGGCACCACGATTGGCGCAGGCATGTTAGCTCTACCTATCGCATCTGCTGGCTTAGGCTTTAGCACTTCTCTCATCATCATGATTGGTATGTGGGCCTTGATGGCGTATACCGCATTATTAATGCTGGAACTGCATCAGCATGCGGATCACGATGCCACGCTACATACACTTGCCAAGCAATTTTTGGGCGAGAAAGGGAAATGGATTGCGACTTTTGCGATGCTGTTTTTGTTTTATGCGCTATGTGCCGCCTACATTGCCGGTGGTGGTGGCCAATTTAATGCCAAATTGCACAATTGGTTTGCACTGGATGTGTCCAATGGTATGGGCACGTTGATTTTTACCGTTATTATCGCGGCGATTGTGACTTTCGGTACCTCTTCAGTAGACCGAGTAAACCGCGTGCTGTTCACCTGTAAACTGGTTGCCATGGCGGTGATACTGTTTTTCTTAACGCCGAATATTGAGCCGGTACATTTAGTGAATATGCCACTAGAAAAAGGTTTGATCATTGCTGCGTTACCAGTGATTTTCACATCATTTGGTTTTCATGGCAGCATTCCTGCCGTTGTGCGCTATTTAGAATTGGACATGAAATCGCTGAAAAAAGTGATGGTGTTTGGCTCGTTGCTGCCGTTGGTCGTCTACATTCTGTGGCAGTTGGCCACGCTCGGGGTGGTGGATCAAGCCACACTTTCACAAGCGGGGGATGTGACGGCGTTAGTGGGGACGCTTTCTCAAGTAATTCATAATCCAATGATTGCTCAAGTTGTGTCTATATTTGCCGATCTTGCATTAATTACGTCTTTCTTAGGTGTGAGTTTAGGTTTATTTGAATTCCTTGGCGATAGCTTGAATAAGAATCAGAGCAAAAGCGGTCGTGTTGTGATTGCATTGGTGACCTTTGTTCCACCACTGTGTTTTGCATTGTTTTATCCACAAGGTTTCATTATGGCGCTGGGCTATGCAGCGATTGCTCTGGCTATCCTAGCGATTTTATTGCCAGTAGTAATGGTAATGAAATCACGTCAGCAGCACCAAGAGACACAAGCCTTTACTGTCGGTGGTGGCTCATTGGGCCTAGGATTAACTTTATCGATGGGTATTGTGATCATTGGGGTACAAGTGCTGATTAGTGCGGGAGTGTTGCCGGCGATAGGGTAGTTTCGATACTCGTGTCTAGGTCGCTGCGCTTCTCGAAGCTAGGAAAAAAACTAGAAGTGCAGTGGTTCTGGGACGCATACTCGGGAGCCGGACAGAATAATTGACATTAGTTTGTATCGGTGCAAAATTTTCTCGGCTCTCGGCTCTCGGCTCTCGGCTCTCGGCTCTCGGCTCTCGGCTCTCGGCTCTCGGCTCTCGGCTCTCGGCTCTCGGCTCTTATCCTTTTCGAGTTACAAGCAGCGTAGCGCCCGAATAACGAAACTCGAATACCAAAAAAGCCACTGAACTCTCATTCAGTGGCTTTGTTAATTTTTGCACTATGTATAAAACGAAAGGCGCTTAACGCGTTCCGTATACCACGATAGTTTTACCGTGTGCAGAAATCAGGTTTTGCTCTTCTAGCATCTTCAAGATGCGACCTACTGTCTCACGAGAACAGCCAACGATTTGGCCGATTTCTTGACGAGTGATCTTGATTTGCATGCCGTCAGGGTGAGTCATGGCATCCGGTTGTTTTGCTAGGTTCAACAAAGTCTGTGCGATACGACCTGTTACGTCTAGGAAGGCTAAGTCGCCAACTTTTTGGCTAGTGATTTGCAGACGTTTTGCCATTTGGCCTGAAAGACGCATTAGGATATCTGGGTTCACTTGGATAAGTTGGCGGAACTTCTTAAATGAAATTTCAGCGACTTCACAAGGCGATTTTGCACGGACCCAAGCAGTACGTTCTTGGTCTTCTTCGAATAGGCCTAATTCACCGATGAAGTCACCTTGGTTCAAGTAAGACAAGATCATTTCTTTGCCTTCTTCATCCTTGATTAATACCGCTACTGAACCCTTAACGATGTAGTATAAGGTTTCTGCTTTTTCGCCAGCATGGATCAAAGTACTTTTTGAAGGGTACTTGTGGATGTGGCAGTGTGATAGAAACCACTCTAGTGTTGGGTCTGTTTGAGGTTTACCTAGAACCATAATTTGTTACTTCCTCTACAAGGCTTGCTCAGTTTGGAGTCACTCATCCTGAGACCGTCTAAACTGGTCAAATAGAATAGGTGTTGATTAGTTTTTGCTGTAAGTTGTTTTTACAGTCGGCCCTAAATACTACCCCTTTCTCGATGGAATTTCTTGATTTTGATCGCCCAAGACAGGGGTTTTTCAGGTTTAAAACGTGCCCGAACTCACATACTCGACAGTAAGTGTGCTCTTGCTAGCAATTTTAGTCGATTTTTCCGGTTTCGATCAGCTGATGTAGCAACGGCTGAATGATCAGCTCCATGGCAAAACTCATCTTACCGCCCGGCACCACAAGCGTGTTATGGCGGGACATAAATGACCCTTCAATCATGGCGAGCAGATAAGGAAAATCGACATTTTTAATGCCTCGCAATCGGATCACCACAAAACTTTCATCGAGACTTGGAATGCCTTTGGCATTGAGTGGGTTAGATGTGTCCACTGTTGGTACGCGTTGAAAGTTAATGTGAGTTCGAGAAAATTGCGGGGTAATGTAATTTAAGTAGTCATCCATTGAGCGGACGATAGAATCCATCACGGCTTCACGCGAATGGCCACGGTCACGGGTATCGCGTACGAACTTTTGAATCCACTCCAGGTTGACGATCGGCACCATGCCTATCAAGAAGTCGACGTGTTTAGACACATTGACCTCGCCATCGACAACACCGCCATGCAATCCTTCATAAAACAGCACATCGGTATTTTCAGGCAGATCTTGCCACGGGGTGAAAGTGCCTGGCATTTGGTTGTATGGTACCGCCTCATCAAAGCTGTGTAGATAACGACGCACTTTGCCGGTGCCATCTTTGCCATATTGCTTGAAGAAGTTTGATAGTGCGGGGAAGTCATTGGCTTCCGGGCCAAAATAGCTGATGTGTTTGCCTTGCTCTTTGGCTTTACGAATGGCGACATCCATTTCCGGACGTGTGTAACGATGGAAGCTATCACCTTCAACCCAAGAGGCTTTGATGCCCATCATATTGAACATTTTACGGAAAGTTTCAGAGGTAGTGGTGGTTCCTGCACCGGATGAACCAGTTACCGCAATAATAGGATGTTTGGCCGACATGATAATCCTTTCTTTCGACTAAATATTGCCAAACAGTGTAGAGGAATGGCGGATAAGAATAAATAGCTGCTACTTTGCTTGGCTTCTCGTTATGACAAAATCAGGTTAGTTAACGGATTTCATTGATGGCGCGAATATCGACGCTTTCGTGCAGCTCGGAATACACAATCGCAATGCTGCCGGCTTTTAGTTGAGCTTTCACTTGTTTTATCTTGGTATCAAGCGACGTTTCTTGCATGCCGTAGTCGGTGCCTTCGCGCAAAATAAATTCTTTAATTAAATTTTCAAGCGTGTCGGGGGTGATGTCTTGCCAAGGAATAATCATTGTACTGCCTTAAATCAATGAGAGATGTTGGAAATGGAAATGCTCATGAAGATGAGTTTTCGTGTTATTGAGCGCTCATCATTTTTCGCTTTTCTTGGTGTTGAAGAAAATGTCACATAAGTGAGTCGCGCCGAGCTCTTGGCAATAAACATGCGTCATCGGCGTTGTGACTTTGTCGGATAACGTCATTTGATTAATGCAATGCACCAAGTCGGATTGTTGCTGACGCTCTAATTGCAGTTCAAATTGTAGTGACTCGCGGTAAAGGGTATCGGGCAAGTGTGGTTTGGCTTTACGGCGATAATAGCGAAATTGTTCAAGTAATCCTTCAGTGCGCTCTATGGCGGAATCCAATTGTTCCCACTGCTGTTCTGATAATGACAGTTGATGTTCATCTAACCATTTTAGTAATAAGACTAAGTTGACCTTACCGTTATATTGGTTTTGCAGGTGCAAACAGGCTTCTTTAATTTCACGCACACCGTAGTGCTGCAAACTAAATTGCCATAAGCGTTCAAAGGTTAAGGGCAGCGGTTGATAGTCGGTCATATTATGAGCTTAAAGTGTCCAGTTCTTCTTGTAATGTCATCCATTCCATTTCAATCTCTTCAAGTTGAGACTTGCTGGCGGCCTGTGTAGCTAATACTTGTGTAAGCTTAGACTTATTTTCGTCTTGATAGAGAGAAACATCACTCAATTCTTGTTCAGCATCAGCTAATTGTGCACTGATTTTGTCCATTTTCTCTTCGAGTTGTGTCAGCTTTTTGCGAATTGGTGCCGTTTGTTTACGTAATTCTGCCTCTAAACGCTTTTGTTCTTTACGAGCGGCAGCGCTATTCTGGCTTGGCTCGTTGCTGCTGGTCTCTTGTGCGTCTTTCTTATCTTGCTTTTGTTGCTCGGTGAGCCATTTGTAGTAATCGCCTAAGTCACCATCAAATGGCACCACTTGTTTGTCATCCACGAGGTAAAGATCATCGGTGGTCGCGCGCAATAAGTAACGGTCGTGACTGACGATAACCATTGCGCCCTCAAAAGTTTGCAGTGCCATCGTCAGTGCTTGGCGCATGTCGAGATCCAAGTGGTTGGTCGGTTCATCGAGCAAAAGTAAGTTGGGTTTTTGCCACACGACTAAAGCGAGAACTAAACGGGCTTTTTCACCGCCAGAAAACGGCGCGACTTTATCTAGCGCTTTATCACCAATAAACCCAAAGCTGCCTAAGTAGTCTCGCAGTTGTTGTTCGGTGTGATTCGGCGCGATTTGCATCATGTGTTGTAATGGCGTTTCTTCTGGGTGCAAGGTTTCCAATTGGTGCTGAGCAAAGTAGCCAATTTTCACTCCTTGCGAATAGGTGAGATCGCCACCTTGTGGTTTTAGCTCACCGGAGAGTAATTTGATTAAAGTCGATTTACCCGCGCCATTGCGACCGAGTAAACCAATGCGGCTGCCCGGCACTAAATTTAAGCGAATGTGTTTTAAGATCAGGTTGTCACCGTAACCGGCGGAGACTTGATCCATCATGATGATTGGGTTTGGCAAAGCCGCAGGTTCACGAAATTCAAAACTGAATGGGTTATCAAATTGCGCCGGGAGCACTTTTTCCATTTTCTCTAAGGCTTTAATTCGGCTTTGCGCTTGTCGTGCTTTCGAGGCTTTGTAACGGAAACGGTCGATGTAGCTCTGCATGTGTGCCATTTGCTTTTGTTGCTTCACATACATGGCTTGTTGTTGCATGAGTTTTTGTGCGCGTTGATTTTCAAACGAAGAATAGTTGCCGGTGTATTCATTCAATAACTGGTTTTCGACATGAATGATACGCCCGACAATTGGGTCGAGGAAATCACGGTCGTGCGAGATCAGAATCAAGGTGCCTGGGTAATTTTGCAGCCACTTTTCTAGCCACAGTACGGCGTCTAAATCTAAGTGGTTGGTCGGTTCATCGAGCAGAAGTAAATCAGAACGACACAATAGCGCCTGCGCCAAGTTCAAACGCATACGCCAACCACCCGAAAATTGAGTGAGGTTCCACTGCATTTGCTCTTGGCTAAACCCGAGGCCATTCAGTAACTCTGCGGCGCGTGATTTGATGGTGTAGCCGCCAACGGTTTCGAGTTTGCCGTGCAATTCTGCCACTAAAGTGCCGTCGTCAGCTTGTTCTGCAGCGGCGAGCTCGGATTCGAGTTGGCGATATTCTCGGTCGCCATCAATCACGTATTCTAAAGCGGCGCGCTCTAATGCTGGCGTTTCTTGAGCAACCCAAGCTAACTCCCAATGAGTTGGCATTTGAAAATTACCCGCATCAATCGAGAGCTCATCTTTCAAAAGGGCAAACAAGGTTGATTTACCACAGCCGTTTTTTCCAACTAGACCTACTTTGTCACCGGGATGAATCGTTGCAGAGGCTTGTTCTAATAAAGGTTTGCCGCCGCGCAGTAATTGGATATCTGAGAATATAATCATAAGGATCTTAGTTAGGTTTGGGGTTGGAAATCATCGACTGAAGTGAAGTGTTTTCGGGTTCTTCACTGGGGTAGGAATATTAGGGGTTTCAAGGATAAATGTCGATCATTATGCAATTTATACCCAAGTAACTTCAAGATGCTAGTTTCAGCAAGATTAAAACAAGTTTTAGGCAAGGCAAATTGAATTTGATCATAGCTATTCTATCTCTATTTAATTTAACGCCGCATAAAGCTTGTTTTAGCTTGCCCTTCGGGAGCTTCATCCAAGCCTTTACACTGCGTCAGATTCGTTTGAAAGGTGATTCACATTCCTATACAAATCTTTCTTGTTTAAAGACTTGGATGACAGCTCTGAATTCTGCATTTTGAAGTCACTTGGGTATAAGATATGATGAAGTTGTTAAGGACTTTTTCACTGTTATCTGTTTTTATTGATAATAGAGGGGCTAGGATGGCACAGACTCACCAAACATCGTCACATTCATCTTACGAGGGGAGCGATAAACCTCGGATTCTACTTATCTACGCGCACCCCGATCCTGAAAATTCTGTTGCCAATCAAACCTTACTGAAAGCCATTCAGGGGCTGTCTCACGTCACTGTTCACGATCTCTATGCACGCTATCCCGATTTTTTTATTGATGTGGCTGCCGAACACCGCTTGCTGCTTGAACACGATGTGATCGTGTTTCAGCATCCTCTGTTTATGTATTCTTGTCCTGCGTTAATGAAAGAATGGATGGATACGGTTTTGGGTAAAGGTTTCGCGTTCGGACAAGGCGCGGCGCTGAAAGGTAAATATTGGCGCAGTGTGATCACCACGGGTGGATCAAAAGAGGCGTTTTCCATACACGGCTATAACCAATACCCTTTAGAGCAAATATTGCAGCCGTTTGAGTTGACGGCCAAGTTATGTCAAATGCATTGGATGGAGCCGTTAGTGCTGTATTGGGCGCGTAATGTAAAACAAGCGGAACGGATTGAGCATGCGGAAGTGTATCGCGCTTGGTTGAATCATCCTTTGGATATGGCGGCTTCGTTTGACTCGAACAACCCGTCAGATTCGATAAAAAATTCAGGTTCGATAAAGAAATAGAAAGGATGCACCATGGTTTCAGCAACAATTGATTTTTTAGAAAGTGGTGTGGTGTTCTTATCGGCTGCGGTGATTGCCGTGCCTTTGGCGCAACGCTTCGGATTAGGCTCTGTACTTGGCTATTTACTTGCGGGTATTGTGATTGGCCCTTGGGGCTTGGGGTTGATCAGTGATGTGGATAGCGTCATGCATTTTTCCGAGCTTGGGGTGGTGCTGCTGCTGTTTTTGATCGGCTTGGAATTGAACCCCAAGAAATTATGGCAAATGCGAATGCCCATTTTAGGTTTAGGGGGCGCACAAGTTTTAGCCACGACATTGGTGATTTCTGCCATTGTGAATATGCTCGGCGTTGGTTGGCAAAATAGCTTAGTGGTTGGTATGGGCTTGGCGTTATCTTCGACGGCGATTGCTCTACGAGTCATTGAGGAGCAAGGGCTAGCGCGAACCGAAACCGGACAATCGGGCTTTGCGGTTCTCCTTTTCCAAGATATTGCTGTGATCCCTATGTTGGCGCTTCTGCCCTTGTTGGCGGGAAATGTCGGTGGTGATTGGCTCGATGCAGTGTGGATGATTGGTGGCATTGCTGCGTTATTAGTGGGTGGTCACTATCTTCTTCGTCCTATATTTCGCTATGTGGTGTTAAGCGGTGTTCGCGAATTGTTTACGGTCGCGGCCTTGCTCTTAGTGATTGGTATTTCCGTGCTGATGGACCAACTAGGGCTTTCCATGGCGCTCGGTACTTTCCTAGCCGGGGTTTTACTGGCGGAAAGTGAGTATCGTCATGAGCTTGAAAGTGCCATTGAACCGTTTAAAGGTTTATTGCTTGGGTTGTTTTTTATGTCGGTTGGTATGGCGGTCAACTTAGAGTTACTGACGTTATACCCGATCAAAATATTGGCTGCGGTGGTGGCATTAGTCACCATTAAAGGGCTGATTTTGTATTTATTGGCACGTTTAATGGGAACGCGACCTAAAGCGCGGAGCCGTATGGCTGCCATATTGAGCCAAGGTGGAGAATTTGCTTTTGTTTTATTCACCGCGGCAAAAGGCCACGGACTGTTGGGAGAGCAAATGACCTCAACCTTGCTGGTCGTGGTGAGCTTATCCATGATGACCACACCGCTTATTTTGTTGGTGCAGCAGAAGTGGTTTAGCCGCACTATTAATCTCAATGACGAGATGAAATCAGATGTGATTAATGAAGAGCCGCGCGTGATAGTGGCAGGCTTTGGGCGATTTGGGCAAGTGGTTGGTCGTTTGCTCTATGCTAATAAAATTCGTATTACTATTTTGGAAAGTGATGCCAGCCAAATCCAACTGTTGCGTAAGTTTGGCTATAAAGTGTATTACGGTGATGCGACCCAACTTGATTTACTGCGAGCGGCAGGGGCTGAACAAGCGGAAGCGATCGCGATTTGTACCGATTCACCGGAAGAAGTGTTGAAGATTGCCGAATTGTGTAAACAGCACTTTCCGAATCTAAAAGTGTTAGCTCGAGCACGAAGTCGAGTGGAAGCCTATCAATTGATGAATACTGGTGTCACTCTGTTTTCTCGCGAAACTTTCTTGGGGGCGTTGGATTTAGGGCGTCAAGTGTTGACCGAATTGGGTATGCATCCTTATCAAGCCAAACGAGCGGAAGCGCACTTTAGAAAACTCGATACCACCATGTTAAAAGATCTGCTTCCTCAACATACTGAAGATAAAGAGGTGGGAATTGGGGCGAAAGAGGCGCGTAAAGAATTGGAAGAGATCTTTGACCGAGAAATGGAAAGCGATAGAAAAACGCAGCATGATTGGGATTAAAGGCTGTATACCCAAGTGACTTAGGTATATTGGTTGAGACAATATTAGGAAGAGACATGAGAAAACGATTTATTGCCGGCGCTAAATGTCCGTTATGTGAACAAACCGATAGTCTGCGCGTGTGGGAACAAAATGACATTGAAGTGGTGGAATGTGTCGAGTGCGACTATGTTGAACAAAAGGTAGAACAAGCGACCGCGAAAGCAATCGAAAACACACCAAGACAATCTGACCAGTTGATAGGCATCTTCAAGCCAGAATGAAGCGAATAGTGAACACGGTTTTACCTCTACGCTGAAAAATAATCGACTGATAGATTGAAATCTAGCGCGCTTATCCCCATTATCTTGCACATAGAGATTAAGTGCTCACATTCTCACGCTTAATCTGAATTTGGAGCGAATATGAAAATTGAAAAAAACGTTGTTGTTAGCTTGGCATATCAAGTGAAAGTGGAAGATGGTGTGGTTGTTGATCAGTCAACGGTTGATGCACCATTAGATTACCTACACGGCCACAACAACCTAATTACAGGTTTGGAAAAAGAGCTAGAAGGTAAAGCGGCTGGTGACAAATTCACAGCGACTATTGCTCCAGAAGACGCTTACGGTGAGCACAACGAAGGTTTAGTTCAACGTGTACCGGCTAACGTATTCCACGGTGTGGATGAAATTGAAGTTGGCATGCGTTTCCTAGCAGACACAGACCAAGGTCAAATCCCGGTAGAAATTACCGAAGTGGACGGTGACGAAGTGGTGGTTGACGGTAACCACATGCTAGCAGGTCAAACACTCACATTTGATGTTGAAGTGGTTGCTGTTCGTGCGGCTTCTGATGAAGAAATTGCACACGGTCACGTACATCAAGCGGGTGGTCATCATCACCATGATCACGACGGTGATTGCTGTGGCGGCCACGGTCATGAAGAGAAAAAAGAAGGTTGTGATGGAAACGGTGGCTGCGGCTGCTCTCACTAATCTTTGATTCAATAAAAACGCCAACTGAAATAAGTTGGCGTTTTTGTATTCTGTTTAGATATTGATTTCATCGCTTATTTCGAAAAACCATCAAAGTCTTGAATTAATAATGCGGTGGTGGAGTTTCTTCGGAAGGGTCAGCAAGGTTCGATGTGTCTAAGTTTTTGACTTTAGACACGACAAATTTCATTTGATCTTGCATGCGAGAAATCAAAATTTGCTGTTGGCTTAATGCATCATTCAGTTCATTAATGGTTTGTTCTTGAAACGCCACTTGGCATTCCAGATCATCAATGCGTTGTTTTAGCTCAAGTTCAAGGTTGTTTGAATGCATGTTGTTCACTATATCGGTCTCAATAATGCATGCAGTATACCTGAAAGCTCAGAGAGTATTGAAGCGTGATAGTAAAAACAGAGAGTTTCTGAGCTAACATTTGCTCGATTTACAAATTTTTATGCACTTGGTTGAACTTTAAGAAAAAAAAACGGTCAGCTAACAAGAGCATAAAGAAACCCATGATAGGGTAACAATACGATCACCATCCTACTAAATATGGGCTAAGGTGAAGAAAACTTTCCAACAATACTATTTTGTTGATAGAAGTAGGAAAGTTTTTAAATACAGTTACAATTAAATTCCTAAATAAAATCGATGGCTCGCCATCATGCTGGAGAAGTTAATGAAACCGATTTTTAAAGTATCGCTGTTAGCTGCAACTGTTTTATTAGCAGTTGGCTGTCAGAAAGAAGAATCTACAGATGCACAACAAGCTGCGCCTCAAGCAGAACAAGCTCAGTCTGCTGCAGCATCAACACTGTACAAAACGGATGATGAAAAAGCAGCGTACGCAATCGGTGTTTCATTCGCAAACTACCTAAACACAAGCATTGAGAAACCAGCAGAAATTGGTATCAACCTAGATAAAGATATCGTGCTTAAAGGTATTGAAGATGTATTTACGAACAAAGCAGGTATGAGTGAAGAAGAAACGCACCAAGCACTGCAAGAGCTAGATAAGCGTGTGTCTGAGAAGATGCAAGCTCAAGCCGCAGAGAAAGCTGCCGCAGCGAAAAAAGAAGGCGATGAGTTCCGTGCTAACTTCGAAAAAGAAGACGGGGTGAAGAAAACAGAATCTGGCATTCTTTACAAAGTTGAGAAAGAGGGCGACGGCATTTCTCCAAAAGCCACCGATACAGTGGTAGTGAACTACGAAGGTACACTGGTTGATGGTACTAAATTCGATAGCTCATACGATCGTAACGAACCGGCAACTTTCCCGCTTAACCGCGTGATCCCTGGCTGGACGGAAGCGGTTCAGTTAATGAAAGTCGGCTCTAAATACAAAGTGGTTATCCCGCCAGAATTAGCGTACGGCGAACAAGACACGCCAACCATTCCTGCAAACTCAACATTGGTATTTGAAATTGAGTTAATGTCAGTGAAATCTGCAGAAGCGCCAGCAGCAAAATAATTTGTTTTTGGTGTGATCAAGAGGCTCATCTTAGTGATGGGCCTTTTTTATACCCTGTGAAGGTTGAGGCTGAAGACTTGGATACAAAAATAACCAATGAAATTTGTTCTAAATCATCATAATGCGGTTAGAGTCATACCTATTTCAAATTTTCTGATAAACTTACGTTAATTTGTTTAATTGTTCAGCGTTCTGCTGGGTGATTTATCGGCGATTTAATCAGGAAAGTAGCAAGAGGTGCCTGTGAGTCAATCTGAAGTAATGCATTCTGAAGCATTGTTAGAAATGGAATCTGTCCATGTGTTGCCTTTTACTGAACAGGATAAGTTTATCCTTCATTCCTATGAAGCGGTCGTGGATGGTCTGGCAAGTTTAATCGGTAGCTATTGTGAGATCGTGCTGCACTCGCTTGAAGACCTAAATACATCAGCCATTAAAATTGCTAACGGTGAGAATACTGGTCGCCAAGTGGGATCGCCTATTACTGATTTAGCACTCAAAATGCTGAAAGACATCGAAGGTTCTCAACGTAACTTTTCACGCTCTTATTTCACGCGTGCTAAAGGTGGTGTATTGATGAAATCGATCACGATTGCCATTCGCAATGGTGAGCAACGCGTGATTGGCCTGCTGTGTATTAATATCAATTTAGATGCACCATTTTCGCAAGTCTTACATGCCTTTATGCCAACCGCAGAAGCGGAAGAAGCGGCATCATCGGTCAACTTTGCCAGTGATGTGGAAGAGCTGGTGGACCAAACCGTTGAACGCACCATTGAAGAGATCAATGCGGATAAAACCGTTTCAAACAATACGAAAAACCGTCAGATCGTTATGGATCTGTATGACAAAGGTATTTTTGATATTAAAGATGCCATCAATCGGGTTGCAGATCGTCTTAATATTTCGAAACACACGGTATACCTTTATATTCGCCAACGTAAAATCGAGGATGGTGAGAAGTGAGTACCTCTCCCTCTTTGACATACAGCCTAGTTGTTAATGGTTCGGTGTATGGCAGTCAGTCCGCCCGTCATGCCTACCAGTTTGCGTGTGCTCTTATTGAAAAAGGCCATCAATTAGTGAGTGTGTTTTTTTATCAAGACGGGGTGCATAATGCATCAAGTTTGGTATTGCCGGCGAATGATGAATTCGATCTTACTAAAGCTTGGCAGCAGTTAAGCCAGCAACATCATGTACGTTTAGAGTCTTGCGTTGCTGCATCGTTGCGCCGGGGCATCGTGGATGCTAATGAAGCAAACACACATGCTCTCGATGCCAGTAATACCGCTAAAGGGTTTGAACTTGCTGGGCTAGGTGGCTTGGCTGAAGCGTTATTAACACAAGATAGAGTGGTGCAATTTTAATGCGTTTAGGATTTGTTTTCCGTTCATACCCACATTCAACTAGCCAAGGTCGAGAAGGTTTAGATGCACTATTGGCTGCCTCTGCCTACTGTGAAGACATTGATGTGTTTTTTATTGATTCAGGTGTTACGCAATTGATGGCATCACAGCAGCCTGAAAAAATCTTGTCTCGTGACTACATCTCCGCTTTTAAATTGCTTGATTTGTATGATATAGACAATGTGTATGTATGTGACTCGGCACTGCAAGATTATCAGTTGTCAGCGAAAGATTTGGTGCTTGATGTGCAAGTGTTAGACAGACCATCATTGGTTGAAAAGCTGCATCAATGCCAAAAGATCATGACGTTTTAAAAGGATCTTCACAATGTTACATATCATAAAGTCTCAGCAAGGATTGCAGTCTGCCATCAGCTTGAGCCAAGAAAATGATGCATTTTTATTGGTTGAGGATGCGGTTTACTTAGCCGTACAGGCCCAAATGGACATATTCACTGCGAATGATCTTCAAGATCGTTGCTGGGTGTTAGGTGAAGACGTTGAAGCAAGGGGGGTAGGGTTATCACCACACTGGCAAGCTCAATGCATTGATTTCGTAGGGTTTGTTGGCTTGACTGAGCAGCACGTTCAATCGATGACATGGCTATAAAGCGCTAATATTTTCCTGTTATTTTGTTTAAAGCTAAAAAAACTCCCTCACAAGATTGTATATTTCTTGACACACCCACCCTTGATGAATAAAATTTCGCGTCCTTATTTCTCGCTGCATACTCATATCAGTTAGATAAGGATTAGATTTTTCACAAGCTTATTTTCGTAAAATCAGGAGCTATTTAATGGCAACTATTAACCAGTTGGTACGCAAGCCACGTGTAAAGCAAGTTGTTAAAAGCAACGTGCCAGCACTAGAGGCGTGTCCACAAAAACGTGGTGTATGTACTCGCGTATATACTACTACTCCTAAAAAACCGAACTCAGCATTACGTAAAGTATGTCGTGTTCGTCTAACTAACGGCTTTGAAGTTACTTCATACATCGGCGGTGAAGGTCACAACCTTCAAGAGCACTCAGTTGTTCTAATCCGTGGTGGTCGTGTTAAAGACTTACCAGGTGTGCGTTACCACACCGTTCGCGGCGCTCTTGACTGTGCTGGCGTTAACGACCGTAAACAAGGTCGTTCTAAGTATGGTGTTAAACGTCCTAAGTCTTAATAGCTATTCTGTCATTTAACAGAAAGCGTTAAGTAAGGCCAAACACTACAATTATTGTATTTTGATGAAACTGAAAAGTTTTGGATAACCTGAAGAAGACAACGGAGAAACATCCATGCCACGTCGTCGCGTAATTGGTCAGCGTAAGATCCTTCCAGATCCTAAATTCAAATCTGAATTGCTGGCAAAATTTGTAAACATCCTTATGGTTGATGGTAAGAAATCAACTGCTGAAAAAATTGTTTACACTGCACTAGATACTATGGCTGAGAAATCTGGTAAAGATCACTTAGCTGTATTTGAAGAAGCTCTTGAAAATGTACGTCCAGCGGTAGAAGTTAAATCTCGCCGTGTGGGTGGTTCAACTTACCAAGTACCTGTAGAAGTACGTCCGGTTCGCCGTAACGCGCTTGCTATGCGTTGGTTGGTTGAAGCTGCGCGTAAGCGTGGTGAAAAATCTATGGCACAACGTCTTGCAGCTGAAATGCTAGACGCGTCAGAAAACAAAGGTACTGCTGTTAAGAAACGTGAAGACGTTCACCGTATGGCAGACGCGAACAAAGCATTCGCACACTACCGTTGGTAATTGGCGGCTTAGCCTCCAACCTATAACGTTAGTTATACCTTCTGTGCTGCGGGATCTCTCGCAGCACATTTTTGCTATTTATTGATATCAAATTATTATTGATAGGTAGTCTGAACAACCTAAGGGTTCCCTTAGTAAGAGGATACAATCGTGGCTCGTAAAACTCCTATTGAGCGCTACCGTAATATCGGTATTTGTGCGCACGTAGATGCAGGTAAAACAACCACAACTGAGCGTATTCTGTTCTACACAGGCCTTTCTCATAAAATCGGTGAAGTTCACGATGGCGCTGCAACCATGGACTGGATGGAGCAGGAGCAAGAACGTGGTATCACTATCACATCTGCTGCTACTACGACATTCTGGCGTGGTATGGAAGCACAATTCGAAGAACATCGCGTCAATATCATTGATACCCCTGGACACGTTGACTTTACGATCGAAGTAGAGCGCTCTTTGCGTGTGCTTGATGGTGCAGTGGTTGTTTTTTGTGGATCATCTGGTGTTGAACCTCAGTCTGAAACTGTATGGCGTCAAGCGGACAAATATCACGTACCTCGTCTAGTGTTCGTGAACAAAATGGACCGTGCTGGTGCAGATTTCTTGCGCGTTGTTAACCAAATTAAAAATCGTCTTGGTGCGACTCCGGTTCCAATCCAATTAAACATTGGTGCGGAAGAAGAGTTTAAGGGTGTCATCGACCTTATCAAGATGAAAGCGATTAACTGGAATGAAGCCGATCAAGGCATGACCTTCACCTACGAAGACATTCCAGCTGATATGCAAGAACTTGCTGATGAATGGCGAAATCACCTAGTGGAAGCGGCGGCAGAAGCTTCTGAAGAGTTGATGGAAAAATACCTAGAAGGTGAAGAGCTAAGTGAAGCTGAAATTAAGCAGGCACTACGCGCTCGTACTTTGAATAACGAGATTGTATTGGCAACTTGTGGTTCAGCCTTCAAAAACAAAGGTGTCCAAGCTGTTCTCGATGCAGTGGTCGATTACCTACCATCACCGACAGAAGTACCTTCAATTAAAGGTGTGGACGAAGATGAAAATGAAGTTGAACGTCATGCTGACGACAACGAACCTTTCTCGGCTCTAGCCTTTAAAATCGCAACTGACCCGTTTGTAGGTACATTAACATTCATGCGTGTTTACTCTGGTAAAGTCAATTCTGGCGATACCGTGTATAACTCGGTGAAACAAAAGCGCGAGCGTTTTGGACGTATTGTTCAAATGCACTCAAATAAGCGTGAAGAAATTAAAGAAGTGTTGGCGGGTGATATCGCTGCAGCCATCGGCTTAAAAGATGTGACCACAGGTGACACTTTATGTGCAATTGACCATAAAGTTATCCTAGAGCGCATGGAATTTCCTGAGCCGGTTATTCAAATTGCTGTAGAACCGCGTTCAACTGCTGACCAAGAAAAAATGGCAATTGCCCTAGGCAAACTTGCTGCAGAAGACCCATCTTTCCGCGTGGAAACAGATGATGAAACTGGCCAAACCTTGATTTCTGGTATGGGTGAGCTTCACTTAGATATCATCGTTGACCGCATGAAGCGTGAATTCAGTGTCGACTGTAACGTAGGTAAGCCGCAAGTGGCATACCGTGAAACCATTCGTGGTAAAACGGAAGTTGAAGGTAAATTCGTTCGTCAATCAGGTGGTCGTGGTCAATATGGTCATGTATGGCTTAAACTTGAACCATCAGAACCTGGCGAAGGGTTTGTTTTTGTTGACGAGATCGTGGGTGGTGCTGTTCCTCGTGAATACATCAGTTCAGTAGCGAAAGGTATTGAAGAGCAAATGAACAATGGTGTGCTGGCTGGCTATCCTGTATTGGATGTCAAGGCAACCTTGTTTGATGGTTCATACCACGATGTCGATTCAAATGAGATGGCATTTAAAATTGCTGGCTCAATGGCATTCAAAAAAGGCGCGTTGCAAGCACAACCTGTTCTGCTCGAGCCTATGATGAAAGTGGAAGTAACCACCCCTGAAGATTGGATGGGGGATGTGGTTGGTGACCTAAACCGTCGCCGCGGCATCATTGAAGGCATGGAAGAGGGTTATGGCGGCTTGAAAATTATCCGAGCTCAAGTACCTTTATCTGTGATGTTTGGTTACGCAACCGACTTACGTTCTGCAACTCAAGGTCGTGCATCATACTCAATGGAATTCTCTGAGTATGCTGAAGTGCCGAAAAATGTTGCTGAAGCAATCATTGCAGAGCGCGGTTAAGGTGTAATAAGTGGATCTTTTTTAAAGAGATCCGCTTCTTAGACCATGAATCTATTGCGTTGATGAAAATTGACGCATAAAATAGCAAATTCTGGCGCGTTTTGACTCTAACTTTGTCAAAACGAATCATAACTAGGAAGGAACACGATTGTGTCTAAAGAAAAATTTGAACGTACGAAACCGCACGTAAACGTTGGTACTATCGGCCACGTTGACCACGGTAAAACAACTCTTACTGCAGCTATCTGTACTACACTTGCTAAAGTGTACGGCGGTGCAGCTCGTGACTTCGCATCAATCGATAACGCTCCAGAAGAGCGTGAGCGCGGTATCACAATCGCTACTTCTCACGTAGAGTACGATACTCCATCTCGTCACTACGCACACGTAGACTGCCCAGGACACGCAGATTATGTTAAAAACATGATCACTGGTGCTGCGCAAATGGACGGTGGTATCCTAGTTGTTGCGGCAACTGACGGTCCAATGCCTCAAACTCGTGAGCACATCCTACTTGGTCGCCAAGTTGGTATCCCTTACATCATCGTATTCATGAACAAATGTGACATGGTTGATGATGAAGAGCTTCTAGAACTAGTTGAAATGGAAGTTCGTGAACTTCTTTCTGAGTACGACTTCCCAGGTGATGATCTACCAGTAATCCAAGGTTCAGCTCTAGGTGCCCTAAACGGTGAAGAGCAATGGGAAGCGAAAATCGTTGAACTAGCAGAAGCGCTAGACAACTACATCCCAGAGCCAGAGCGTGCAGTAGACCAACCATTCCTACTACCAATTGAAGACGTGTTCTCAATCCAAGGTCGTGGTACGGTTGTAACTGGTCGTATCGAGCGTGGTATCCTACGCGTAGGTGACGAAGTAGAAATCGTTGGTATCAAAGACACTACAGTAACGACATGTACTGGTGTTGAAATGTTCCGTAAGCTTCTAGACGAAGGTCGTGCGGGTGAGAACGTTGGTGCACTTCTACGTGGTACTAAGCGTGATGACGTAGAGCGTGGTCAAGTACTAGCAGCTCCTAAGTCAATCAACCCACACACAACTTTTGAATCAGAAGTATACGTACTTTCTAAAGACGAAGGTGGTCGCCACACTCCATTCTTCAAAGGTTACCGTCCACAGTTCTACTTCCGTACAACTGACGTAACTGGCGACATTCAACTACCAGAAGGTGTTGAAATGGTAATGCCTGGTGATAACGTACAAATGACTGTTACTCTAATCGCACCAATCGCGATGGACGAAGGTCTACGTTTCGCTATCCGTGAAGGTGGCCGTACAGTTGGTGCTGGTGTTGTTGCTAAAGTTATCGCTTAATTGCTGATAGCTAACAACCGTTAGTACTAATAAAAGAAGGGGAGCTTAGGCTTCCCTTTTTTGTATCTGGCGCTAAAATTATCTCGTATCTCGTATCTCGTATCTCGTATCTCGTATCTCGTATCTCGTATCTCGTATCTCGTATCTCGTATCTCGTATCTCGTATCTCGTATCGCGTATTTCCTTTTCTCGATTAATTTTCAAACAGTGCTTGCATAGCGTTTTGTGATCTGTATAATGCACGGCTCTGGTTAAGCCAGTTGTGAACCAATGAGCAGCGAGGATTCGCGTTAACACTCTTAATCTTTAAGAGATTATTCGGTGATTAACCATAATGTATACTCAGCTTATGTTCGCAGTTAATAAAATTAGTTACCTAGTTACCTAACTATTTATATCTATCGATTGGTATTTAGTTAAGTAGTATCTGATCAAAATTAACTGACAATGTACCCAATTAGGGCACTACGGTTTCACATAAATCAATCGGCATTCCTGCGAATTTACGCAGTTGAGTGGCGATATTGTTTGTGTAATTAATTAAATTGGAGCTCTGTCTCATGCAGAACCAACGTATTCGTATCCGCCTAAAGGCTTTCGATTATCGTCTAATCGACCAGTCTACTGCGGAAATCGTTGAAACAGCAAAGCGCACCGGCGCACAGGTTCGTGGTCCTATCCCACTTCCTACTCGTAAAGAGCGTTTCACTGTTCTTATTTCTCCTCACGTCAACAAAGACGCACGTGACCAGTACGAAATTCGTACTCACAAGCGTTTAATCGACATCGTTGAACCAACAGACAAAACTGTTGATGCATTGATGCGTTTAGATCTTGCTGCTGGCGTTGATGTTCAAATCAGCCTAGGTTAAGGGAGAAGAAATAATGATTGGTCTAGTCGGTCGTAAAGTGGGTATGACCCGCGTATTTACCGAAGAAGGCGTTTCTATTCCTGTAACAGTTGTTGAGGTTGAAGCTAACCGTGTTGCTCAAGTACGTACACTTGAAAACGATGGTTACTCTGCAATCCAAGTAACTGCAGGTTCTAAGAAAGCTAACCGTGTATCTAAGCCTGAAGCTGGTCACTTTGCGAAAGCAGGTGTTGAAGCAGGCCGCGGTCTTTGGGAATTCCGTTTAGAAAACGGTGAAGAGTTCGAAGTTGGCGCTGAGCTAAACGTAGAACTTTTCAATGAAATCAAAAAAGTAGACGTTACTGGTACTTCTAAGGGTAAAGGTTTCCAAGGTGCTGTTAAGCGCTGGAACTTCCGTACTCAAGATATGACTCACGGTAACTCTTTGTCTCACCGTGCTCCGGGTTCAATTGGCCAATGTCAAACTCCAGGTCGCGTGTTTAAAGGCAAAAAAATGGCTGGTCACATGGGTGCTGAGCGTGTAACGACTCAAAACCTAGAGATCGTACGTGTTGACGCTGAGCGCAATCTGCTTCTTATCAAAGGTGCAGTACCTGGTGCTATCGGTGGCAACGTAATCGTAAAACCAGCTGTTAAAGCATAACGTCTAGGAGTAAGTAATGGAATTGATGGTTAAAGGTGCTGATGCACTAACTGTTTCCGAGACTACTTTCGGACGTGAGTTTAACGAAGCTCTTGTACACCAAGTAGTTGTTGCGTACGCAGCAGGTGCTCGTCAAGGTACTCGTGCTCAAAAGACTCGTTCTGAAGTATCTGGTGGTGGCGCTAAACCATGGCGTCAAAAAGGTACTGGCCGCGCGCGTGCTGGTACAATCCGTAGCCCAATCTGGCGTACAGGTGGTGTTACTTTTGCTGCTAAGCCTCAAAACTACAGCCAAAAAGTAAACAAAAAAATGTACCGTGGTGCTATGAAAGCAATTCTTTCTGAATTAGTACGTCAAGAGCGTTTAATCGTTGTTGATAACTTCTCAGTAGAAGCGCCAAAAACTAAAGACCTAGTTGCTAAGCTTAAAGATCTTGAGCTAAACGATGTATTAATCGTAACTAGCGAAGTAGACGAGAATCTATTCTTAGCTGCTCGTAACCTATACAAAGTTGATGCACGCGACGCAGCTGGTATTGATCCAGTAAGTCTAATCGCATTTGACAAGGTTCTAATGACTGCAGAAGCAGTTAAGCAAGTTGAGGAGATGCTGGCATGATCAGTGAAGAGCGTCTACTAAAAGTTCTACGTGCTCCGCACATCTCTGAAAAAGCGACAATGGCTGCTGAAAAAGCAAACACTATCGTTTTTAAAGTTGCAACTAACGCAACGAAAAAAGAGATCAAAGCAGCTGTAGAAAAGCTATTTGAAGTTGAAGTTAAGTCTGTAAATACCCTAGTAGTTAAGGGTAAGACCAAACGTCAAGGTATGCGTGAAGGCCGTCGTTCAGACGTGAAAAAAGCTTACGTTACTTTGAAAGAAGGTCAAGATCTTGACTTCGTTGGCGGTGCTGAGTAACAGGAGTAGTTAAAAATGGCTATTGTTAAGTGTAAGCCGACTTCCCCTGGTCGTCGCCACGTTGTTAAAGTAGTTAATGCTGACCTACATAAAGGTAAGCCTTACGCACCTCTTCTAGAGAAAAACTCTAAGAATGGTGGTCGTAACAATAACGGTCGTATCACAGTACGTCACATTGGTGGTGGTCACAAGCAACACTACCGTGTAATTGACTTTAAACGTACTAAAGACGGTATCCCAGCGAAAGTTGAGCGTCTTGAATACGATCCAAACCGTAGCGCAAACATTGCATTAGTATTGTATGCAGACGGTGAACGTCGTTACATCATTGCACCTAAAGGCATTCAAGCTGGTGATGCGATCCAATCTGGTGTAGATGCGCCTATCAAAGCAGGTAACACTCTGCCGATGCGCAACATCCCAGTAGGTTCTACAATTCACTGTATTGAACTTAAGCCTGGTAAAGGTGCACAGCTAGCACGTTCTGCTGGCGCATATGCACAATTAGTCGCTCGCGACGGTGCATACGTAACTCTACGCTTACGTTCTGGTGAGATGCGTAAAGTGTTATCTGAAGGCCGTGCAACAATCGGTGAAGTAGGTAACTCTGAGCACATGCTACGTGAACTTGGTAAAGCTGGTGCTAACCGCTGGCGCGGTGTTCGTCCTACCGTTCGCGGTGTGGTAATGAACCCAGTAGACCACCCACACGGTGGTGGTGAAGGCCGTACTTCTGGTGGCCGTCACCCAGTTTCTCCATGGGGTATGCCAACTAAAGGCTTCAAGACCCGTAAGAACAAACGCACTGACAAGTACATTGTACGTCGTCGTAACAAATAATCTATAAAGAGGAATCGCCATGCCACGTTCTCTCAAGAAAGGTCCATTTATTGACCTACACTTGCTGAAGAAGGTAGAGAAAGCGGTGGAAAGCGGAGACAAAAAGCCTATTAAGACTTGGTCCCGTCGTTCAATGATCATTCCATCAATGATTGGTTTGACCATCGCTGTCCATAATGGTCGTCAACACGTTCCAGTATTCGTAACTGATGAAATGATCGGTCACAAACTGGGCGAATTTGCACCAACACGTACCTATCGCGGCCATGCTGCAGATAAGAAAGCTAAGAAGAAATAAGGAGTAAATAATGGAAGCTATTGCTAAACATAACTTTGCTCGCATTTCTCCACAGAAAGCTCGCTTAGTTGCAGATCAAATCCGTGGTAAATCAGTAGAGCAAGCGCTTGAAATCTTAACGTTCAGCAACAAAAAAGCGGCTGACTTAATTAAGAAAGTACTTGATTCTGCGATTGCAAATGCGGAACACAACGAAGGTGCAGATATCGACGATCTATCAGTCGCTAAAATCTTCGTAGATGAGGGTCCTATCATGAAGCGTATTATGCCTCGTGCTAAAGGCCGTGCGGATCGTATCTTGAAGCGTTCAAGCCACATCACTGTTGTTGTAGCAGATCGCTAAGAGACTAGGAGAGTAAGCAAATGGGTCAGAAAGTACATCCAAATGGTATTCGTCTTGGCATCGTTAAGCCTTGGAATGCTACATGGTTTGCTAATACCAACGAATTCGCTGACAACCTAGACGGCGACTTCAAGGTACGTCAGTTCTTAACTAAAGAACTGTCTAAAGCGTCTTTATCTCGCATCGTTATCGAGCGTCCAGCGAAGAGCATCCGTGTGACTATTCACACTGCACGTCCTGGTGTTGTTATCGGTAAGAAAGGCGAAGACGTTGAGAAGCTACGCGCAGCTGTAGCTAAAATTGCAGGTGTACCAGCGCAAATTAACATCGCTGAAGTACGTAAGCCTGAGCTAGATGGTCAATTAGTGGCTGATAGCATTTCGTCTCAGCTAGAGCGTCGTGTAATGTTCCGTCGTGCTATGAAGCGCGCAGTACAAAACGCAATGCGTCTAGGTGCTAAGGGTATCAAAGTAGAAGTAAGTGGTCGTCTAGGCGGCGCTGAAATCGCGCGTACTGAATGGTACCGTGAAGGCCGTGTGCCACTACATACCCTACGTGCTGACATTGATTACGCAACTTCTTCGGCTCACACTCAATATGGTGTGATCGGCGTTAAAGTTTGGATCTTCAAGGGTGAAATCCTTGGTGGTATGCCAGACGCTAACGCGGTAGAGCCAAAGGCTGACAAGCCTAAGAAGAAGCCACGTCAAAGCCGTAAGTAAGGAGTCGACTGATGCTACAACCTAAACGTACTAAATTCCGTAAGGTTATGACTGGTCGTAACCGCGGTCTAGCGAAAGGTACTGATGTAAGCTTCGGCGAATACGGCTTAAAAGCTGTAGGCCGTGGTCGCATCACTGCTCGTCAGATCGAAGCGGCACGTCGTGCAATGACGCGTCACGTTAAGCGTCAAGGTCAAATCTGGATTCGTATTTTCCCAGACAAGCCTATCACTGAAAAACCTCTTGAAGTTCGTCAAGGTAAAGGTAAGGGTAACGTAGAATATTGGGTTGCCCAAATCCAACCTGGTAAAGTGATGTACGAGATGGGTGGTGTACCTGAAGAGTTGGCACGTGAAGCGTTCCGCCTAGCGGCACGTAAACTGCCTATAAAAACAACTTTTGTAACTAAGCAGGTGATGTGATGAAAGCACAAGACCTACGCGAAAAAAGCGTTGAAGAGCTTAACGCTGAGTTATTGAATTTGTTACGCGAGCAGTTCAACTTGCGCATGCAAGCTGCAACTGGTCAGCTACAACAAACTCATACTCTTAAAGCTGTACGTCGTGATATCGCACGTGTTAAGACTGTTTTGAATAGTAAGGCGGGCGCATAATGAGCGAAACAACTCGTACGACTCAAGGTCGTGTAATTAGCGACAAAATGGACAAATCTATTGTTGTTGCTATCGAACGTTTTGTTAAACACCCTATCTACGGGAAGTTCATCAAACGTACGACAAAAGTACATGCACACGATGAAAACAACGAGTGTGGCCTAGGCGATACTGTTGAGATTCGTGAATGTCGTCCAATGTCTAAGACTAAGTCTTGGACTTTGGTGAAAGTTCTAGAAAAAGCGAAGATCTAATTTTTGCTTAATTTTTAGACTTTTAGAGCGGCTCCAAAACTTTTTTTGGGGCCGCTTGTTTTTTGGCTACCTTTTCTCAAGAAACGGTGGTACAATTCGCAGCCCTTATAAAGAGGCAGCCCGACCCGTGATGGGTCTAGTTTTAATATTTAGCGGAGCACTAACATGATCCAAATGCAAAGTACACTCGACGCAGCGGATAACTCCGGCGCTCGCAGAGTAATGTGTATTAAGGTTCTGGGTGGCTCTCACCGCCGTTATGCACATATCGGAGATATCATCAAAGTTACTGTTAAGGAAGCAATTCCTCGCGGTAAAGTTAAAAAAGGTGATGTTCTGAAAGCGGTAGTGGTGCGCACCCGTAAAGGCGTTCGTCGTCCAGACGGTTCTGTCATTCGCTTCGACCGTAATGCTTGTGTATTGTTGAACGACAATACTGAGCAACCAGTCGGTACACGTATCTTTGGTCCTGTGACTCGTGAGCTTCGTAATGCGAAATTCATGAAAATTGTGTCACTAGCACCTGAAGTTCTGTAAGGAGCGGCAATAAAATGGCAGCTAAAATCCGTCGTAATGACGAAGTAATCGTTCTTGCTGGTAAAGATAAAGGCAAGCGCGGTAAAGTAACTAAGGTTCTCGAAACTGGTAAAGTATTCGTAGAAGGTATCAACCTTGTTAAAAAACACCAAAAGCCTCAACCGGCTCTAGGTCAACAAGGTGGCATCGTTGAACAAGAAGCAGCTATTGATGTTTCTAACGTTGCAATCTTCAACGCATCTACTGGTAAAGCGGATCGTATCGGTTTCCGTTTTGAAGAAGGCAAAAAAGTGCGTTTCTTCAAGTCAAACGGTGAATTAATTAAGTAATTTGGAGTTCTACTATGGCGAAACTGCATGATTACTACAAGTCGTCTGTAGTCGCTGAACTGACCAAAGAGTTCAGCTACACAAGCGTCATGCAAGTCCCTAGGATTGAGAAAATCACCCTAAACATGGGCGTTGGTGAAGCAATCAACGATAAGAAACTACTAGAAAACGCAGCAAGCGATATGGCAACGATCTCTGGTCAAAAGCCACTTATCACTAAAGCTCGTAAATCTGTTGCTGGTTTCAAAATTCGTGAAGGCTACCCAATTGGTTGTAAAGTAACCTTGCGTGGCGAGCGTATGTGGGATTTCCTTGAGCGTTTGATTTCTATCGCTCTTCCACGAGTACGTGATTTCCGTGGTGTTAGCGCTAAGTCTTTTGATGGACGCGGTAACTACAGCATGGGCGTTCGCGAGCAAATCATCTTCCCGGAAATCGACTACGATAAAGTCGATCGTGTGCGCGGTCTTGATATTACTATCACGACTTCAGCAAACACTGATGAGGAAGGCCGAGCTCTGCTGGCTGCCTTTAACTTCCCATTCCGTAAATAAGGTGAAGGGTTACTGTTATGGCTAAACAATCAATGAAAGCACGTGAAGCAAAACGTGCCAAGCTTGTAGCACAATACGCTGAGAAGCGTGCTGCGCTAAAAGCAACCATCAGTGATGTTAACGCATCTGAAGAAGATCGTTGGAACGCAGTTCTTAAACTGCAAGCTCTTCCACGTGATTCAAGTGCATCGCGTCAGCGCAACCGTTGCAACCAAACTGGTCGTCCACACGGTTACCTACGTAAATTCGGTCTAAGCCGTATCAAAGTTCGTGAAGCTTGCATGAAAGGCGAGATTCCTGGACTTCGTAAGGCTAGCTGGTAATTGCCACTTAATCATTTGGAGTAAATCATATGAGCATGCAAGATCCGATTTCGGATATGCTGACCCGCATTCGTAACGGTCAGGCAGCAAACAAAGTTGCTGTAAAAATGCCTTCTTCAAAGCTTAAAGTTGCAATTGCTACTTTGCTAAAAGCTGAAGGTTATATCGCTGACTTCGCAATTGAAGGCGAAGTAAAACCTGTGCTAGAAGTTACACTTAAGTACTTCCAAGCGAAACCAGTAATCGAGCAAATCCAACGTGTTTCACGTCCTGGTCTACGCGTCTACAAGAAAAAAGACGAGTTACCATCAGTGATGGGCGGTTTGGGTGTTGCTGTTGTTTCCACTTCCAAGGGTCTAATGTCTGACCGTGCTGCTCGTAAAGCAGGTCTTGGTGGTGAAATCATCTGTTACGTAGCGTAAGGAGTAGAATATGTCTCGTGTTGCTAAGGCACCTGTCGCTATTCCAGCTGGCGTAGAGGTGAAACTGAACGGCCAAGAAATTACTGTTAAAGGTGCAAAAGGTGAGTTATCTCGCGTTTTACACGATGCAGTAGTGATCGCTCAGGAAGAAAACAACCTGACTTTCGGTCCACGTGAAGGTGTAGTTAATGCTTGGGCTCAAGCAGGTACTGCGCGTGCACTAGTAAACAACATGGTTGTTGGTGTTACTGAAGGCTTTACTAAGAAGCTAGTTCTTAAGGGTGTAGGTTACCGTGCTGCTATCAAAGGCAACTCTGTAGCACTTACTCTAGGCTTCTCTCATCCTGTAGAGCATGAACTGCCTTCAGGTGTTAAAGCTGAATGTCCAAGCCAAACTGAAATCGTATTAACTGCTTGTGATAAGCAATTAATCGGTCAAGTTGCTGCTGACATTCGTTCTTACCGTGAGCCTGAGCCTTATAAAGGTAAAGGTGTTCGTTACGCAGATGAAAATGTGCGTACTAAAGAAGCTAAGAAGAAGTAAGGTAACACTATGGATAAGAAAGCATCTCGCATCCGTCGTGCTACACGTGCACGTCGTAAGATTGCTGAGCTAGGTGCAAACCGCCTAGTAGTACACCGTACTCCACGTCATGTGTACGCTCAGGTTATCGCACCAAACGGCTCTGTGGTTATCGCTTCTGCTTCTACTGTAGAAAAGGCGATCCGTGAGCAAGTTAAGAATACTGGTAACGTTGACGCTGCTAAAGCTGTAGGTAAAGCTATTGCTGAGCGCGCTATCGAAAAAGGCATCACTGATGTTGCTTTCGATCGTTCTGGTTTCCAATACCACGGTCGAGTAGCGGCACTTGCAGATTCTGCACGTGAAGCTGGTCTGAAATTCTAAGGTAGGGTTGGAAGATGGCTAAACAACAAGAACAACAAGCTTCAGATTTGAATGAAAAGCTTATCGCTGTTAACCGTGTTTCTAAGACGGTTAAAGGTGGTCGAATCTTTAGCTTTACTGCACTAACTGTAGTTGGTGACGGTAATGGTCGCGTTGGTTTCGGTTACGGCAAAGCTCGTGAAGTACCAGCTGCGATTCAAAAAGCAATGGAAAAAGCGCGTCGTAACATGGTTACTATCGCACTTAACGAAGGCACTCTTCACCATGCGGTGAAAGGTCGTCACACAGGCTCTAAAGTTTACATGCAGCCAGCTGCTGAAGGTACAGGTATCATCGCCGGTGGTGCGATGCGTGCAGTACTTGAAGTTGTAGGTGTTCACAACGTACTTGCGAAAGCGTACGGTTCTACGAACCCTATCAACATCGTTCGTGCAACGATCGATGGTTTGAGCGGCATGAAGTCACCAGAAATGGTTGCTGCTAAACGTGGTCTAACTGTTGAATCTATTTCGGAGTAAGAACACCATGGCAACTATTAAAGTAACTCAAACTAAAAGCTCAATTGGTCGCCTACCAAAGCACAAAGCTACTTTGCGTGGTCTTGGCCTTCGTAAAATCAACCACACTGTTGAACTAGAAGATACTGCTTGCGTACGCGGCATGATCAATAAAGTTCAATACATGGTTAAAGTTGAGGAGTAATCAGAATGCGTTTGAATACTCTATCACCGGCTGCGGGTTCTAAACCTTCTAAAAAGCGTTTAGGTCGTGGTATCGGTTCTGGACTAGGTAAAACTGGTGGCCGTGGTCACAAAGGTCAAAAATCACGTTCTGGCGGCTCTGTTCGTCCAGGTTTCGAAGGTGGTCAAATGCCTTTGAAACAACGTCTACCTAAGTTCGGCTTCACTTCTCGTAAGAGCCTAGTGAGTGCTGAAGTTCGTCTAGCTGAGCTAGCGAAAGTAACGGCTGACGTTATCGATCTTGACAGCCTGAAAGCTGCTAACGTAATCACTAAGAACATCGAATTTGTTAAAGTTGTTCTTTCTGGTGAAATCAGCAAGCCAGTCACTGTTAAAGGTCTACGTGTGACTAAAGGTGCTCAAGCTGCTATCGAAGCTGCTGGCGGTAAAATCGAAGCTTAATCTTCGAAGGATAGGTACAGATGGCTAAAAAACCAGGACAAGATTTCAGTACTTCTAAACAAGGTACTGGTGAATTAAAATCGCGTTTATTATTCGTAATCCTCGCGCTTTTGGTATTCCGAGCTGGCTCTTTTGTGCCGATTCCTGGTATTGATGCGGCTGTACTTGCCGATTTGTTCGAGCAGCAAAAAGGTACCATCATTGAAATGTTCAACATGTTCTCTGGTGGTGCTCTTTCGCGTGCATCTATATTAGCATTGGGCATCATGCCGTATATTTCGGCTTCGATTGTTGTCCAATTGCTAACTGTAGTTCATCCAGCGTTAGCCGAACTCAAGAAAGAGGGTGAAGCCGGCCGTCGTAAGATTAGCCGTTACACACGCTATGGCACGCTTGTACTGGCAACATTCCAAGCAATTGGTATTGCAACTGGTCTTCCGAACATGGTCCAAAATCTGGTCGTTATCGATCAAACCTTGTTCACTATCATTGCTACCATCAGTTTAGTAACCGGTACCATGTTCTTAATGTGGTTAGGTGAACAAATTACTGAGCGCGGAATTGGTAATGGTATCTCGTTGATTATCTTCACAGGTATCGTTGCTGGTTTGCCTGCTGCAATCGGACATACAATTGAGCAAGCGCGTCAAGGTGAATTGAACGTGCTTCTTCTATTGTTAATCGCTGTGGTTGCGTTCGCTGTTATTTATTTCGTTGTTTTCATGGAGCGTGGTCAACGTCGTATCGTTGTTAACTATGCGAAGCGTCAACAAGGTCGAAAAGTATTTGCAGCTCAAAGCACGCATTTGCCACTGAAGATAAATATGGCTGGTGTTATTCCTGCTATCTTTGCTTCAAGTATTATCCTGTTCCCAGGTACTCTTGCTCAATGGCTTGGCCAAAATGGTGAGAGTAAAACATTTGGTTGGTTAACGGATGTGTCATTGGCACTAAGCCCTGGTCAGCCTTTGTATATAATACTCTATGCGACAGCAATTATTTTCTTCTGTTTCTTTTATACTGCGATGGTGTTTAACCCGCGTGAAACAGCAGATAATTTGAAGAAGTCCGGTGCATTCGTACCCGGCATCCGCCCAGGTGAGCAGACAGCTAGATACATAGATAAAGTAATGACTCGTTTAACACTAGTCGGTGCTTTATATATTACCTTTATTTGTCTAGTCCCACAGTTTATGATGACCGCTTGGAACGTTAAGTTCTATTTCGGTGGTACTTCGCTACTCATCGTAGTGGTAGTTATCATGGACTTTATGGCACAGGTACAGACTCATCTGATGTCTCAACAGTATGATTCTGTTTTGAAAAAAGCGAATCTGAAAGGCTATGGCCGCTAATCTAGCGGGTATAGTTCAGATTTCATTTACGGAGTTTAGCAATGAAAGTTCGTGCTTCCGTTAAAAAAATCTGCCGTAACTGTAAAGTTATCAAGCGCAACGGTGTTGTGCGTGTAATTTGCAGTGAGCCAAAGCATAAACAACGCCAAGGCTAATTAGCAGAAATTTTTACTTGAAATATGAGGGCAGGCCGAGTATATTCCTCGGCCTACCTTTTGCGTGCAAAAGAAGTAGTATGCCGCTGCGTATCCTCGACGGGCTTTGCAGCGGATAATTCTTTATATAAGTACTAGGAGTGAATAGTGGCCCGTATAGCAGGCATTAACATTCCTGATCAAAAACACGCTGTTATCGCATTAACTGCGATCTACGGCATCGGTAAAACTCGTTCTCAAGCTATTCTAGCTGAAGTGGGTATTGCTGAAGATGTTAAGATCAGTGAACTAACTGAAGAGCAGATTGATCAACTGCGTGATGGTGTAGCTAAATACACTGTAGAAGGTGATCTACGTCGTGAAGTATCGATGAACATCAAGCGTCTTATGGACCTTGGCTGTTACCGCGGTCTTCGTCATCGTCGCAGTCTACCACTACGTGGACAGCGTACTAAAACCAACGCACGCACTCGTAAGGGTCCGCGCAAGCCGATCAAAAAATAATCGGATAAGGTAGAGAGTACAATGGCAAAACAACCAACACGCACGCGTAAACGCGTTCGCAAACAAGTAGCAGATGGCGTAGCGCACATCCATGCTTCTTTTAACAACACAATCGTGACCATTACTGACCGTCAAGGTAACGCTCTTGCATGGGCTACTGCAGGTGGTTCAGGTTTCCGTGGTTCTCGTAAATCTACGCCGTTTGCTGCACAGGTTGCTGCTGAACGCGCAGGTGAAATGGCCAAAGAATATGGCTTAAAGAACTTGGAAGTTATGGTTAAGGGCCCTGGTCCTGGTCGTGAGTCTACTATCCGTGCTTTAAACGCATTGGGTTACCGCATCACTAACATCGTTGATGCTACTCCGATCCCTCATAACGGTTGTCGTCCACCTAAGAAACGTCGCGTTTAATTCGTTTCTAGGAATATTGGAGAAAGATCATGGCAAGATATTTGGGCCCTAAGCTTAAGCTTAGTCGTCGTGAAGGTACTGACTTATTCCTTAAGTCAGGTGTCCGCGCGATCGATACCAAGTGTAAAATTGATAACGCACCAGGTGTACACGGCGCTCGTCGCGGTCGTCTATCTGAGTTTGGCGTTCAGCTTCGTGAGAAGCAAAAAGTTCGTCGTATGTACGGCGTACTAGAAAAACAATTCCGCAACTACTACAAAGAAGCTGCACGCCTTAAAGGCAACACAGGTGAAAACCTGCTTCAACTTCTTGAAGGTCGTTTAGATAATGTCGTATACCGTATGGGTTTCGGTGCTACTCGCGCTGAATCACGTCAGCTAGTTAGCCACAAAGCTATCCTAGTAAACGGCAAAGTAGTTAACGTTCCTTCATTCAAAGTTTCGGCTAACGATGTTGTTTCTATCCGTGAAAAAGCTAAACAGCAATCACGTATTAAGGCTGCTCTAGAAGTTGCTGAACAACGCGAAAAACCAACTTGGATTGAAGTAGATGCTAGCAAGATGGAAGGTACTTTCAAACGTATCCCAGAGCGTTCTGATCTATCTGCTGACATCAACGAACACTTGATCGTCGAACTTTACTCTAAGTAAGGTTTAAACAAAAGAGAGGACACAATGCAGGGTTCTGTAACAGAATTTCTTAAGCCACGTCTTGTTGACATCGAACAAATCAGCACGACACATGCAAAAGTAACTCTTGAGCCTTTAGAGCGTGGCTTTGGTCACACTTTAGGTAATGCACTTCGCCGTATTCTTTTATCTTCTATGCCAGGTTGTGCTGTAACAGAAGTTGAGATTGAAGGCGTTTTACACGAGTACAGCACCAAAGAAGGCGTTCAAGAAGATATCCTTGAGATCCTTCTTAACCTGAAAGGTCTAGCTGTGAGTGTTGCCGAAGGCAAAGATGAAGTGTTTATTACACTAAAAAAATCAGGCTCGGGCCCTGTTGTTGCAGGTGACATCATCCATGATGGTGATGTAGAGATCGCTAACCCAGAACACGTTATTTGTCACCTAACGGATGACAAAGCTGAAATTGCTATGCGTATTAAAGTACAACGTGGTCGCGGTTACGTTCCGTCTTCAGCTCGTATCCATACTGAAGAAGATGAGCGTCCAATCGGTCGTCTACTTGTTGATGCTACTTACAGCCCGGTTGATAAAATCGCCTACTCTGTAGAAGCAGCACGTGTAGAACAACGTACTGACTTAGACAAGCTTGTTATCGATATGGAAACAAATGGTACTTTGGAACCTGAGGAAGCAATCCGTCGTGCAGCTACAATTTTAGCTGAACAATTGGATGCGTTCGTAGATCTTCGTGATGTACGTGTACCAGAAGAGAAAGAAGAGAAGCCGGAGTTCGATCCTATTCTACTGCGTCCTGTAGACGATCTTGAACTAACAGTTCGCTCTGCTAACTGTTTGAAAGCAGAAGCGATTCACTACATCGGTGATCTTGTACAGCGTACTGAGGTTGAGCTTCTTAAAACGCCAAACCTTGGTAAGAAGTCTTTAACAGAGATTAAAGATGTTCTAGCGTCGCGCGGTCTGTCTCTAGGTATGCGCCTAGAAAACTGGCCACCAGCGTCGATTGCTGAAGATTAATTGATATTAGTTAGAAGGATTAGGTCATGCGCCATCGTAAGAGTGGTCGTCAACTCAACCGCAACAGCAGCCATCGCAAAGCGATGTTTAGCAACATGGCTAGCTCTCTAGTTCGTCATGAAGTTATCAAGACAACTTTGCCTAAGGCAAAAGAGCTTCGCCGCGTAGTTGAGCCTTTGATTACACTAGCTAAGACTGACAGCGTTGCTAACCGTCGTCTTGCATTTGCTCGCACTCGTGATAACGAAGTTGTAGCAAAACTATTTAATGAATTAGGTCCACGTTTCGCAGCTCGCCAAGGCGGCTACACTCGTATCCTAAAAGCTGGCTTCCGTGCTGGTGACAAAGCTCCAATGGCTTACATTGAGCTTGTTGACCGTCCAGAAGCAGCGGCTGAAGAAGCTGCTGAATAAGCGATAGTTAAATAATGAAAAAACGCCGAACATATCATGTTCGGCGTTTTTTTATGTCTGAAATCTAGTTGTTATTTACTATCACTGAATTTGCAATGTAGTTTTGAATTTGATTAACAATCACCGATTTACAAATACGATTTAGTGTCGATGAACGACGAGGCTATCAATCAGAATGTCAGAATATGTGGTGCTAGCATGTCTCACCAGCTCCACATTCTAAGTTAATATAGTCGATTTATTTCCAAAGACTGGTTAGTGAGCTGAGTAGTCCGCTGCTGGCGCCTTCATCACCTAAGTAATCTAATACGATCGGTACGTATTGCTCTACCATAGAGCTATCTAGACCTAACTTCTCAAATGCCGTTTTGACTGCAGCCATACTATCTAGGCTAGTGCCTGTTGACTTGGCCGTTTCCAATAAACCACTGAGATTCGATGATAAACCTGATAATTCTTCGCCAGAAGCACCAGAAAGTTGACTTGAGGCCATTGCAAGTAATGCACCTGCACCGCCCGCTGCTTGTTCAGTCGATACACCAAGTTGGTCTTTTAGGCTATTCACCAATTCTGAGCTACTTTGTAGTTGGCCAGCCAGGCTAGTGACGGTATCCGAATCTTTATCACCTAAACCAAATAAGGCGTAGCTCGGGCTAGAGACAACTAAACTAGCTGTAATAAGTGTTAATGCGAGTTTCTTCATAGCGCAATCCATTTATGTTGTGATCGAGTTTATAGTTATAATCTTTTTTCACATATAAAAAAAGCAGCGATCGCTGCTTTTATGGAATTTAACAATGGAAAAACAATTGTTATAGAATCGCTAGAAGTTCAACTTCGAATACTAAGGCTGCAAATGGAGGGATCGCAGCACCTGCGCCACGCTCACCATAGGCTAGGTCTTGAGGAATGTATAACTTCCACTTTGAACCTACTGGCATTAATTGAAGTGCTTCAACCCAACCTGCGATAACGCCGGTCACTGGGAACTCAGCAGGTTGTCCACGAGATACTGAGCTATCAAATACGGTGCCGTCAGTTAATTGACCGTGGTAATGTACGCGAACTTGTTTATCAGATGTTGGGATCTCACCAGCGCCTTCTGTGATGACTTCATATTGAAGACCAGATGCTAGAACCGTAACTTCTGAACGCAATGCGTTATCTTTTAGGAAGGCTTCACCGTCAGCCGCTGCCGCTTTGGCTGCTTCTGCACGTTGTGCTTCTGCGCGAGTATGAAGTTCACGTAATGCATTGTTGATTTCGTCAACTTCGATTTCTGGCATGTCACCAGTTAATGATGTAGCGATACCTTTCGCGATAGCCGCTACATTCAGACCCTCAAGGCCACTTCCTGCAAGTTGTTGACCCATTTGTAGACCAATACCGTAACTTGCTTTTTGTTCGATTGTTTCTAATTTAACGTCAGACATGCGAATCTCTTGTTTGCTTAAATGAAGTGCTAAGGATAGCAGTTCTGATCCTTTGATGAAACTTTGAGTGTGAAAATGGTGCTAAAGCACGAGGGAGTGTAAAATTTTGTAATATACTGACAAAACGATTAGTTTATTGAATATCCTTAACGCAAACCAAAGTAGGATGATGGAACGTGAACCAACGTAAGCAAGATAACCAGAGCCGTATTCACTCTTTGAAAGAACAAGTGATTCAATCTCAAGTAGTGGAAAGTGTTATTCATTTTTGGCAAACGCTACCGAAACTCCATCAGCGACTCTTGATGGTATTATTGCCGTTAGTGCTTATATTACTCATTTGGCCAAGTTCAGAGAAAGAGCAGCCTGTACAGGACATCGTTAAAAAGCCCGCAGAACCTTCACGTATGGCCGTGCCACTGATCATAAACGGTGAAGAAACCAATGCTACCAAGCCAAAGCCTAAAGTTGATAACAATGAGAAGCGCGTTCAAGTCAGTGGACCTCAAGCCGAAGAAGAGCAACCTAAGCGTAAGGTGAGCAATGACGCTGGCCCTGAGCCTTGGCATGACTATACGGTACAGAAGGGCGATACTTTATCTCAGGTTTTCCGTAATAATGATTTACCTCTGTCTGATTTAACTCAATTGCTTGAAGTGCAAGGTAAAGACAAGCCATTAAGTCACATCAAAGCCGGACAGTTAGTCCGTTTTCGATTAAATAACCGTGGTGAACTGGTTATGTTACGAATCGAAAAAGAAGAGAGCGCAGTCATGTTCTTCCGATTAGACAGTGGTGGCTTTTACCGTAGCTCAAATTAGTGCGCTTCGATTCAAACGAATCATACTAAACGTTAATTAATCGTGTATCTGTGGGGGTTCGCTAAGCGACCGCCCTCGCCATATCAATATGAGGAATACCATCTTCCAAGTATTCCTCTGAGATTTTTTGAAACCCATGCTTGCCGTAATAGACTTCCAAGTGAGCTTGTGCACCAATGGTAATCTCAACATCTCCCCAAATTTTTTGACAAGCCTCGATGGAGGTTTGCATCAATTGATGCCCTAAACCATGTCCTCTCGCGCTAGCTAGTGTTGCGACTCGCCCGATACTTACGGTGTCAAAACTTACCCCCGCAGCTAATAAACGTGAGCAAGCGACCAACTGATCATCTTGGTATCCGAGTAATTGGTACACGCCATCCAAACAATCTTTGCCATCTAATTCTGGGTATGGGCAGGTTTGTTCGACCACAAAGACATCAACTCTTAATTTAAGTAATTGATACAGCTCTTGCGTGCTCAGTTGTTGGAATGATTTACAGTGCCATTGAATCGAGTTGGACATACTTCCTGCCTATTAAATAACGTTTTGCTTAACATAATCCCTTATCAAAATGAGTCAAGTATTCCGTACTTGTTGTTAACCACTATTTATCTTGGTGATTTTCTCTTAGCAGTTATTCGAATAAAAAATGAAATTTTAGAATTTCAGCTAAGGCAAGTGGATGGTCATAATGGCTATCAATTGAACATCAGGTTGTGAATTAATCACTGCAGTTAAGTACGAAGGATGAAGCGGATTAGTATGGATACGATCGCAAGGTTTCCGATAAACAGACAAAACACGGTCCGACAAGATGCGCTGACATTGCCAAGCAAGGTGGTAAAAAGCCGCTTAGTGTCAGGACAAGTAGCGTTGATTGGTGCAGGACCGGGGGATGCAGAATTGCTGACGGTTAAAGCCTTGTCTTATCTACAACAAGCTGATGTCGTTTTATATGACTACTTGGTGTCTGATGACATCATGGCGTTGATCCCTGACTCCACTATTTTGGTCTGTGTTGGGAAACGGGCCGGACACCATAGTGTTCCGCAGGATAAAACCAATCAGCTATTAGTGGATTTTGCGCAGCAAGGTTACAAAGTTGCGCGGATTAAAGGTGGGGATCCTTTTATCTTTGGGCGTGGCGGGGAAGAACTTGAAGTGCTGGCTCAAGCGGGCATTCGATTTGAGGTTATCCCAGGTATTACTGCAGCGGCGGGAGCAACCGCTTACGCTGGCATCCCGTTAACTCATCGTGATTATGCCCAGTCCGCCATGTTCATTACTGGCCATTTAAAATCAGAGCGTGACCAGATGGATTGGTCTACGTTGGCGCGAGGAAATCAAACACTGGTGATTTATATGGGCTTGATGAAGTCCACCTATATTCAGCAGCAATTGATTGAGCATGGACGCGCATTAACCACGCCGATTGCCATCATTGAACGTGGTACGCAAGCACAACAAAAAGTCTTTATCGGGACATTAGCTGATCTCGCCACTCTAGCGGAAGACGCTCAGTCACCATCGTTAATCGTGATTGGTGAAGTGGTGAAATTGGCCTCTACTTTGTCTTGGTTTGGCGAGAGTCCGAATCATGTTCAAGTCGAAAATTCGATTGCCGTTTAATCGCACTCCGATTCCGAGTTCTTAACTTAGAAAAGTATTTAATTTTAGAAAAGCATTCTGTGCACAAAGGATAGAAATCATGGAACAAGAACGTTTAACACACTTACAGCAACTGGAAGCGGAGAGTATCCATATTATCCGTGAAGTGGCAGCCGAGTTTGATAATCCAGTCATGATGTACTCGATTGGTAAAGATTCAGCTGTGATGTTGCACTTGGCTCGCAAAGCCTTTTACCCAGGCAAAATCCCATTTCCTCTTTTGCATGTAGATACGGATTGGAAATTTAAAGAAATGATCGAATTCCGCGATCGTACTGCCAAAAAATACGGTTTTGATTTATTGGTGCACAAAAACCCAGAAGGGTTAGCCATGGGTTGTAATCCATTTGTACATGGCTCATCAAAACACACCGACATCATGAAAACTCAAGGCTTGAAGCAAGCATTGAACAAATATGGTTTTGACGCGGCATTTGGCGGCGCACGTCGTGATGAAGAAAAGTCTCGTGCTAAAGAGCGTGTGTATTCATTCCGAGATAAAAACCACACTTGGGATCCAAAAAACCAACGCCCAGAGCTTTGGCATACTTATAACGGCCAGGTGAATAAAGGTGAAAGTATTCGAGTTTTCCCTCTCTCAAACTGGACGGAATTGGATATCTGGCAATACATCTACCTAGAAAATATTGAAATCGTTCCGTTGTACTTAGCGGCGGTTCGTCCTGTGGTCGAGCGCGATGGCATGCTGATCATGGTAGACGATGATCGTTTCCAATTTGAAGAAGGTGATGAAGTTCAGCATAAGAGCGTGCGTTTCCGAACTCTAGGCTGCTATCCACTCACTGGCGCGATTGAATCACAAGCTTCTACCTTACCTGAAATTATTCAAGAAATGTTGGTTGCGACATCGAGTGAGCGTCAAGGTCGAGCGATCGACCACGATCAATCAGGATCGATGGAATTGAAAAAGCGTCAAGGTTATTTCTAATCAGGTAATTAACGATATCAAAAGGATTTTATTATGAACGCAGTTGTTGAAGCTGAATTAGCTGAATTAGGCATCGAAGGTTACTTGACTCAGCATCAATACAAATCATTAATGCGATTTTTAACCTGTGGCTCGGTTGATGATGGCAAAAGTACGCTTATTGGTCGCCTGCTACACGATTCGAAACAAATTTATGAAGATCAGCTTGCAGCAGTGAATAACGATAGCCAGCGTGTCGGCACGACCGGTGAGCGCCCAGATCTCGCACTGTTGGTGGACGGCCTACAAGCTGAACGTGAACAAGGCATTACCATTGATGTCGCTTATCGCTATTTCTCGACCAAGAAGCGTAAATTTATTATTGCGGATACCCCAGGGCATGAGCAATACACGCGTAACATGGCAACTGGAGCCTCTACTTGTGATGTGGCCGTAATTTTGATTGATGCACGTAAAGGTGTACTCGATCAAACTCGTCGACATTCATTTATTTCGAGTTTACTCGGTATTCGTCACTTTGTTGTGGCGGTCAACAAAATGGATCTCGTGGATTATTCTCAGCAACGCTTTGAAGAGATCCGTGCTCAATACTTAGAGTTTGCTAAAAACTTAAATCCAGACATCAATATTCAATTGATCCCGATTTCAGCCTTAGAAGGCGATAACGTGGTGGATCAAACGCAAAATCTAGCTTGGTACCAAGGTCAGCCTTTACTGCAAATTTTGGAAGATATTGATTTAAGCCAAGAGCACACTCAAGGTGAGTTCCGTTTACCGGTGCAATACGTGAATCGTCCAAATTTAGATTTCCGTGGTTTTGCCGGCACTATCGCCAATGGCACCATTGCCGTTGGTGATAAGGTGACGGCTCTTCCTTCAGGGAAAACGTCGACGGTTGCACGCATTGTTACCTTTGATGGTGATTTGGATTCAGCACGTGCGGGTCAAGCAGTCACGATTACTCTGACCGATGAAATTGATATTAGCCGTGGCGACTTGTTAGTGCCGGCTGGCGCGACCATTAAAGCGACCAATCAATTTCTTGCCGATGTGGTGTGGATGACGGATCAGCCTTTTGCACCTGGGCGTCAATACGACATTAAAATTGCTGGTAAGAAAACCGTAGGTCAATTAGAAGCGGTAAAACATCAATATGACATCAACAATTTGGATGAGTTTGCCACATCTGAGCTGCCGCTTAACGGTATCGGTTTATGTGAAATCTCCCTGACGGAAACCGTCGCGTTGGATAAATATACCGAATGTGCGGATACGGGTGGCTTTATCATTATTGACCGTTTATCCAACGTGACAGTAGGCGCGGGCATGGTGCGCGAGCGTTTAACACAGCAGCAAGGTAAAGTGCCTCAGGCATCAAGCTTTGAAGTGGAATTGAATGCCTTGATCCGTAAGCATTTCCCACATTGGGAAGCGAAGGACATCAGTCAACTTTTCCAAGCTAATCAAGCAGACGAAAAACACTAACGCTCGGAAATGGTGGAGAATGCCATGTTGGAAAAATGGTTTGTGTTACTGCTGTTGATCGCCATTATTGGCAGTTTGATCTTCACCAAAGTGAAACCGAGCTTTATTTTCGCTACCGCCGCTCTGGTGGCTTTTATGACCGGAGCGGTGGATCTTGATGGCTTAGCGAAAAATTTTACTAACTCGTCATTACTGACTTTAGTGTTGTTGATCTTAGCTTCTTGCGCACTGGAGAAAACGCGTTTGATCAGTTGGATCAGTCGCCATATTTCTTCTGGGCGCTTGGGCTCTGTGGTGGCAAAACTGGGTTTATCTACCGCATTCCTATCGTCTTTTACCAATAATACCGCGGTTGTGGTGTCTTTGATTGGCGCGATCAAGCGTAACCAATCTCATGCCCCTTCTCGTTTATTGATTCCGTTATCTTATGCGGCGATCTTAGGGGGTACATTAACTCTTATTGGCACATCGACTAACTTGATCATTAATAGTTTTGTGGTTGATGCTGGGCTACCGAGTTTAGGTTTCTTCGCACCAACATACATAGGACTCGCAATTTTGTTGGTTGGTGTGGTGGTGTTGATCCCTTTGAGTTATGTATTGCCGCACAGCGATGTCAACGAGCAAGATGATCTTCCTTATTTTCTTGAAGCCAAAATTGAGTCTGGCTCGCCTCTGATTGGGCAAAGTATTGCGCAAAATAATTTACGTGCTTTGCGTAAGCTGTTTCTTGCTGAAGTGATTCGAGATGAGGTGACGATGCCTTCGGTGACGCCGGATCTTATTTTGTTAGAAAACGATCGCTTGCTATTTTGTGGTGATGTGGAAAGCGTTGCCACTCTCCAAGAGATCCCTGGGATCACCTTGTTTGGACAGCATCACCTTAACGGGCAAAGTTTTATTGAAGTGGTGGTGAGCCAATCCTCATCGATCTGTAATAAGACGTTAAAGTCGAGCCAATTTCGCGATCGCTTTGATGCCGTGGTGGTAGCGATCCGCCGAGGGCATGAGCGTTTGGAAGGTGGGCTAGGGAATATCAAGCTTGCCGCTGGCGATACCTTGGTTTTGGTACCGGGTAAGGGCTTTCAAAGCGCCAGACAAACTAATAATAAAGAGTTTGTTCTGATTAATGATCTTGATTCAAGTGCCAAGCTCGATTTCAAAAAATCCGCGTTGGTGTTACTTGGTTTTGCTGGCGTGATTGTTTTTTCCTTGTTGGGAATGATCCCCATTATTAAAGGTTTAGCGGCTTATCTTGTGGTGATGTTGGCGATGGGAGCCATCGGTATTAATGAGTTACGACGCCGCTTTCCGATTGATATTGTCATGATCGTGGGCTCTGCCTTGTGTTTGGCGCAGTTGATGATGTCTTCAGGCTTATCAAAGTCAATCGGTGATTTGTTTATTTACTTATTTAATGGCTCTGGCCCAATGGGCGCTTTAATTGCCACCTACTTACTCACCTTGTTATTAACCGAACTGATTACCAATAATGCCGCGGCGGCATTAGCTTTTCCGCTTGGTTATAGCATGGCTGTGGGCTATGGCGTTGATCCTATGCCGTTTATTATGGCCGTTTTATTTGGCGCCAGTGCCAGTTTTATTTCGCCGTACGGCTATCAGACCAACTTATTGGTTTACAGCGTAGGTAATTATCGTATTAGTGATTTTGTAAAAGTGGGCGTGCCTATTTCGGTTGTGTATTCCGTGGTGACACTCACTTTAATCCCGTATTTTTTCCCTTTTTAATATTTTAGTTCTACCCAAAGTCATTGCAGTGAAGCGAATGAAGACCAATTAACAACGCTATCGTTTCAACGACTAAGGGGATATAAAGCCATGAGGATGGATTCTTATATGACCGTAGTAAACAAAGATGAAAATGTGATTTGGCATCAACATCAAGTGACCAAGCAAACTCGCGCAGAGCTGAAAAAGCAAAAACCTGCTGTATTGTGGTTTACTGGTTTATCTGGCGCTGGAAAATCAACGGTGGCAGGTGCGTTAGAAAGTGAATTGACCCAGTTGGGGTATCACACGTATTTGCTGGATGGTGATAATGTTCGTCATGGTTTGTGCAGTGATTTAGGATTTTCGTCTCAAGACCGACGCGAAAATATTCGCCGTATTGGTGAATTAGCGAAGTTGATGGCGGATGCGGGGCTAATTGTGTTATCGGCTTTCATTTCGCCTCATCGAGCAGAGCGACAAATGGTGCGTGATTTATTGCCTCAAGGGGAATTTATTGAAGTGTTTGTGAATGCCCCTCTAGAAGTGTGTGAGCAACGCGATCCTAAAGGTTTATATAAGAAGGCGCGCGCAGGGGAAATTGCCAACTTCACCGGTATTGATTCAGAATATGAAGTGCCACTGAATCCTGACATTGACTTACCGGCTGGAGAAATAGCGTTGAGTGGGCTGGTGGAGCAATGCCTGCACACCTTACGTGAAAAAGGCATTATTGCTTAGGTCAATCAATTGCTTAAGGTTATCAAGAACAAGCCTAGCAAGAACAAGCTGAACAATAAAACAAAAAGGAGCGCTTGATGTGCTCCTTTTTGCTTATATCAATCATAGTGTTAGTCGTTATTGATCATCGTATTCTTCAATCGATTCACCCTGCAAAGTGTAGCCCGTCTGCGCTAACTCATGATCGAGCACTTGCGTTTCTAATGTGCCGATCACATAGACGACATCCCACAATTGTTGCACTGGAGCGCCTTTAGGGAATTTTACGTAAATGATTTGGTTGGGAGGTGGTGGTGGCACGTGAATACAAGCGCCGAAATACGGCACTAATAAGAACTCAGTAATGGTATTTTCATCGCCTTCTAAAGGGATCACGAACCCTGGGATTTTCACATAGCTATGGTTTAGTTCCGGGCGAGTATTGCCAATCAAATTTTGTTTTGCAGCACCGCCTTCATGCCCACCTGGTGCTGGCATGCCGAGCTTGTCGAAGTTTTTCTGTTCATCAACTGGGACTAAATCAATCCAATCTAGCTTTAGCGCTTCTTTGCTTTCATTAGCATGTACAACAGGCATATTGGTGGTTAAAAGCAGTAATGCGCTCCACAATAATCCAGACAAAATGAAGCGAGAAGACAATGAAATTCGTTGCATGTTTATACCTTAATCGTCATACCATCAACAATAGAATGGCGGTAAGCCTTCAATGCAGGCACTAACCCAATGATTATACCAGCACATTGAACCAATAGAAGTAACATAAGGTCGTGATGAGTTAAACCATTGAGCGCTATCTTTATGCCATATTGATGTTCGATGAGGGGGGCTGCGCCCGCGAGGACGAGGTAAAGACCTGCGGTGCCAGCTGCTATCCCCAATGCTGTTAGAAGGCTGGCTTCGCTGATTAATAGTAAGAAAATGTGTTTTGGTTGTGCGCCCATCGCACGTAAAATGGCCATCTCTCGACGCCTTTCATTCAAGCCGGTTAGTAAGCTGGTTAACATACCAAGTAAGCCAGCAACCACAACAAAGCTAGAAATCACCAAAAGCGCTTGTTCTGCGACTGACATCATTCCCCATAACTCACTTAAAGCAATGCCGGGTAAAATCGCACTTAATGGTTCTTTACTGTAATTATTGATTTGTCGTTGCAGCATGAAGGTTTGAATTTTGCTGTTCAATCCAAGCATAAATGCCGTAATTTGCTTAGGTTCAAATTGCTGTTTCTTTAACTCGTCAGCTGAAGGTGTGTGACCAAGGTGAGCGCCGGATTCCCATCCAACGTGGATAGCTTCAATCGCGCCTAATGAGACATGGACGGTTTTATCTACAGGCGTACCAGTGGGCGACAAGATGCCCACAATGGTGAAGGGCAAATTCTTATGGCGAGTAAATGACTTATCGCTGATGCCGTGTGCAATAACGATTTTATCACCGACATGATAGTTGAGGGTTTTGGCGACATCCGCGCCGATCACCGCATCAAATAAACCGTTAAAAGCTTTACCCTGAGCAAAGTTCAGCTGTTGCTTGCTGCCATATTGGTAAAACGAAAAATAATCTTGGTTGGTCCCCATTACCCGAAAACCACGGTGAGAATCACCTAATGAGATAGGAATTGACCATTTGACTTGGGGTAAGTGAGCGATTTCTTGGTAGCTGCGCCAATCGATGTTGTTAGTGGCATTACCGATACGAAATACAGAATAAAGCAATAGATTAATGTTGCCAGAGCGTGCACCGACAATGAGGTCGGTATTGGAAATGGTATTGGCAAAACTGCTTTTGGCCTGAGTTCGGATTTTTTCAACACCGAGCAGCAGAATGACGGAAATGGCGACCGTTAAAATGGTCAAGAACGCGGTGGTTTTTCGGTTAAGTAGGCTTTTCCAAGCTAGTGAAACGATAGCACTCATTATGGTCGCTCCTGGGTAGCCGTCTGTGTTGATTGATTCAATGCCGGTAATTCAATACAACGATCAAAATAGGTTTGTAAGCTGGCATCGTGGCTAACAAAAATAACCGTGGCTCCCGAACGGTTGGCTTCTTCAATTAATAATTCAATAAAGGCTTGGCGGTTATCTTGATCCAATGATGAGGTTGGCTCATCAGCGATCAACAATTCAGGTTGGCCAATCAAGGCTCGTGCGGCAGCCACTCGTTGCTGTTGACCAATACTTAATTCATTGACCGAGCGTTGGAAGCAGTCTTCCGGCAAATGTAAGCGAGATAAGAGTTGACGAGCTTGTTGTTCCATCGAGCCGTGCTGTTGAGCTTTTTTCTTACGACGGGATGAAAAACGACAAGGCAAAAGTACATTTTCAATAACCGATAAATACGGAAGCAAATTAAATTGTTGAAAAATATAGCCAATATGATCGGAGCGGAATTGATCACGCTGCGCTTGCGATAATACCGATAAACTTTTGCCTAAAATGATGGCTTCACCATGCTGAGCTTGAGTCATACCAGTCAGTAAGCTCAGTAGAGTGGATTTACCACTGCCACTGGGACCTTTGATAAAGACATGTTGCTGAGAGGGGATGGAAAGCTGATCAATATCCAGCACTGGAGAATCTTGCTTTGGCCAAGTGAAACGAATTTGGCGCAGTTCAACGGCATGAGAATGGGAAGCCATAATTATCCTATTGGTATGAGGTCACTTAGGTATATTTACCGTGTGCCACCTTCAAAGCGGTAAAGGTCGCTTTGAAAGTGGAATACTCTGATCTTATCCGAGCATTGTCTACCAACTTATTTGAGCATTATTAGCTTTTAATTCAAGGTGTTTTTGTGCTTTGTCAGTCAGTAAATTGACTTCAATAGTTTGTGTTGCAGGGAAGTGTTTAAACCATTGAGTATTAATTTGAGAAAGTTTAGCAATATCAGAACATTGGTATTGATATTGTAAATTAAAGGCACCATGCTCTTCGTGGTCGTGGTCGTGGTCGTGGTCGTGGTCGTGGTCGTGGTCGTGGTCGTGGTCGTGGTCGTGGTCGTGGTCGTGGTCGTGGTCGTGGTCGTGGTCGTGGTCGTGGTCGTGGTCATCATGCTCATGCGCGGCAATATTGTCATTGACTTGCGCGTCCACTAATTGGCAATCGGCACCACTGGTTAATGTGAATAGCTGGTTAGCGTCCGCTAAAAGAGTACGAGCTTGCTGGTAGACTTTTTGCTCTTCATCACTTTGTGGGGCATGTTCAAAGCCGAGTACATCTTGACCTGGTGATTGTACTTCAATTAACACATCCTTACCGTCTTGTACCATGCTGAATGTCACGATGCCATGAACATGGGCTTGATGCTGACGAAATTCATCGTGATCATCGGCTAGAGCTGAATGTGAAATGATTGCTAGGCAGGCTGCCGAAAGAGCGGATAATGCAAAATGTGTTTTTTTCATGAGGTTTCTCTTCATTCTATATGAAAGGATGTGAGAGAAGCTGACTCGAATGCGAGGGTTCCTTTCTCACCAAGATTCGACCGTTATACTATAACAATTATCATCTTGGCAAGAAGTGTTATGTTATTACATTTCTATTGCAAGAAAATGGCGACTAAATATTTTGTTTAATCAGTTGCAGTACTTGCTTGATTTGCTGCTCGTTTAAAGCCCCTTCTTGATTAAAAAGCACACGGCCTGTTTTATCTTGCACGATAATGGTTGAGGTCTTTGGGGTTAATTGCCATTGTTGTGCCACGACGCCATTTTCATCCAGCACCATAGATGACCACGGAAACTCTTCTTTGCCATCTTCAGCTGATGACTTTACAAAAGCACTGGTGCCCCAAATAGAATCGTCTTGGTTCACGATGCTGGTGGTTTGGTATTTATCTTCAGGGAAGTGAGAATTTGTGATGGCTTCCATTAAAGGTTCATTCATAGCTTTAGCACCTGAGCGTCCAGCAATCGCATGAATCACTCGTACTTTACCTAGCATCAATTCGGTATTCCAAGGCAAATAATTAAAGTCGCCATCTTGAATGAAAATTTCTCCACCTTTCTCGACACTGACCGCCGGAACGCTGCTACCAACTTTAATGTTGTTGGCATTAGCCATGAAACTGAACATGCCCAATAACAGTGCAATGGATATTTTTTTGATCATTGTTGTCTACCTAGTTAAATGATGGAAATGAGAAAGTCTTCATATAATAGCGCATAAATGAGTTTGAAAAGTACGAAATGTTGCTTGGCTCTAATTTTGCATAGCTTATATCAATTACAAAGGTATTTGACTCAGTTGCAATCTGCGCGTGGTCACTAATTTGAAGTCAACTTGCTCGATTAAGTGGCTGAATAAAAGATTAGCAACTATAAACACAGTAATACTTTCGTAATACATAGATGGAACAATGCCCTGCGTATTTCGGAGTTACGGCTTGTTAGCTCGTTGTTTTAAATAACAATAATTAGGATAGACAAATGAACATGCAGCCAATTTTTAATCGTTATCGTCCATTGCAAATTGCTCGCTTTGTCAAAGTGGTATTTAAAGGACACTTTGGTATTAAAGGCGTTGGGGAATTCTATTTTGATCAAGGCAAAGTGCTGCTGCCTGATGTATCAAATAAAAAACAGCTGAAGATCATGAAAGAGGTGAATTTGGCGATTGCTCAATTGTCGATGGAGTCGTAATCAAACTCGGCCAAATTGTTAATTCACGTTCCCTATGTTAACCAAGCTTAATTAAGGCATTAAGCTTGGTAGGCTGGTTTTGATTGACGAGTTACTCTGCCAGGCTTGGCGGGAAACACACTCCCGTGCCACCGATGCCGCAGTAACCTTGCGGGTTTTTCGCTAAATACTGCTGGTGGTAGGTCTCTGCTAAGTAATACTCTTGCATTAAAGCCACCTCGGTGGTGATGTCCTTGCTTAATGCTTCTCCTAGCGCTTGTTGATAGGTGCGCAGGCTTTGCTGGGCAATCTCTAAGTCTTGTTCATTTTCAGTAAAAATTACTGAGCGGTATTGGGTACCAATGTCGTTTCCTTGACGCATGCCTTGTGTAGGATCGTGCTTCTCCCAAAATACCACTAAAAGCGCTTGCAGGGATAAAACCGCAGGGTCGAAAATCACACGTACGACTTCGGCATGTCCCGTTTCTCCCGTACACACTTCTTGATAGGTTGGGTTGGGCGTAAAGCCACCGCTATAACCTACTGAGGTCGAAATGACGCCATCTAATTGCCAGAATACGCGCTCAGCTCCCCAGAAGCAGCCAAGTCCAAGTAGTACTTCTTTGCTACCAGCCGGTTTATCGGCGGTTAAATCGGTTTGATTGACAAAATGCAGTTCAGTGATGAGCATTTTCTCTTCGCGACCGGCTAATGCTGTCTCTTTAGTCACTAATTTCTCTTTATTCGACATATATAATCCTCATCCGACTTTTGAGAAAAGGGAAAGTCTGGTAGTTTAACTTACATAATAAAATGAGGTTAAGGTACAGCCTTCGACCTACAAACATATAGACCGTTTAATCCCTGTGGTCATTTCAAGTTTATTGATGCAGTTGCATTTGATCTGACAAACTACAGCAGTTTTGGGTATGAGTACAAACATTCACTTATGAAAAAATGCCGCCTGACTTCATTGCTGTTCTGCCTGCTGTTTTTTTCAGCGATGCCGAGCTATGCCGACACCGATCTGACCATTGAAGGGCTAGATGGCGAGTTGGACGATAACGTGTCGGCCTACCTTTCGTCGATCAAAGAAAGTGAATATTCCACGTCATTACGTTTTCAATCCCGAATCAAAGAAAATATTACCGATGCGTTGAAAGCATTAGGTTACTACAACCCAGACATCGAGTTTGTGATTGAAGGTGACGAAAGCGATCCTCAAGCTGATCATGAATTGATTGTGAATGTTGATCCGGGTTTGCCCACCATTATTTATGAAAGCGATATTGTGATTGAAGGGGAAGCACGGAACGATCCTGATTTCCGTCGCTTAGTCGATCGTTCGAATTTGAATCTAGGTCAAGTGATCAATCATGGTAATTACGAAGGGTTAAAAGGATCGTTAAGAAATTTAGCATTGCAAAAAGGCTATTTCGATGGTCAATTTGTGGCGACAAAATTGGAAGTTTCTCCGAGTCGTAATCAAGCTTTTGTGCACATTCATTATAAAAGTGGGCCGCGTTATAGCTTCGGTGCCACTACTATTCTTGGTAGCCAAATTGAAGAGCATCGAGTGCAATCGTTGGTGCCATACAAACCAGGCGATCCTTATCAATCGATTCAAGTGGGTGAGTTAAACCAGAACTTATCCAGCTCTGAATGGTTTTCTAGCATTTCAGTGGAGCCGCAAATTGACAGCGAAACGGAAGACAAGTCTCTACCTATGACGGTGCGCGTTGCTCCGCAAACTCGAAACCAAATTGAAACCGGTTTGGGATATTCAACCGATGTCGGGCCTCGCGGTAAGCTATCGTGGAAAAAGCCATGGCTGAATAAATATGGTCACAGTATTGGGGCCAGTGTGATGTTGTCGCATCCTGAAAAAACCTTCACCGCAAACTATAAAATTCCTCTAGAAGACGTGTTGCATGATTATTACTTAGTGCAATATGGCTTTAAAGATGAAGACGATAACGACACCGATAGCCAAGAACAAAATTTATCTTTTGAGCGCCATTGGCTGTATGACAAGGGTTGGCATCGTACTATTTATACTCGTATCTTGTATGAAGACTATGTGCAGGCATCAGAATCCGGCAATTCATTGTATGTTTTACCTGGGATTACCTTTTCGCGCGTGCGTTCACGTGGTGACACCATGCCGATGTGGGGAGATAAACAAAGTATCAATGTTGAATATGGCGATCCAAACTTACTATCGGATACACGTATTGTCCGCGTAACAGGACATACAGGCTGGATTCGAGGTATTGGTCGTAATCATCGCTTCTTAACGCGCCTTGATGCGGGCGGTGCATTTGCTGATGATTGGTCAGAAGTGCCGCCATCTTTACGTTTCTTTGTCGGGGGAATTAATTCCTTACGAGGTTATGGCTATGAAGAAATTTCGCCCAAAGATGATAATGACGAATTGGTTGGTGGTGCTTATATGGCGACCAGTAGCCTAGAATATCAATACCGAGTCGTGGGTAACTGGTGGGGGGCAGCTTTTATCGATGTTGGTGACGCATGGACAGACACGCCAGAATGGAAACGCGGCGTCGGCTTAGGCATTCGCTGGGCATCACCTGTTGGGCCTGTACGTCTAGATTTTGCTTATGGATTAGATGCCGATCCAGGAGATGAATTTAAAATTCACTTTACCTTGGGGCCGGAATTGTAATGAAACGCTTACTGAAGTGGCTGCTTGGTCTCATTCTTCTTATACCCACCACGGTATTGGTGACGATTTTATTGCTGGCGGTATTACTGTTTACCAATATTGGCTTGAGCAGCGGGTTATGGTTGGCGCAAAAGTTGGTCTCTCCATTATCCGTTGGCGAGGTCGAAGGCAGTTTATTGCCCGGTTTTACTTTGCATGATGTGCGTTACCAAGACCCGGACTTAGGTATTAATGCGGAATTACAGCGCTTTGATTTTTCAACCTCGATAGACTGTTTGTTTGAGCAGTCTATTTGTATCGATACTGTTGCGGTCAATGGATTAACATTCGACATGCCGACAGCACCAACTAGTGAAGAACAACCTGAGCCTGAAAACGATTCAGGCATGCCGGCTATTTTTATCCCTATTCCCATTTCACTCACCCATTTAAAACTGAATGATATTGATGTTAATGCTTTAGGTTATAAGGCCAGTTGGAAGCAGTTTTCTACCGGTTTGTATGTACAAGGTCGAACTTTAACGTTACGCCCTACGCAATGGAAAACCATCCGTCTAGCGTTACCCAATCAACCAGAGTCGACGACTCCTGAACCTAAAGATACAACACCGTTAGCGCAAAGACCGGATATCGAATTACCGACGGTTAATCTTCCTTTTACTGTGCAGGTTGAACAATTTGATGCGCGTGATTTTGTGTTACAGCAAGACTCACCATTCACGGTGAATCATCTTGGTTTCAAAGGAAGAGTGTCAGGTAGTCAAGTGAATGTTCAGTCATTGGTATTGGATATGCCAGAGTTGGACCTGAACTTAGATACCAAGGTGACCTTATCGGGGAATTATCCGCTGGATTTGAAAGCCAATGCGGACATCAAAATGCCTGATTACCAAGGGCAAAAAATTCAGTTAGCTGCCAGTGGCAGTGTGGCCGATCTTACCTTATCGTCGCAACTCTCAGGGCCTGCTCAAGCTTCGTTAAAAGGCAAAATCCAGCCATTAAAAGCCACCTTACCTTTTGCGATAACGTTGCATGATGCCAAAGCGCAATGGCCATTTAAGGGCGAAGCAGATTACAACCTCGATCTCGATCATTTGGATGGCAAAGGTTCATTAGAGCATTATCAATTGGCTTTAGAGGGGAAAGTCGCAGGTAAAGCGATCCCTCAAGCCGATATTGACCTCAACGGGCAAGGGTCGCTTGAACAAATCGATTTTGAAAAATTGTCGATTGATACTTTGGGCGGCAATCTTTCTGGTCAAGCCATGGTGAATTGGGCCGAGCCGCTCAATTGGAAAGCCACACTAGGATTAACCGACATTCAGCCAGGGATGCAGTGGCCGGAAGCAGAAGGAAGACTGAACGGTAGCTTTATTAATATTGGTAGCCTGACAAAACAAGGCGGCTGGCGCGTGAATTTCCCAAGTTTATCGATTGATGGTGATCTACGTGGTTATCCTTTAGTTCTTAAAGGCCAACTTAGTGCCAATGATGTCTCAGGTAAAGGTCAGTATCGAGCCAGAAGTACGGGGTTGAAGCTGGCGCATGGAGAGAATTTTGTCCGAGTAAAAGGCAAGCTCGATGATGCGTGGAATATGGATGCTACCGTTAATTTACCGAAATTGTCAGAGACTATTCCGCAGCTTTCGGGGCAAATTCGTGGCGACATTCAACTACGTGGACAGCAGAAAACGCCGTCCATTGTGACAGACCTTACCGCAAATCAAATTGATTGGAATAAAGGGGAGGCGACACTAAGCTCTTTATTGGTCAAAGGTCAGGTTTCGCCTTTGCCGGCCCCGAGTGGTGATATCCAACTTATCGCCGAAAATGGCTTTTATCAAGATCAACAATTGAAATATTTGACGGTCAATTTTAAAGGCGATCAACAAGCGCATCAGCTTGATTTAGATGCCACGACAAACCTAATTTCAGCTCAGCTTTCCGTCAACGGTGGGCTTATCACTAAGCCAAAACAAACCTGGCAAGGTCAATTGGAATCGGCACGAATCACTTTAATTGAGCCAAATACGCCACCAGAAAATGACCCGGTTTGGAAGATTGATCATCCGGTCAATCTTCGCTATGGATTAACGTCTCAAAGGGCAGAAGTGCAAGCCCATTGCTGGCAGCACCAGTCGTCGAACATCTGTTTAGATAAGGATTTGTCAGCGGGTGAGTCGGGGGAAGCGAACTTGTCCATTCAGCAGTTCTCATTTTCTGAATTAAAAGCGTTTTTGCCTCCGGATACGGAAATCAATGGCGAGCTGAATGCTACCGCCTGGGCGAAATGGGCACCGAATACTGCACCACAAGTTAAACTCGATGTTGATGTCCCTGCCGGCCGTGTGACACAAAAGCTGGATACGCCCCTGCCGGTTGATTGGGATAAGTTGCAGTTTTCGGCTGATTTGAAACAAAACAAGCTCGATCTTAGTTGGCTATTACAATTAACTCGTAATGGCAAAATTGAAGGCCAAGCCACGATCCCTAATGTGACAGCAAAGCAAATGTCGATCGATGGCAAAAATACGATTAATTCGATTCATTTTGGCTTCTTACGACCACTACTTGGCCAGCAAAATAACCTTAATGCCGAGTTGAACTCTGAACTGAGCTTTAAAGGGCCGATATTGAATCCTCAAGTGGTGGGGAATTTGGATATCGACGATTTGAAAATTGAAGGGCAAATGTTCCCGGTTGATATTCATAAAGGCGAAGTCAAAACTCAATTTAATGGCTACTCCGCGACGTTAAACAGCGTGCTGGAAACCGCCGATGGGAACTTGAATTTACAAGGCGAGGCTAACTGGGCGCAGCAAACTAACTGGTATGCCAATTTGCGCGCTTATGGTGATGAACTTAAAGTTGAAGCGCCACCTATGGTCAGCCTTAAAGTGAAGTCAGACCTCACTATTGCCGTGACGCCACAACTGGCCAAAATTACCGGTAATATTGATATTCCATGGGGACGCATTTTGGTGGAAGAACTACCAGAAAGCGCGGTTGGAGTCTCGAAAGATGAAGTGTTGTTGGATGAAAATTTAGAACCATTAGACGAAAATAATGGTTTGCCGATGGTGCTTGAAACCGATGTGACGATTAATATTGGTGACGATGTGAGCCTATCTGCATTCGGTCTGAAAGGTAACCTAGTCGGCAGCCTAAAAGTCTCGGAGAAAGATAAAGGTCCATTTATTCTTGGTGAAGTGCGAATTGAAAAAGGTTATTACCAATCTTTTGGGCAAGATCTCATCATTCAAGAAGGTAAGATTTTAATGAATGGGCCAGCCGATCAACCTTACTTAGCGATTAAAGCCATTCGTAACCCCGATAACACCGAAGATGACGTGATTGCAGGGATCCAAGTGACAGGCCCTGCCGATGCGCCTGAAGTGACGGTTTTCTCAGAGCCTGCGATGTCGCAAACCAGTGCATTGTCTTATTTATTACGTGGCCGCGATGTGGATGATGGTTCTGGCGGCAGCGCCATGACTACGGCTTTAATTGGATTGAGTTTGGCTAAGAGTGGCAAATTAGTTGGTGAATTAGGTGAAGCCTTTGGGGTACAAGATTTACAACTCGGTACTGCTGGTTCCGGTGATGATTCACAAGTCACCGTCAGTGGTTATATTGCTCCGGGTTTACAGGTGAAATACGGGGTTGGCATATTTAATGCCCTTGGTGAATTTACGGTGCGATATGAGTTATTAACTAACTTCTATGTCGAAGCGGTGACGGGGGTGGACAGCGCCGTGGATTTCCTTTATCAATTTAGCTTCAACTGATTGTTAGCGTTCATGGATTGACGCTGATTGTATTGTTTTATCTGGAGGCCAAGGCATGGCGCATCATGTGTTTGTTTACGGTACTTTACGTCAAGGTAAGTCAAATCACGGCTTATTAAATCAAAGTGAATTGCTCGGCGTGATCACGACCGAACCGTTATTTGATCTGTTTGATCTTGGTCCTTATCCTGCCGCAATCGAAGGGAGCAGAACCCTAGTTGGGGAAGTGTATCGAGTTGATGATTTGACCATGGCTCAGCTCGATGAGTTAGAAGATTACCCAGTGGAATACGATAGAAAACAAATTGATACCCCATTTGGGCTGGCATGGATTTATTTATATCAAAATCATCAGAACCTAACTCAATTAATCGAAAGTGGAGATTACTGCCAGGCTGGCCATCAATAAAAGTGAACCGTATTTAACGGTAATGCGTATAAACGGATTAAGTATATACGACAGACTATTCTTTATATGTGTCCCTTAATTGATAATGGAGACCATTATGAAACAGATACTTATTGTGATGACATTATTTGTGATCGCAGGTTGTACTACTCCAAATGGTATGCCTGACAACGGCAATAATTTACCTTGGCAAACTTATGGCCAGCAAATGGGTGAGAAGGGCTTAATTGAGCATTCCCAGCAACAATTGGCTAAACACTCTGACTACGTCACCGATGAAACCTATCAAGCTTATCAGCAAGGTTATCAAGCTGGGCTAAAAACGTATTGTAGCCAAAACGCTGCGTGGTTAGGCTCAACAGGCCAACCCTATCGCGGCGTGTGCGATAACATTGACCCTTTCTTTGCACAAGATTATTTATCGGGTGCTCAATCGCGTTCTTCTGGTTTATAGCCGTTTTGTAAAGTGTCAAAGCAAAAGAGAATCCGTTATGGGCTTCTCTTTTTAATTGAGTTCTTATACCAATCGTACTTCCGACGCAATTTCTGACCATCTAATTAGTGTGATTGGTATTACGACCAAATAATTTATTGGCAGTTTTTACAGATACCGTGGGTTTCAATTACGTGGTTGGTGAGTTTGAAACCATGTTCATTTATGTTTTTGGTGAGGCGCTTCACCAAAGCATCATCCTGAAGTTCAGCCACATCACCGCATTGGTCGCAGATCAGCAGGTGAGAGAAATGCTTATGTTGACCGTGGCAGTCGTGTTCATCGAAAAAGCAGCAAGAGACAAAGCTGTTGGTAGATTCTACACGGTGAATGAAACCTTGTTCGAGCAAAAATTCTAATGCACGATAAACCGTCGGTGGCTTAGCCTGAGGCTCCGTTTGCTTGAGTTTATCCAGCAATTCATAAGCGGTGGATGAACCTTTTTGTTGCCAGATCAGCTCCAGCACTTGCTGACGTTGTGAAGTGAGGCGAACCCCTCTTTGCTGACAAAGTTCAGTCACTTGTTGAAGTAAACGTGTATTCAAAATTCCAGCCTTAATCATGCCCTAACAGTGGTTAATAGATGGCTCCATCACCGTCGATATTTGGTTGATGTGCACTTCTGTCGCCTATGGTAAAATATTTGGCTTAATAAGTCAGAGATATTTATCCCATATAGATTATGAAAAATTACCCTATGCAACGTTTTTCCGTCGCGCCCATGCTCGATTGGACGGATCGTCATTGTCGCTACTTCCACCGTTTGTTATCTGAGCATACCTTGCTCTATACAGAAATGGTGACAACCGGTGCTATTCTCCACGGAAAAGGGGATTTTTTACAGTTTTCTCAGCCAGAGCATCCTATTGCCTTGCAATTAGGTGGTTCGAACCCTGTTGATCTCGCCAAGTGCGCAAAGTTGGCGGCAGAACGTGGTTATAATGAAATCAACCTAAACGTTGGTTGCCCATCAGACCGTGTACAAAATGGTATGTTTGGTGCCTGCTTAATGGCTGAACCTGAGCTGGTGGCAGAGTGTATGGCGGCAATGCGTGAAGTGGTGGATATTCCTGTCACGGTTAAAACACGTATTGGTATCGATGAGCAAGATTCCTATGAATTCTTAACTCGCTTTATTACTCTGGTGAGTGAAAAGGGTGGCGTTGACCAATTTACTATTCACGCGCGCAAAGCATGGCTTTCAGGTTTGAGTCCAAAAGAGAACCGAGAAATTCCAGAGCTGATTTATGAGCGCGCTTATCAAGTAAAAAAAGATTTCCCGCATTTAACCATAGCAATCAATGGTGGCGTAAAAACGCTGGATGAATGTGAAGCGCATCTTAAGCATGTAGATGGTGTGATGGTGGGGCGTGAAGCTTATCAAAATCCATATTTATTGGCTGAAGTGGATCAACGTTTATTTGGCGGTGATAAGCCAGTGAAAAAACGTCGTGAGATCGTCCGTGAGATGTTGCCATATATAGAAGATGAAATGGCGAAAGGGGCTAGTCTAGGTCATATTACTCGTCATATGCTAGGTCTATTCCAAGCAATGCCGGGCGCACGCCAATGGCGTCGACATATCAGTGAAAATGCCCATAAAGCGGGGGCTGGCATTGAAGTGGTTGAAGCCGCATTAGCTAAAATTCCAGCTGAGCTCGACGTTTAATTCTTGTTATTCATCCCCATATCTATTAATGGCTAATTTGACTGATAGTTGGTCAAATTAGTCACTTTTATATTTCTTCTCTATTGCGCTATTTTTAACTAATTGATTAGTAATGAGTTAAATTAAAAATAAGTTGGCCCAAATTCTGCAATGTTATTTCAGTGCCTATTGTCTATGCATAAGTTGACCCAGTTTCATTGGTTTATTTATGGGTCTATGTCTTAAACCTTTGCCGTATTCTTTGCGTGTTTTCATTTTAATGGCCAGATAGGTTTAACTAGGAGAGATGTATGTTCGAATTATTGTTTATCGTGATTTTCTTTGGTGTGCTGATGTTCACTGGGGTAACCATGGTGACTTTCTTTATTGCTATCGCCGCCGCGTTATTGTTGGGGTTTGTGATTAGCATGCTGGGAGCGGTGATCAAGTTGCTACCTTGGATTATCCTAGCACTGATCGGCTTATATATTTACAAACATTATAATAAGCCGAGCACATTCTAAAATTGGCAGCTCTAATAATAAGTTAGGCTCTTAAAGAAAACTTTAGCTTTCAATGCTTGAGTGAGGTGGCTCAATAAATACCCTTATTTTTCTCGCAAGTTTTCAAATTTGCGTCATGATTAATAAGTGAAGGTAATTGAGTAACACGGAAGGGCTCGTTATGACAGTGACAGAACTACGCCGCTTATACCAAGAGAAGCAATTGCTTGAGGCGATTATTGAATCTTCAATTGAAGAAGAAGATTGGATCGTAGAGTTTCGCCATAATCGTGGCGGGCTGGTGTTGCTCACAGATGAACATGGTAAAGAATGTCATTATCAAGATATGGATGAAGCTTCACGCTCTGCGTTAGATGTGGGGTTCAAACAAGTGCGCATTGCCAATAAATAAAGCCAAATCAAATTTATATTGCCGCTGTTTGCTTTGTGCAGACAGCGGCATTTCATTTCTTATTTCCAAAAAGTTATAAAACATACTTATCAATTCTTTCTCGACATTCATCAGAATCGTTAATCTAGCAACATGAAGCAATTTTATACCTAGATGCCTAAGTGAACCCTATTTGCTTAGACGAATAAAAAGATAGGATGTCGTGACATGTTACTAAAGGATCTTTCGGCTCTGGCTAGCCCGCTTAATGATCAACAAATTGGTCAATTGCAACAAGCGATGGCTGAGCTGTCTCCACAACAACTGGCCTGGGTCAGTGGTTATTTTTGGGGGCTGAGTCAAACCGGCCAGCCAGCAGGAGCAAACCCATCATCTCAATTATCTGTTGCAGCGCAGCCGGCAGGCAAATTGACCATCATTTATGCCTCGCAAACGGGTAATGCCAAAGGCGTCGCGGAAGCTCTCAAAAATGAAGCCGATGCTAATGGTATTGCGGTGGAATTATTTGATGCCAGTGATTACAAAGGCAAAAATCTCGCTAAAGAAACCCATGTGATCATTGTTGCTTCGACCAATGGTGAAGGTGAAGCACCAGATAATGCGATAGAACTGCATGAATTTTTGCAATCGAAAAAAGCGCCTAAGTTACCGAACCTGCAATATGCGGTGATCAGTCTTGGTGATTCCAGTTATGAATTCTTCTGCCAAACCGGTAAAGACTTTGACAGCTACTTAAGCAAATTGGGCGCGACAGCATTTTTAGATCGCGTTGATTGTGATGTCGATTATGAAGCGCCCGCAGCGGAATGGCGTAAGCAAGCACTAGAAAAAGTGAAAGAAGCTTTGTCATCACAAGATGCGCAAGTGGTGCAACTGCCGGTTGGACAATCTGCCCATGTTGAAAATCCATGGAATAAACAAAACCCTTATGCCGCAACCTTGCTGACTAGCCAAAAGATCACGGGGCGAGATTCTGGTAAAGACGTTCGTCATATTGAAATTGATCTAGAAGGATCAGGTATCAGCTATCAGCCGGGCGATGCGCTGGGTGTTTGGTATGAAAACAGCGCAGATTTAGTCGCGGCAATTTTAGAACAAGTCGGTTTATCAGGTATTGAAAGTATTGAGCTTGATGGTGACAGCATTTCTATTCACAGTGCTTTAGTGAGTAAATTTGAGATCACAGCATCAAACCCTCAACTTGTGACTAAATACGCTGAGCTTTCTGGAAGTAAAAAGCTGCAAAAGCTGGTGGAAGATAAAGACAAGCTGCGTGAGTATGCGGGAAACACACAAGTTATTGATGTGCTAAGAGAAAAGAAAACGACGCTGACTGCTGAGCAATTAGCGAGCCTATTCCGTAAATTAACTCCTCGTCTTTATTCTATCGCATCTAGTCAAGCCGAAGTGGAAGAAGAAGTGCATCTCACGGTTGGATTGGTGGAATATCAACAAGGTGAAGAAACTCGCTTTGGTGGTGCATCCCATTACCTAACTCATCGTTTGGAAGAAGGCGATAACGTTAAAGTCTTTATTGAGCACAATAATAACTTTAAGTTGCCTCAAGATGATAATACTCCTGTGATCATGATTGGTCCGGGAACCGGTATTGCTCCATTTCGCAGTTTTATCCAGGAACGTGAAGCGCGTGATGCCGAAGGGAAAAACTGGTTATTCTTTGGCGACCGTACTTTCACCCAAGATTTCTTATATCAAGTGGAATGGCAGAAGTATTTGAAGTCTGGAATCTTAACTAAGTTGGATGTGGCCTTTAGCCGTGATCAAGCGGAAAAAGTCTATGTACAAGATCGCATCTTAGAAAATGGGCCGGAAGTATGGCAATGGTTACAGCAAGGTGCCTACATTTATATTTGTGGTGACGCCAATCGCATGGCAAAAGATGTCCATAACGCATTAATTCAAGTTGCCAAAGAGCAAGGTCAATTAGGTCAAGAACAAGCCGAAGCATTTATTAATGACCTACGTAAAGCAAAACGTTATCAAAGGGATGTGTACTAATGAGCACGAAAGAACAAGTTGTATTAGGTGAAGTATTAGGTCCACTTTCTGATGGTGAGCGTTTAAAAGCTGAAAGTAATTTTTTACGTGGTTCGATTGCAGAAGATCTACAAAACCCAATTACCGGAGCAGTGACGGGTGACAATTTCACACTGATTCGTTTTCACGGGATGTACTTACAAGATGATCGTGACCTTCGTGCTGAGCGAGCCAAGCAAAAACTTGAGCCGCTACATACTTTGATGCTTCGTGCGCGCTTACCAGCTGGTGTTATCACTCCAACCCAATGGCTTGGTGTCGATAAGTGGGCGGATGAGCATACTTTATATGGCAGTATTCGCTTAACGACGCGTCAAACCTTTCAATATCACGGTATTTTAAAGCCTAATATTAAGAAGGTTCATAAAGCGCTTAACTCGATTGGTATTGACTCGATTGGTACCGCTGCAGATATGAATCGAAATGTACTATGTACGGCGAACCCATATCAATCTGAAGTACACCAAGAAGCGTATGAATGGTCAAAGAAGATCAGTGAACACTTTTTACCGCATGCTCGAGGCTATGCGGAAGTTTGGTTGGATGCGGAAAAAATCGATAGTACCGTTCAAGAAGAAGAGCCTATTTTAGGCCGCACCTACTTACCACGAAAATTTAAAACCACTATTGCGATTCCACCGCTGAATGATGTCGATGTTCATGCTAATGATTTGAACTTTGTGGCAATTGAAGAAAACGGTAAGTTAATTGGCTTTAACGTTTTAGTAGGCGGTGGTCTTGCTATGACCCATGGGGATACTTCTACCTATCCTCGTCGTGCAGATGATTTTGGCTTTATTCCTGTTGATCAAACTTTAGCGTTTGCTGAAGCTGTAGTAACAACGCAACGTGATTGGGGTAACCGTTCTAACCGTAAAAATGCTAAAACAAAATATACGTTAGACCGTGTTGGTATTGATGTATTTAAAGCGGAAGTTGAAAAACGCGCTGGGAGTCAATTTGCACCAAGTCGACTTTATGAATTTACTGAGCGTGGTGATCGCATTGGTTGGTCAGAAGGTATTGACGGTAAACATTACTTGTCTCTATTTATAGAGAATGGTCGTATTTTAGACTACCCTGGAAAACCACTTAAGACTGGTATGGCTGAACTGGCGAAAGTCCATAAAGGTGACTTCCGTATTACAGCAAACCAAAATCTAATTGTGGCGGGTGTATCTGCAGATGACAAAGACCTGATAGAAAGTATTGCTGTCGCGCATGGTCTAATGGATGTTTCTATTAGTGAGCAGCGTAAAAACTCGATGGCATGTGTGGCATTTCCTACTTGCCCACTAGCAATGGCTGAAGCAGAACGTTTTCTTCCTTCTTTTGTTACCGAGGTGGAAAGCATTTTAGCAAAACATCAGTTACCTAAAGAAGAAAACATTATATTACGTGTAACAGGCTGCCCCAACGGCTGCGGGCGAGCAATGTTGGCTGAGATTGGCTTAGTCGGCAAAGCGCCGGGTCGTTATAACTTGCACTTAGGCGGTAACCGCAGTGGTACTCGTGTGCCTAAAATGTATAAAGAGAACATTACGGATAAACAAATCTTAACGGACATTGATGAACTAGTCGGTCGTTGGGCTCAAGAGCGTAATGAAAATGAAGCGTTCGGGGATTTTGTGATTCGTGTTGGCATTATTGATGAGGTCGTGATCTCTAAGAGGGACTTCCATGCTTAATGACATAAAACAAGTTAATCAGTTAGAAGAGCTGCTTTCTCTTAATAAAGTAGAGCAAAGTTTAAAGCTCGCTGAGATTAATGAGCAGTTAGAGAAGCTTTCCGCCCAACAAAGAGTACGTTGGGCGCTCGATAACTTACAGGGTGAATTTGCGGTTTCATCCAGTTTTGGTATTCAAGCTGCGGTAATGCTGCATTTAGTCACGCAAGAAAAAGCGGATATACCGGTTATCTTGACCGATACTGGGTATTTGTTTCCAGAGACATACCGCTTTATTGATGAGCTGACTAAAAAGTTGAACCTTAACCTAAAAGTGTTCCGTGCAGAGCAAAGCCCAAACTGGCAAGAAGCCCTTTATGGTAAGTTGTGGGAACAAGGCGTCGAAGGAATAGAAAAGTATAACAAGATAAATAAAGTGGAACCTATGCGTCGAGCACTACAGGAGCTCAAGGTTTCAACTTGGTTTTCTGGTTTACGTCGCGAACAATCCAGTTCGCGTAATCACTTGCCTATTCTTGCGATCCAAAATGGTGTATTCAAATTTCTACCTATTATTGATTGGAGCAACAAAGACATTTATGACTATTTGCAAAAGCATGGTTTGTCTTACCATCCATTATGGGAAGAAGGTTACTTATCAGTAGGGGATACTCACACCACGAGAAAGTGGGAGCCTGGTATGTCTGAAGAGGAAACGCGCTTTTTTGGCTTAAAGCGAGAATGCGGTTTGCATGAAGATGACCCTGATGCGCAGAAAGATGGGTCAGGCATATAAAAGTAAGATTATTTAAATCAACTCTCTTTATTATGCTTTATAAAAGAAGATGGCTTTCGGGCTATCTTCTTTTTTATAGGTGAAAGTTAAGGTAGAAAAGAATAATTCTGTGGATAACTTGTGTTTATAACTTGAGTAAATAGGTATAAATAACTGGTTGGGTGGAAATTGAACATGTAACCTTTATTTTTCAAATTTTTTCTAAAAAGCGCTTGCCAATGTGATTCGGATCTCTATAATGCGTCCTCACTGACACGGCGGGGCTCACAAGGCAACGAAACGACAGTGAAAGGCCTCTTTCATAATCGCATGATGATTTAGAAAGAAAGCGAAAAAAGTTTTAAAAAGTGTTTGACACGAACTTTTAAATCGCTAAAATGGCCGCCCTGTTCAACGAGATGCGCTAAGTGATCTCAATAAGAACAACGCTCTTTAACAATTTAAACCTATCAATCTGTGTGGGCACTCGTTGATGATAATCAAATAGAGATACTTCGGTATCACATTGGTTTCAATGAACTGAGTGACCAATCAAGTTTTTAACTTGGCACAGTCAATTCAACATTACTAAGCTTTTTATTTTAAAAGTAAGGTGTATGTAATCAGTTATTCATTGAGCCGAACAAAATCTTAAATTGAAGAGTTTGATCATGGCTCAGATTGAACGCTGGCGGCAGGCCTAACACATGCAAGTCGAGCGGTAACAGGAGAAAGCTTGCTTTCTCGCTGACGAGCGGCGGACGGGTGAGTAATGCATAGGAAGTTGCCCAGTAGAGGGGGATAACCATTGGAAACGATGGCTAATACCGCATGACCTCTTCGGAGCAAAGCAGGGGACCTTCGGGCCTTGCGCTATTGGATACGCCTATGTGGGATTAGCTAGTTGGTGAGGTAAGGGCTCACCAAGGCGACGATCCCTAGCTGGTCTGAGAGGATGATCAGCCACACTGGGACTGAGACACGGCCCAGACTCCTACGGGAGGCAGCAGTGGGGAATATTGCACAATGGGCGAAAGCCTGATGCAGCCATGCCGCGTGTATGAAGAAGGCCTTCGGGTTGTAAAGTACTTTCAGTTGTGAGGAAGGCGGTAAGATTAATACTCTTATCGTTTGACGTTAGCAACAGAAGAAGCACCGGCTAACTCCGTGCCAGCAGCCGCGGTAATACGGAGGGTGCGAGCGTTAATCGGAATTACTGGGCGTAAAGCGCATGCAGGTGGTTTGTTAAGTCAGATGTGAAAGCCCGGGGCTCAACCTCGGAAGGTCATTTGAAACTGGCAAACTAGAGTACTGTAGAGGGGGGTAGAATTTCAGGTGTAGCGGTGAAATGCGTAGAGATCTGAAGGAATACCAGTGGCGAAGGCGGCCCCCTGGACAGATACTGACACTCAGATGCGAAAGCGTGGGGAGCAAACAGGATTAGATACCCTGGTAGTCCACGCCGTAAACGATGTCTACTTGGAGGTTGTGGCCTTGAGCCGTGGCTTTCGGAGCTAACGCGTTAAGTAGACCGCCTGGGGAGTACGGTCGCAAGATTAAAACTCAAATGAATTGACGGGGGCCCGCACAAGCGGTGGAGCATGTGGTTTAATTCGATGCAACGCGAAGAACCTTACCTACTCTTGACATCCAGAGAAGCCAGTAGAGATACAGGTGTGCCTTCGGGAACTCTGAGACAGGTGCTGCATGGCTGTCGTCAGCTCGTGTTGTGAAATGTTGGGTTAAGTCCCGCAACGAGCGCAACCCTTATCCTTGTTTGCCAGCACTTCGGGTGGGAACTCCAGGGAGACTGCCGGTGATAAACCGGAGGAAGGTGGGGACGACGTCAAGTCATCATGGCCCTTACGAGTAGGGCTACACACGTGCTACAATGGCGCATACAGAGGGCAGCGAACTTGCGAGAGTAAGCGAATCCCAAAAAGTGCGTCGTAGTCCGGATTGGAGTCTGCAACTCGACTCCATGAAGTCGGAATCGCTAGTAATCGTAGATCAGAATGCTACGGTGAATACGTTCCCGGGCCTTGTACACACCGCCCGTCACACCATGGGAGTGGGCTGCAAAAGAAGTAGGTAGTTTAACCTTCGGGAGGACGCTTACCACTTTGTGGTTCATGACTGGGGTGAAGTCGTAACAAGGTAGCCCTAGGGGAACCTGGGGCTGGATCACCTCCTTACGTAAAGATTGTGCATTGATGAGTGTTCACACAGATTGATTAGGTTTATAAGTTAAGAATTGAAGTTGGGGCTATAGCTCAGCTGGGAGAGCGCCTCGCTGGCAGCGAGGAGGTCTGCGGTTCGATCCCGCATAGCTCCACCATCTTTAAGTGTTTTCAGTGAAAATATTTAAAAATGGTTAATTCGAAAGACTTAACTTGCTCTTTAACAATTTGGAAAGCTGACTGATAACAACGATTGTTGTTATCGTAAAAGTTCTCAATGTTTATCTTTAAGATAAACACACAACACACATTCAAGTGTCTTGTATTCAAACAAACAATTCATTGTTTGTTCTATTGAGTCCGGCAACGATGACTAAGACTAACCCTCTTAATCATCAAAAACTAAAACCTTATTTAGTTGAACATACATAAGACCCTTTTGGGTTGTATGGTTAAGTGAATAAGCGTACACGGTGGATGCCTAGGCAGTCAGAGGCGATGAAGGACGTAGTAACTTGCGATAAGCGTAGATTAGGCAGTAACAGCCACTTGAGTCTACGATTTCCGAATGGGGAAACCCACATGCATAAGCATGTATCTTAACATGAATACATAGTGTTAAGAGGCGAACTCGGGGAACTGAAACATCTAAGTACCCGAAGGAAGAGAAATCAACCGAGATTCCGAAAGTAGCGGCGAGCGAAATTGGATTAGCCCTTAAGCTTTATATGCGTCAGGTGAAGGCTCTGGAAAGTGCCGCGATACAGGGTGATAGCCCCGTAACCGACAACGTATACTAAGTGAAATCGAGTAAGGCGGGACACGTGATATCCTGTCTGAACATGGGGGGACCATCCTCCAAGGCTAAATACTCCTGACTGACCGATAGTGAACCAGTACCGTGAGGGAAAGGCGAAAAGAACCCCTGTGAGGGGAGTGAAATAGAACCTGAAACCGTGTACGTACAAGCAGTAGGAGCACCTTCGTGGTGTGACTGCGTACCTTTTGTATAATGGGTCAGCGACTTATATTTAGTAGCAAGGTTAACCGTATAGGGGAGCCGTAGGGAAACCGAGTCTTAACTGGGCGTCGAGTTGCTAGGTATAGACCCGAAACCAGGTGATCTAGCCATGGGCAGGTTGAAGGTTGAGTAACATCAACTGGAGGACCGAACCGACTAATGTTGAAAAATTAGCGGATGACTTGTGGCTAGGGGTGAAAGGCCAATCAAACCTGGAGATAGCTGGTTCTCCCCGAAAGCTATTTAGGTAGCGCCTCGGACGAATACTACTGGGGGTAGAGCACTGTTAAGGCTAGGGGGTCATCCCGACTTACCAACCCTTTGCAAACTCCGAATACCAGTAAGTACTATCCGGGAGACACACGGCGGGTGCTAACGTCCGTCGTGGAGAGGGAAACAACCCAGACCGCCAGCTAAGGTCCCAAAGTATAGCTAAGTGGGAAACGATGTGGGAAGGCTCAGACAGCCAGGATGTTGGCTTAGAAGCAGCCATCATTTAAAGAAAGCGTAATAGCTCACTGGTCGAGTCGGCCTGCGCGGAAGATGTAACGGGGCTAAGCTATACACCGAAGCTGCGGCAGCATACTTTAGTATGCTGGGTAGGGGAGCGTTCTGTAAGCCGTTGAAGGTGAACTGAGAAGTTTGCTGGAGGTATCAGAAGTGCGAATGCTGACATGAGTAACGATAAAGGGAGTGAAAAACTCCCTCGCCGGAAGACCAAGGGTTCCTGTCCAACGTTAATCGGGGCAGGGTAAGTCGACCCCTAAGGCGAGGCCGAAAGGCGTAGTCGATGGGAAACGGGTTAATATTCCCGTACTTCTTACAAATGCGATGGGGGGACGGAGAAGGCTAGGTGGGCCTGGCGATGGTTGTCCAGGTTCAAGTGCGTAGGCTGATTTCTTAGGTAAATCCGGGAAATCTTAAGGCCGAGACACGACGTCGAGCGCCCAAGGGCGTGAAGTCATTGATGCCATGCTTCCAGGAAAAGCCTCTAAGCTTCAGTTTGTAAGGAATCGTACCCCAAACCGACACAGGTGGTCGGGTAGAGAATACCAAGGCGCTTGAGAGAACTCGGGTGAAGGAACTAGGCAAAATGGTACCGTAACTTCGGGAGAAGGTACGCTCCTAGCGGTGATGAGACTTGCTCTCTAAGCTGCCGGGAGTCGCAGATACCAGGTGGCTGCAACTGTTTATTAAAAACACAGCACTGTGCAAAATCGTAAGATGACGTATACGGTGTGACGCCTGCCCGGTGCCGGAAGGTTAATTGATGGGGTTATCTTCGGAGAAGCTCTTGATCGAAGCCCCGGTAAACGGCGGCCGTAACTATAACGGTCCTAAGGTAGCGAAATTCCTTGTCGGGTAAGTTCCGACCTGCACGAATGGCGTAATGATGGCCACGCTGTCTCCACCCGAGACTCAGTGAAATTGAAATCGCTGTGAAGATGCAGTGTACCCGCGGCTAGACGGAAAGACCCCGTGAACCTTTACTACAGCTTGGCACTGAACATTGACCCTACATGTGTAGGATAGGTGGGAGACTTTGAAGCAATCACGCCAGTGGTTGTGGAGTCGTCCTTGAAATACCACCCTTGTAGTGTTGATGTTCTAACTTAGCCCCGTTATCCGGGGTGAGGACAGTGCCTGGTGGGTAGTTTGACTGGGGCGGTCTCCTCCCAAAGAGTAACGGAGGAGCACGAAGGTGGGCTAAACACGGTTGGACATCGTGTGGTTAGTGCAATGGCATAAGCCCGCTTGACTGCGAGAATGACAATTCGAGCAGGTGCGAAAGCAGGTCATAGTGATCCGGTGGTTCTGAATGGAAGGGCCATCGCTCAACGGATAAAAGGTACTCCGGGGATAACAGGCTGATACCGCCCAAGAGTTCATATCGACGGCGGTGTTTGGCACCTCGATGTCGGCTCATCACATCCTGGGGCTGAAGTCGGTCCCAAGGGTATGGCTGTTCGCCATTTAAAGTGGTACGCGAGCTGGGTTTAGAACGTCGTGAGACAGTTCGGTCCCTATCTGCCGTGGGCGTTGGAAGATTGAAGGGGGCTGCTCCTAGTACGAGAGGACCGGAGTGGACGAACCTCTGGTGTTCGGGTTGTCATGCCAATGGCATTGCCCGGTAGCTAAGTTCGGAATCGATAAGTGCTGAAAGCATCTAAGCACGAAGCGAGCCCTGAGATGAGTCTTCCCTGGCGCTTTAAGCGTCCTAAAGGGTTGTCGGAGACTACGACGTTGATAGGTTGGGTGTGTAAGCGCTGCGAGGCGTTGAGCTAACCAATACTAATTGCCCGTGAGGCTTAACCATACAACACCTAAAGGGTTTTGATGGACTCAAAAGAATACAGATAAGCACTTGAATGAGTGATGAGACTTTAGCTAGAGATAGCAAACAGCTTTCCGAATTAAGTTAAGCGCCTAACGGCGATTAACAAAAGAATTTGCTTGGCGACCATAGCGCTTTGGACCCACCTGATTCCATGCCGAACTCAGAAGTGAAACAAAGTAGCGCCGATGGTAGTGTGGGGTTTCCCCATGTGAGAGTAGGACATCGCCAGGCTTTGATTTCTAGTAAAAACCCATATAAATACGGGTTTTTATTTTCACTCTAAAAGAGTGAAGTCAAAATAATGTTTTTAATGAAAATATTATCTTGACTTTAAATTTTGGAAGCGTATTATACGCATCCTGCTTGGGCGAGACCTAGTCAAGCCATTGAAAGCAAAGCTCTTTAACAATTTAAACCTATCAATCTGTGTGGGCACTCGTTGATGATAATCAAATAGAGATACTTCGGTATCACATTGGTTTCAATGAACTGAGTGACCAATCAAGTTTTTAACTTGGCACAGTCAATTCAACATTACTAAGCTTTTTATTTTAAAAGTAAGGTGTATGTAATCAGTTATTCATTGAGCCGAACAAAATCTTAAATTGAAGAGTTTGATCATGGCTCAGATTGAACGCTGGCGGCAGGCCTAACACATGCAAGTCGAGCGGTAACAGGAGAAAGCTTGCTTTCTCGCTGACGAGCGGCGGACGGGTGAGTAATGCATAGGAAGTTGCCCAGTAGAGGGGGATAACCATTGGAAACGATGGCTAATACCGCATGACCTCTTCGGAGCAAAGCAGGGGACCTTCGGGCCTTGCGCTATTGGATACGCCTATGTGGGATTAGCTAGTTGGTGAGGTAAGGGCTCACCAAGGCGACGATCCCTAGCTGGTCTGAGAGGATGATCAGCCACACTGGGACTGAGACACGGCCCAGACTCCTACGGGAGGCAGCAGTGGGGAATATTGCACAATGGGCGAAAGCCTGATGCAGCCATGCCGCGTGTATGAAGAAGGCCTTCGGGTTGTAAAGTACTTTCAGTTGTGAGGAAGGCGGTAAGATTAATACTCTTATCGTTTGACGTTAGCAACAGAAGAAGCACCGGCTAACTCCGTGCCAGCAGCCGCGGTAATACGGAGGGTGCGAGCGTTAATCGGAATTACTGGGCGTAAAGCGCATGCAGGTGGTTTGTTAAGTCAGATGTGAAAGCCCGGGGCTCAACCTCGGAAGGTCATTTGAAACTGGCAAACTAGAGTACTGTAGAGGGGGGTAGAATTTCAGGTGTAGCGGTGAAATGCGTAGAGATCTGAAGGAATACCAGTGGCGAAGGCGGCCCCCTGGACAGATACTGACACTCAGATGCGAAAGCGTGGGGAGCAAACAGGATTAGATACCCTGGTAGTCCACGCCGTAAACGATGTCTACTTGGAGGTTGTGGCCTTGAGCCGTGGCTTTCGGAGCTAACGCGTTAAGTAGACCGCCTGGGGAGTACGGTCGCAAGATTAAAACTCAAATGAATTGACGGGGGCCCGCACAAGCGGTGGAGCATGTGGTTTAATTCGATGCAACGCGAAGAACCTTACCTACTCTTGACATCCAGAGAAGCCAGTAGAGATACAGGTGTGCCTTCGGGAACTCTGAGACAGGTGCTGCATGGCTGTCGTCAGCTCGTGTTGTGAAATGTTGGGTTAAGTCCCGCAACGAGCGCAACCCTTATCCTTGTTTGCCAGCACTTCGGGTGGGAACTCCAGGGAGACTGCCGGTGATAAACCGGAGGAAGGTGGGGACGACGTCAAGTCATCATGGCCCTTACGAGTAGGGCTACACACGTGCTACAATGGCGCATACAGAGGGCAGCGAACTTGCGAGAGTAAGCGAATCCCAAAAAGTGCGTCGTAGTCCGGATTGGAGTCTGCAACTCGACTCCATGAAGTCGGAATCGCTAGTAATCGTAGATCAGAATGCTACGGTGAATACGTTCCCGGGCCTTGTACACACCGCCCGTCACACCATGGGAGTGGGCTGCAAAAGAAGTAGGTAGTTTAACCTTCGGGAGGACGCTTACCACTTTGTGGTTCATGACTGGGGTGAAGTCGTAACAAGGTAGCCCTAGGGGAACCTGGGGCTGGATCACCTCCTTACGTAAAGATTGTGCATTGATGAGTGTTCACACAGATTGATTAGGTTTATATAGAAGAGTTTATAAGAAAGCATCCCAATGCTTTCAATCCTGTGTCCCGTTCGTCTAGAGGCCTAGGACACCGCCCTTTCACGGCGGTAACAGGGGTTCGACTCCCCTACGGGATACCATTCTCCTTTGAGAATAAAAGGGGTCGTTAGCTCAGTTGGTAGAGCAGTTGACTTTTAATCAATTGGTCGCAGGTTCGAATCCTGCACGACCCACCATTCCTTCCATAGGAATGCTTACTTTAGGTAAGAGAAATTATGGGCGATTAGCTCAGTTGGGAGAGCACCTGCCTTACAAGCAGGGGGTCACTGGTTCGAGCCCGGTATCGCCCACCACTCTTTAAATACTTTTACGATGCATCGCATCCAATCTTTATTGTTGGATGGGGTTTAGTGACGATGAAAGTCTTTAAAAAGTGGTTTGTAATAACAAACTCTTTGCTCTTTAACAATTTGGAAAGCTGACTGATAAAACATTTTATGTTTTATCAAATAAAAGTTCTCAATGTTTATCTTTAAGATAAACACACAACACACATTCAAGTGTCTTGTATTCAAACAAACAATTCATTGTTTGTTCTATTGAGTCCGGCAACGATGACTAAGATTAACCCTCTTAATCATCAAAAACTAAAACCTTATTTAGTTGAACATACATAAAGACCCTTTTGGGTTGTATGGTTAAGTGAATAAGCGTACACGGTGGATGCCTAGGCAGTCAGAGGCGATGAAGGACGTAGTAACTTGCGATAAGCGTAGATTAGGCAGTAACAGCCACTTGAGTCTACGATTTCCGAATGGGGAAACCCACATGCATAAGCATGTATCTTAACATGAATACATAGTGTTAAGAGGCGAACTCGGGGAACTGAAACATCTAAGTACCCGAAGGAAGAGAAATCAACCGAGATTCCGAAAGTAGCGGCGAGCGAAATTGGATTAGCCCTTAAGCTTTATATGCGTCAGGTGAAGGCTCTGGAAAGTGCCGCGATACAGGGTGATAGCCCCGTAACCGACAACGTATACTAAGTGAAATCGAGTAAGGCGGGACACGTGATATCCTGTCTGAACATGGGGGGACCATCCTCCAAGGCTAAATACTCCTGACTGACCGATAGTGAACCAGTACCGTGAGGGAAAGGCGAAAAGAACCCCTGTGAGGGGAGTGAAATAGAACCTGAAACCGTGTACGTACAAGCAGTAGGAGCACCTTCGTGGTGTGACTGCGTACCTTTTGTATAATGGGTCAGCGACTTATATTTAGTAGCAAGGTTAACCGTATAGGGGAGCCGTAGGGAAACCGAGTCTTAACTGGGCGTCGAGTTGCTAGGTATAGACCCGAAACCAGGTGATCTAGCCATGGGCAGGTTGAAGGTTGAGTAACATCAACTGGAGGACCGAACCGACTAATGTTGAAAAATTAGCGGATGACTTGTGGCTAGGGGTGAAAGGCCAATCAAACCTGGAGATAGCTGGTTCTCCCCGAAAGCTATTTAGGTAGCGCCTCGGACGAATACTACTGGGGGTAGAGCACTGTTAAGGCTAGGGGGTCATCCCGACTTACCAACCCTTTGCAAACTCCGAATACCAGTAAGTACTATCCGGGAGACACACGGCGGGTGCTAACGTCCGTCGTGGAGAGGGAAACAACCCAGACCGCCAGCTAAGGTCCCAAAGTATAGCTAAGTGGGAAACGATGTGGGAAGGCTCAGACAGCCAGGATGTTGGCTTAGAAGCAGCCATCATTTAAAGAAAGCGTAATAGCTCACTGGTCGAGTCGGCCTGCGCGGAAGATGTAACGGGGCTAAGCTATACACCGAAGCTGCGGCAGCATACTTTAGTATGCTGGGTAGGGGAGCGTTCTGTAAGCCGTTGAAGGTGAACTGAGAAGTTTGCTGGAGGTATCAGAAGTGCGAATGCTGACATGAGTAACGATAAAGGGAGTGAAAAACTCCCTCGCCGGAAGACCAAGGGTTCCTGTCCAACGTTAATCGGGGCAGGGTAAGTCGACCCCTAAGGCGAGGCCGAAAGGCGTAGTCGATGGGAAACGGGTTAATATTCCCGTACTTCTTACAAATGCGATGGGGGGACGGAGAAGGCTAGGTGGGCCTGGCGATGGTTGTCCAGGTTCAAGTGCGTAGGCTGATTTCTTAGGTAAATCCGGGAAATCTTAAGGCCGAGACACGACGTCGAGCGCCCAAGGGCGTGAAGTCATTGATGCCATGCTTCCAGGAAAAGCCTCTAAGCTTCAGTTTGTAAGGAATCGTACCCCAAACCGACACAGGTGGTCGGGTAGAGAATACCAAGGCGCTTGAGAGAACTCGGGTGAAGGAACTAGGCAAAATGGTACCGTAACTTCGGGAGAAGGTACGCTCCTAGCGGTGATGAGACTTGCTCTCTAAGCTGCCGGGAGTCGCAGATACCAGGTGGCTGCAACTGTTTATTAAAAACACAGCACTGTGCAAAATCGTAAGATGACGTATACGGTGTGACGCCTGCCCGGTGCCGGAAGGTTAATTGATGGGGTTATCTTCGGAGAAGCTCTTGATCGAAGCCCCGGTAAACGGCGGCCGTAACTATAACGGTCCTAAGGTAGCGAAATTCCTTGTCGGGTAAGTTCCGACCTGCACGAATGGCGTAATGATGGCCACGCTGTCTCCACCCGAGACTCAGTGAAATTGAAATCGCTGTGAAGATGCAGTGTACCCGCGGCTAGACGGAAAGACCCCGTGAACCTTTACTACAGCTTGGCACTGAACATTGACCCTACATGTGTAGGATAGGTGGGAGACTTTGAAGCAATCACGCCAGTGGTTGTGGAGTCGTCCTTGAAATACCACCCTTGTAGTGTTGATGTTCTAACTTAGCCCCGTTATCCGGGGTGAGGACAGTGCCTGGTGGGTAGTTTGACTGGGGCGGTCTCCTCCCAAAGAGTAACGGAGGAGCACGAAGGTGGGCTAAACACGGTTGGACATCGTGTGGTTAGTGCAATGGCATAAGCCCGCTTGACTGCGAGAATGACAATTCGAGCAGGTGCGAAAGCAGGTCATAGTGATCCGGTGGTTCTGAATGGAAGGGCCATCGCTCAACGGATAAAAGGTACTCCGGGGATAACAGGCTGATACCGCCCAAGAGTTCATATCGACGGCGGTGTTTGGCACCTCGATGTCGGCTCATCACATCCTGGGGCTGAAGTCGGTCCCAAGGGTATGGCTGTTCGCCATTTAAAGTGGTACGCGAGCTGGGTTTAGAACGTCGTGAGACAGTTCGGTCCCTATCTGCCGTGGGCGTTGGAAGATTGAAGGGGGCTGCTCCTAGTACGAGAGGACCGGAGTGGACGAACCTCTGGTGTTCGGGTTGTCATGCCAATGGCATTGCCCGGTAGCTAAGTTCGGAATCGATAAGTGCTGAAAGCATCTAAGCACGAAGCGAGCCCTGAGATGAGTCTTCCCTGGCGCTTTAAGCGTCCTAAAGGGTTGTCGGAGACTACGACGTTGATAGGTTGGGTGTGTAAGCGCTGCGAGGCGTTGAGCTAACCAATACTAATTGCCCGTGAGGCTTAACCATACAACACCTAAAGGGTTTTGATGGACTCAAAAGAATACAGATAAGCACTTGAATGAGTGATGAGACTTTAGCTAGAGATAGCAAACAGCTTTCCGAATTAAGTTAAGCGCCTATCGGCGATTAACATAAAGAATTTGCTTGGCGACCATAGCGCTTTGGACCCACCTGATTCCATGCCGAACTCAGAAGTGAAACAAAGTAGCGCCGATGGTAGTGTGGGGTTTCCCCATGTGAGAGTAGGACATCGCCAGGCTTTGAATATCTATTACTGAATAGACGCTGCGGAGCGGTAGTTCAGTTGGTTAGAATACCGGCCTGTCACGCCGGGGGTCGCGGGTTCGAGTCCCGTCCGCTCCGCCACTTATTTTAAGAGACCTGATTCGAAAGAATCAGGTTTTTTTTCGTCTGTAGAAAATGAAGCATAGCGCAAGTCATTCTATGGCCATTGCCTTTATATTTATGCAATTAAATGACTAAACGGAGTTAGTCTCCAAAGCGAGTGTGATCGAGCTAGTCCTCATTGCTTGTTTACGGCACATCGCAATTACTTTGTTTAGCAAGTAAACTTACCCATATCTAATAAAGAAAAATAAGACATTTATGGATTTTCAATTTAAGAAAAATACCTTAGATGGTAGTTATCATGTTGTGTTTTCTTCTGGGCATGAAGCGATTGGTCATTGGCTGTTAGAAGAGTTAGGTTCTGATCTGGTAAAACTTGAGCAGCTTATGCAACAAATTGGTGCGCAGAAAGAAAACCTGCAAGAATGGCGTTTGTTAGGGCGAGAGTGGAGTCTTTTTATTGAACAGAATGAAGTGCATATTACTGCTAACCATCTGTTAAGTTTAGAGGATGAAGACTTATATGATGATCTTTCTGCCTACGATGAAGAGAGTGAATCTTGGTGCGGTGTGGAAGATTTTGAACAAGTTTTGCATTCTTGGCGTGCATTCATTGATTAATAATATTATTTAAACAGCTTTGCCTTTTCTTAGTGATCTCTTTGCACTGTCCTGGTGCATAAGAGGTCTCTGCTATTACCTTTATCAGTAAAATTTATTTTATTTCATTAACTTAAAAACTTGGCACGTAACTTGATTGCATATTAATCGTTGAAAGAATGCATCATGACGAGGGAATGCAATGAAATTAATTAGTGCAATTATTAAACCATTTAAATTAGACGATGTTCGTGAAGCTCTAGCGGATGTAGGTATCGAAGGTATGACCGTTTCTGAAGTTAAAGGCTTTGGTCGTCAGAAAGGTCATACTGAGCTTTATCGCGGTGCTGAGTATCAAGTTGACTTTTTGCCTAAGGTAAAAGTCGAAATTGCCACGCAGAGTGATAATGTTGATCGTGTGATTGAAGCGATAATGAAAGCGGCACAAACTGGGAAAATTGGTGACGGTAAAATTTTCGTATTTGACCTTCAGCATGCAGTCCGTATCCGTACGGGTGAAATGGATGATGAAGCGCTTTAAAGGATTAAAGGACTGGAGAATTACGTTATGGAAATGACAGAAATGAAATACGCATTAGATACATTTTTTCTACTGATATCTGGTGCGTTAGTAATGTGGATGGCCGCTGGCTTTGCCATGTTGGAAGCGGGCTTAGTTCGCTCTAAAAATACCACTGAAATTTTGACTAAAAACTTTGTTCTATTTGGTATTGCTTGCACCATGTTCTTATTGGTGGGTTATAACATCATGTACGTAGGTAATGCTGAGGGAGGGATTTTCCCATCATTTGGTGGCTTAATTGGTACGCAAGCCGATGATGCTGGCCATTCACTAGGTTCTGATTTCTTCTTCCAGGTGGTATTTGTTGCAACAGCTATGTCAGTGGTATCTGGTGCCGTTGCTGAACGTATGAAATTATCAGCTTTCTTGGTCTTCAGCGTTGTATTAACTGGCTTTATTTACCCAATTGAAGGTTATTGGACCTGGGGTGGTGGTTTCCTATCTGCAGCTGGATTCAGTGATTTTGCAGGCTCAGGTATTGTGCACTTAGCAGGTGCTGCTGCAGCATTGGCTGGCGTGTTACTTCTTGGTGCGCGTAAAGGTAAATACGGTAAAAATGGTGAGGTTCATCCGATTCAAGGTTCGAACATGCCACTGGCAACATTAGGTACATTTATCCTATGGTTCGGTTGGTTCGGTTTTAACGGTGGTTCTCAATTGGCGCTTTCTTCAGCTGATGATGCCACGGCTGTTGGTATGGTTTATCTAAATACCAACGCAGCTGCAGCAGCGGGTGCGGTTGCAGCTCTTATTGCTGTTAAGCTAATTTGGGGTAAAGCAGACCTTACTATGATTCTTAACGGTGCATTGGCTGGTTTAGTTGCGATTACTGCTGACCCAGCATCACCATCACCAGTAATGTCGGTTGTGATTGGCGCGATTGCCGGTGTGCTTGTTATCTTCAGCATCTTGTTCTTCGATAAAGTTAAAATCGATGATCCAGTTGGTGCACTGTCTGTACACGGCGTTTGTGGTATCTTCGGTCTTCTGATGGTGCCATTTAGCAATGACGGTGCATCATTTGGTGCTCAAATCTACGGTGCTGTTGTTATCTTTGCATGGGTATTTGTTGCTAGCCTAGTCGTATGGGCTATTTTGAAAGCAACGATGGGTATCCGTGTTACTGAAGAAGAAGAAATGGATGGTGTTGATATGCACGATTGTGGTGTTGCAGCTTATCCTGAATTTACTTCAACAAAATAACGCCTTAGTTAAACTTTGTTACAAAGCCCTGCTCAATTGAGTGGGGCTTTTTTCGCATTATGACTTTTCAGCGGTTGAGTTGGTCAATCTTATCTATATAATTCACGCCTATGATAACCATTATCATTTGTATTCATGTTAAGGATGAGTTGATGAAAAAATTATTATTATCTAGTGTGGTTGCAGTTTCTTCTTTTAGCCCTACCGTTTTCTCAGCAGAAGAAGTTAATGTGTATTCTTATCGTCAACCATTTTTGGTTGAGCCAATGCTGAATGAATTTACCAAAGAAACTGGCATTAAAGTGAATGTGAAATTTGCTAAAGATGGCATTGCTGAAAAATTAAAGCAAGAAGGGGAATACAGCCCAGCTGATGTCGTGTTAACCGTTGATATTAGTCGCCTATCTGAATTAAGCGAGAAAGATGTGGTTCAAGCTGTGAACAGTGACATCATTAATCATAACATTCCAGCTCAATATAGAGATAAAGAAGGGGAGTGGTTTGGCGTAACTACTCGTGCGCGTGCCGTATACTCCTCTAAAGATCGTGTTGGTAAACTGCCAGCTTCATTTGATTATATGGATCTCTCTAAGCCTGAATACAAAGGGAAGATCTGTACTCGTCCAGGTAAACATCCTTATAACGTTTCTTTGGTGTCTGCGATGATCGCTCACCATGGTGAAGCAGAGACTAAGCAATGGCTTGAAGGTTTAAAAGCGAATCTTGCGCGTAAACCTCAAGGTAGTGATCGTGGCCAAGTGCAAGCGATTAAAGAAGGTCTATGTGATTACTCGTTAGGTAACAGTTACTACTTTGGCAAAATGCTCAATGACAAAGAACAGAAACCTTGGGCTGAAGCTGTGTATATCAACTTCCCAGGTCAAGAAGCCTTTGGTACTCACGTCAATATCAGCGGCATGGCGATGGCAAAATACGCCCCGAATAAAGAGAATGCTCTGAAGTTGATGGAGTTCTTATCTGGTGAAACGGCGCAAAAAATGTATGCTGAGGATAACTTTGAGTCACCAGTGAAAGAGGGAGTAGCTCCATCTAAACTGGTTGCATCTTGGGGCGAGTATAAAGCGGATACTTTATCTTTAGATGAGGTTGCGGCTCACCATGAACAAGCGGTAAAACTCCTTGATGAAGTTAAATTCGATTTATAGCATTCAAATTTAGCACGCATGAGATAGGGAGGCTTCGGCTTCCCTTTTGTCGTTATAAAAAACTCAAAACGAACGTAAGTTAACGGGATGAAAGAAACCTATTTGCCATGGAAGATCAGTAGCTGGGTAACCGCACTGGCTTTGTTGTCTCCGATTTTGGCGATTTTTTATATAGCCGTTGGAAAAAGTGATGATTTGTTTAGTCACTTATTTTCCACGGTACTGCCTACTTACACGCTTAATACCTTTCTTTTGGTTGCTGGTACGGCTCTGCTTGCTTTGCTATTTGGTCTTCCTGCAGCCTGGTTTATGGCGATGTGTCGCTTACCTAGTGAGCGTTGGCTTCAGTGGGCTTTAGTTCTGCCACTTGCGATGCCTGGTTATATTGTTGGGTATATTTATACAGACTGGTTTGACTTTGCTGGGCCGATTCAAATTTGGTTAAGAGCCTTTTTTGCCTGGACACCTCAAGATTATTGGTTTCCAGACCTTAGAACCTTGCCCGGTGCCGCCGTTATTTTATCTTTGGTGCTTTATCCCTACGTCTATTTGTTAGCGCGTTCGGCGTTTATGGAACAAAGTCGAAGTCTACTGCAATCGGCACGTTTACTAAATTGCACTCCTTGGCAAAGTTTTATTCGTGTTTCTTTACCACTGGCTCGTCCTACTATCGCTGTTGGTTTGTCACTGGTTGCTATGGAAACGCTCGGCGACTTCGGTACGGTTAGTTATTTTGCGGTAAGTACATTAACCACGGCGGTTTATGATACTTGGTTAGGATATTCTAACTTAACCGCTGCGGCTAAAATTTCGGCCATGATGTTGCTTGTTGTTGTTTTGCTACTGAGTGCTGAGCGTTATAGCCGCAGAAAACAAAAGCATTACCAAGCACAATTTTCTAGCCATGAGGAAAGTCGCTATGTCTTGCGTGGCTGGAAAAAATACGCGGCTTTGAGCTGGTGTTGGGGGTTAGTTATTGTGGGTTTTATCCTGCCTGTTGCACAGTTGGGCAGTTACGCCTACCGGTATTTATCTCAGAGTTGGACATTAGAGTTTCAGGTTTATTCCTTGAATAGCCTCAAAGTTTCTCTTGGTGCGGCAGGGGTTTGCATTGTGGTTGCCTTGTTAGTGAACTTCTATCGACGCTTGAACGGACATATGTCGGATATTCAGTCTTCGAGTGTTGCTCCTATGCGCCTTTCTTCTTTAGGTTATGCTGTGCCCGGTACCGTGTTAGCCATTGGGATCATGGCGTCATTATTATTTTTAGATCATAGCGTGAATGATGTTGCGAAATTGATGGAGTGGCAGCGTCCCGGTCTGATTTTTTCCGGAAGTATGTTTGCGCTTATTTTTGCTTTTACCGTAAGATTTTCAGCCGTTGCGATAGGCAGTGTTGAGAGCAGTTTGATGAAAGTGCCACCGAGTTTAGATATGGCGGCTCGAACCATGGGTTGCAACGCATCACAAATGCTTAAGCGGGTGCATTTACCTTTATCATTTCGAGGGGCTTTAGTGGCAGGCTTGCTTGTGTTTATTGAATCGATGAAAGAGCTGAATGCTTCAATTTTACTTAGGCCGTTTAATTTTGAAACGTTGTCTACCTATGTTTATAACTATGTGTCGGATCAGCAGTTAGAGCTTGCCGCATTACCCGCCATTTTGTTGGTTGTAGTGGGCTTAATTCCTCTTATTCTCGTGAATCGCTCATTAGAAAAGGTGCATTAAATGTCGGTGTTACTCCAATCTTCATTCACTCATTCTACCTCTGTAGACTCAAGCCTGGTCGATATTAACCACGTCGCGTTGTCCATTGAGAATTTGACTTGCCGCTATCCGAATCATTACGGGGCTAAAGCCAATTTGGTATCACCTTCCGTATTAGAAAAATTGAGCTTATCAGTTCAGCAGGGCGAAATTGTTTGCTTACTAGGCGCGAGTGGTTGCGGCAAAACCACATTACTCAAAGCGATTGCTGGTTTATTGCCTTTGGCTTCTGGCGAGATTCGTTTGAATGGACAAACGTTAGATGATGGTGAACATTGGCTTGCGCCAGAAAAACGCAATATCGGCCTGATTTTTCAAGATTATGCCTTATTTCCACATTTAACTGTGGCTGAAAATGTCGCATTTGGATTGCGTGATAAAAGCACAAATGAAAAGGCTAACATAGTACAAGAAATGTTAGATCTCGTTCATTTATCGGGGCTAGGTGAGCGCTACCCTCATCAACTTTCCGGTGGGCAACAGCAAAGAGTCGCGATCGCACGGTCGTTAGCTTGTCAGCCAGATTTATTGCTATTGGATGAACCATTTTCAAATATCGACACTCAAGTTAGACATGGTTTGATTCGAGATATTCGCCATATATTTAAGCAGCAGGGGGTCACGGCGATTTTTGTCACACATTCGCGAGAAGAAGCCTTTGCTTTTTCCGATAAGATGGCGGTAATGAACAAAGGTGTTATCGAGCAATTTGGAACCGCTGCAGAGTTGTATTACCAACCTTCGAGTAAGTTTGTGGCCAATTTTCTGGGAGGTGGAGCTTATTTGCCTGCGGAAAAAACGGGTGAGCAACAATTCGATACGGTGTTAGGTTGTTTAGCTATTCAGACTCAATCGGACGTTAAAATCGGGCAAGCATGCGATGTTTTATTGCGTCCTCAGCAAGTGATATTACACCCCGATGAAGACAGCGATATTGAAGTCATAGAGCAACAATTTATGGGCGATCACTGTCGTTACTTGATTGATGTGCAGAGTATTCACCTACTGGCTCAAGCAAACCATTTGTTAGAGGTTGGACAAAAGGTGTCCGTTCAGGTCGACACCGATGGCGCGGTAGTGTTTACATGAGATGAAGCATAAAAAAGCAGAGCCTTTACATGAGCTCTGCTTTGGATTGGATATGAAGACCTTGTTGGGCGTGGTAGTTACATCACATCACTTTCATCAATAGGTGTTACAGATTCTTCCATAATTGGAACTTGGTGATCTTCAAGTGCACCTGTATCGTTGATTTCTACAGCAGGTTGGTCATCGGGGTTACTGCTTAACTCTGCGGTATTGTCACTGGGCTCTTGGGTCGCTTTAGTCGTTGCTTTTTGCTCTGAAGTATAAGTAAACGCCTTGATCACTTTTGATACTTTATCAATACGGCTTGCGATATCCGCGGCAATCTCAGCTTTTTCAGTCGTGATCTTACCCATCAAAAATACTTCTTTGTTCTCAGTGACCACTTTGATGTTGTAATTATCTAGGCGCTCATCCGATAACAATGCGCTTTTCACGCGTGTAGTGAGCCAAATATCGTAGCTAATTTGGTCGAATGAAATTGGTTTTCCGATTCGAATTTGATTATAAGTATCTTTCACGCCTTGCAGGTCTTGTACATAGGACTCCACCATTTGTCGATTATCTTCATCGACAGCTTGGCCCATTAACAGCACATTGCCATCAATGATCTCAGAGGTGACGCGAATCTTGCCACGAAATTGTGGTGCCTGATTTAACGCATTGACGTTAGATTGGATGTTTTTCGCTTGCCATTGTTGCTGTTGGGCGGTTTTAGATGAAGGTTGTGTTGCCGCACAACCGGCGAGAAAAAAACTAGAGAGTCCGAGAATAAGAAGAATTTTTTTCACAACGTTTATCCTTCATGTGAGGGGAAAATCACTTGATCGATCAGATCGCACAAACAGTGTAACGTCAGCATGTGAACTTCATGAATGCGAGCAGTACGATGCGAGGGAATGCGAATTTCAACATCGGATTCACCTAATAAACCTGCCAGTTCGCCACCATCTTTACCAGTAAGTGCAATAATGGTCATATCACGAGTAACCGCAGCTTCAACCGCTTTGATGACATTACTGCTGTTGCCGGCGGTAGAGATCGCAATGAGAACATCCCCTGCTTGGCCAAACGCTCGCACTTGCTTAGAGAAGATTTCTTGGTATTGGTAATCATTGGCGATCGCCGTCAAGGTCGATGTATCTGCGGTCAGCGCCATAGCTGGAAAGCTCGGTCTCTCGGTTTCAAAGCGGTTAACTAGACACGAAACAAATTGCTGTGCATTTGCCGCCGAGCCACCATTTCCACAACATAAAATTTTATTGCCATTTAATAGGCTACTCACCAAAATTTGCGCGGCATGAGTAATGGCATCAGGGAGTGATTCAGCTGCGGCAATTTGAATCTGTATGCTTTCTTTGAAGCTATCGTTAATGCTTTCTAGCATCATTTATCCTTGAGTAATTGCGTTCTTTATCCAATTAATATCTTGGCCGTGATTATGAATCGCCACGATATCAAAGCGAAATGACGTATTGTCGATAGAAAGGGACTGACGTTTAAGCCAAACCATTGCTGTTTTGATGAGCTTTTGACTTTTGCTGTAGGTAACCATTTCCGCGGCATGGCCATAGTGTTGGCTTGCGCGGTATTTGACTTCAACAAAAACGATGCCTTGCTGGTCTTGCATGATTAAGTCTATTTCACCAAAACGGTAAGAGACATTTTTATCGATAAGTTTGAGCCCTTGGCCTGTTAAATATTGGCAGGCCAAGGTTTCAAATTGAGAACCAACGTCTCGTTTAGTCTTGTGTTGAACCTGACGACTGAAAAGCTTCATGCTCAGCCCAGCTTAACTCTCGTTGTACTACGCACTGGTCATCAATGCTCAATTTGCCCGTTTGTCCCTGATAGTTATAGCTTTGGACCACTTTCATGGTTGGAAGTTGCGCTAATAAACTATAAGAATCCATACCAAGTGCGTGCAGACGTTTTTCGGTGTTACTGCTGTTTGGCCATAATTCGTTGTACTCTCTCATGGCTTTGCTGTCTTTATCGAGTAGCATTGGAATATCGCTGTACACGATACCTGCAACATCTTGGTATGCGCGAGCTTTGCCGTTATTGCTGCTTGAGTTTGAGAATAACTTAGGTGGCTGAGCATCAGGGTTAATCGCAACTTCAATAAACGGCTTCAATAAGGTTAACTCTGAACGATTAGCAATGATGTAAACGGAGTCAATATCACGGCGGCTACGAGCTTCTGTCTCTAAGTCCAAATTGGTAATTTGCTTGATTTGGTTGATACGAACTTGGCTGTCAGTTAGACCAAATGCACTTTTCACATTCTTTTGTAGGTCTGCTCGATTACCAAAATCTTGGCTTGCCACTGGCGTGTTACTTAATTCGTTCCACTTCGCAGTAAACGCCTCGGTAATACGATCACCTAGCGTACCTTTAGGTGCGAGCACCAGAGGATATTTAAAGCCTGATTTAAATAAATGCTTAGCCGCTTGAGCGCCTTCTTGCTCTGGCGATAAGGTCAAGTAACAGACTTGAGAACTTTGCTCTAGATCGTCAGGGAAGTTAAGTGCCAGCATTGGAATGGTATCGTCGTTGATACTTTGTAATTGCTCCACATTGTCTTTAATCAATGGACCGACAATAAAATCAGTACCGTTGGTTTGCAGTGTGGTGTAGATGTCTTGAAGACTTTGTGAAGACGTATCATAGATGGTCATTTTAAACGCCGGATCTTTATCCGCATCATTAGTCATCGCATGAATGAAACCGTCACGGATAAGTTTCGCCGGTTTTTCGTATTTCCCGCTTAAAGGCAGAAGCACGGCCACATTTTTAGGCGTTGTGATTTCTAAATCTAGAATTTTTTGCACATCTTCCGGCGTGTGGGTCACGATTGGGTGGCTGATGTTATTGCTGAACCATTGTTGCAATTCAGTTTGAAGACCCGCTGGATTTTTTAATTTGGTTTTCATTTGTATAGCAACATACAACCAACCTTGTAGCTCGGTTTCACTTGGTTGTGCTTTCAGTTGTACGATCTCATCGGCTGAATATTGTTCTAGGTTTTCCCAAATGCGTTGATCGGTCGCTTCCAGTTGGTTTGGTGTTTGGAATTCTTTGACTGCAATCCATTCACGATCAGCGTTGAAGTGGTCGTTGATATCTTCAAACAATTTTGCGCGCTGCTGGTGGTAGTTGCTCCATTGAACATCAGCAAGTTGCCACTGCTCTTGGAAGTTTAATCCCTTTAGTGCGGTTTCTGAGTCTACGGTCGCGGCGGTAATTTGTGCGCGCGCCATTTGCCACTCAGCTTGCTGCATATTGTTCATTGGCATTTTGATAAGACGATTTAATAAGGTTTGCCCTTGTGGGTAGTTCTTTTCTACCACTGAGGCTTTTAATGCCATGATCAGTAAGTCGGTCTGTTCGGTAGACGGATCGAGTTCTTCAGCTTGTTGAGTATAAGCCAAAGATGTTTGCGCAGGAGGCGCGGTAATGTCCACTTTGTCAGAGGTTGACGTAAGTGAAGAACACGCAGAGATCAACAACATCAAGGCGATAGAAGTGAATAAGCGTGATACACTGAAGCTCTTATGATTCATAATTTGCATGCGTTCTATTCTTTATGTGAAAGATTGACTCTATATTAATCGCTCAAGTGACGGTAAACAAATGATAGATAACAAAACTGCTCTTTTAGAAAGCCCAGCCTTGTATATTGTTCCCACGCCGATAGGCAATTTAGGTGATATTACTCAACGATCGCTCGACGTATTACATCAAGTTGACCTGATTGCCGCTGAAGATACAAGGCATACTGGCCGTTTGCTTTCGCATTTTGGTATTGCAACCAAAACCTATGCTTTACATGATCATAATGAACAGCAAAAAGCGCAAGTTTTAGTCGAAAAAGTTCTTGCAGGTGAATCGATCGCACTAGTGTCGGATGCGGGCACTCCCCTAATTAGTGATCCAGGATATCATTTAGTGACCAAATGTCGTCAGGCGGGGGTTAAAGTTGTTCCTCTTCCTGGAGCGTGTGCGGTGATCACGGCGTTAAGCGCATCGGGCTTACCATCGGATCGTTTCAGTTTTGAAGGTTTTCTTCCTGCTAAAAGTAAAGGTCGCAAAGACAAATTATTGGAAATCGCTAAAGCCGAGCGCACCTGCATTTTTTATGAATCACCGCATCGTATTACGGATTCCTTGCAAGATATGCTCAGTGTACTTGGCCCTGAACGAGAAGTTGTTTTGGCGCGAGAGTTAACCAAAACGTTTGAAACCATTTATGGTGCGCCTCTTGGTGAACTTATTGAATGGATTGAGCAAGATGATAACCGTAAGCGTGGCGAAATGGTGTTGCTTATTCATGGTCATCGTGAAGAAAAACAAGCGGATGCCTTGCCTGACGATGCTTTGCGCAGTTTGAAAATATTGACGACAGAATTACCTCTGAAAAAGGCCGCAGCGCTGGTGGCAGAAATTCACAATCTCAAGAAAAATGCGTTATATAAATGGGGCTTAGAGAATTTAGATTAACTAGATATAAAAATAAGGTCAGGGAAGATGAAGTGTGTTTATGTCTCGAGTCCAACTAGCCAGCAACTTCATGTTTTTGAGCTAAAGGCAACTGGCGGTTTAGAATTACTTCAAATTGTTGCCACGCCAGGCGAAGTGCAACCTGTGACCATCAGTGCCGACGGACTTTATTTGTATGCGGCAGTAAGGCCAAATTTTGCGGTGGTGACCTACCTGATTGAATCAGATGGTCGCTTAACGCATGTGGCTAACACTGCCTTGCCGAAAAGTGCCTCGTCGAGTTGTTTGGATGCAAGTGGACAGTTTTTATTGCTCACCTCTTATGCGCAAAATGGCTTGATGGTGTCTCCACTGGTGAATGATATAGCTCAAGCGCCGATGCAAGTGTTGGAAAACCTCACCAAAGCCCATTGTGTTATTAGCGTGAGCGATCCTGATTTGAGTGCTTCTACGGCAGATATAGAGCAGCAAACTTTGTTTGTGACTTGCTTGGGGGACGATAAGATCCGTTTGTATCGTTTTGATAAGCAAGGTCAATTACAGCCACATTCTCAACCTTGGCTTGAGACTCAATCTGGCGCAGGTCCTAGACATCTGGTCGCGAGTAAAAATGGTCGACATCTCTATGTGATTAATGAACTTGATGGTGATGTGCTGCATTTTACATTACAAGATGATCGCAATCATTGGCAGCTCGCGCAGAGACTCAGCTATATCGAATTACAAAATGATGAAGTGCATTGGGCGGCGGATATTCATTTGACGACCGATGAGAGACACCTGTTTGTCAGTGAGCGTACTCAACATACTATGACGTGTTTTAGCGTGGATCCTGATAGTGGAGATCTCAGCTTGCACGATCAACTTCTCACCGAATCGATTCCGCGTGGTTTTGATCTTGATCCGTATGATCAGTTTCTGCTGTGTGCTGGACAAGGATCGGATCATGTTAGTGTTTATGCTATCGACTCGAAATCACGCCATTTGGCTCGAGTAGAACGTCAGCCTGTTGGGCGTGAGCCTATGTGGGTCCGAGTGCTGCAAAGATAGCCATATTCACTGAGACAAGGCCGTTATTCCTTGTCTTCTAAAGCGGTTTGCGTATAATCCGCGGTCGGAGTTGACTGGATAGTCGCTGCTTCGTTGATGTCCCTTGCTAGCAATAGTGGGGAGACTGACGGAGGGGAGGAAAGTCCGGGCTTCAAAGAGCAGGGTGCCAGGTAACGCCTGGGGAGCGTGAGCTCACGACAAGTGCAGCAGAGAGAAGACCGCCGATGACGCTATTCTTATCTTTAGGTAAGAGGCGAACAGGTAAGGGTGAAAGGGTGCGGTAAGAGCGCACCGTGCGGCTGGCAACAGTTCGTAGCAAGGTAAACTCCACCCGAAGCAAGACCAAATAGGCTCCCACATTGCGTTGCTCGCGTAAGGGGGCGGGTAGGTTGCTTGAGCCAGTGAGCGATTGCTGGCCTAGACGAATGGCTATCGCCGCTTTTTCTTCGGAGAGAGTGGAGACAGAACCCGGCTTATGATGTCAACTCCCCCAATTGAGTGAACCCACTGCAGTATACTGTGGTGGGTTTTTTTATGCTTTTGACCTTCTATTAACGATTATTAGCAGAATTGGCATAAACTAGCGCAATAATGCTTAGAAATTCAGCTGATTTCTTGCGTTGCGTCGCTGACATGAATATCCTAAGCCCTCTACATTTAATTGAGTTTTAAACCCTATGACCGATACCTTCCAGCACGTTTCAGTTCTTCTTAATGAATCCATTGATGGATTAAATATTAAGCCAAATGGTATCTATATTGATGGTACTTTTGGTCGTGGGGGTCATAGCCGCACTATTTTGTCTCAGCTTGGTCCTGAAGGGCGCTTATATAGCATCGATCGTGATCCTCAAGCGATTGAAGAAGCAAAGAAAATTGATGATCCTCGCTTTACCATCGTACATGGTCCTTTTTCAGGTATTCAATCTTATGCTGAGCAATATCAATTGGTTGGCAAAGTTGATGGGGTATTATTTGATCTTGGTGTTTCCTCTCCACAATTAGATGATGCCGACCGTGGTTTCAGTTTTATGAAAGATGGTCCATTGGACATGCGTATGGATCCAACATCAGGTCAATCGGCGGCTGAGTGGTTAGCCGAAGCGGAATTGGATGATATTACATGGGTATTGCGTGAATTTGGCGAAGAAAAACATGCTCGTCGTATTGCGCGTGGGCTAGTTGAATATCGTGAAAATGAAGAGAACGAGCCATTGACGCGTACCGGCCAGCTCGCGAAATTGATTTCGGATGTCGCACCAAAGAATTTTAAAGAGAAAAAGCACCCAGCAACGCGTAGTTTCCAGGCCATTCGTATTTATATTAATAGTGAACTGGAAGAGATCGACTTTGCCTTAAAAGGGGCGATGAATATTCTCGCGCCACAAGGCCGTCTTTCAGTGATCAGCTTCCATTCGCTGGAAGATCGTATGGTGAAACGTTTTATGCGTCGTGAGAGCCAAGGTCCACAAGTGCCACACGGCATTCCAATGACTGAAGCACAAATTAAAGAGCTGGGATCGGCTAACATGAAGACCGTCGGCAAGGCCATTAAGCCATCGAAGTCGGAAGTGGAAGTGAATACGCGTTCACGCAGTTCCGTATTACGTATTGCTGAAAAGCTCTAGATCGAACATCAAGATGATCATCGATAAATTATGACAGACAAACAACCACCCAGTTTAATACGCTCGATTTGGACCGACTTAATTTCCGTTGGTCGAGTGCCATTAATTCTATTGTTGCTGATTTTCATCAGCTCAATCGCGGTCGTTTTGACCACGTACAATACCCGTCATCAAATCACTTTGCGCGATGAGTTATTAGAAAATCGTGAAAAGCTCGACAGTGAATGGCGCAACCTCATATTAGAAGAAAATGCCCTTGCAGAGCATACGCGTGTGCAAAAGGTTGCCATCAAAGATCTTGATATGAAACGCCCGGACTCGGATAAAGAAGTGGTTGTGAACCTGAGATGAAAAAGCCAACGAATAAAAAAATCACCAAAAATAAAAAGAGCCCAAATAAAAAGAAACCGAGTGCCTCTGACAACTCCTCTATCTTAATTTCATGGCGTTACAACCTCGTCATTGCTTTCGTTGCACTCGCTTTATTCATATTGATTGCCCGAACGGCTTATATTCAAGTGATTGAACCGGATCAATTGATTCAACAGGCTGACATGCGTTCAGTGCGTGTTAAAGCCATTCCAACGGCACGTGGCATTATTTCTGATCGTAATGGTGAGCCTTTGGCGGTCAGTGTTCCGGTGCAAGCAGTGTGGGCTGACCCTGCGACTATTTTCAAAGAACATGGTCTTGATGATCTGAATCGTTGGTATGCATTAGCTAACGTACTTGGACTGGATCAAAAGGGATTAGTGCGCAGACTTGAACAAAACAAACGTAAGCGTTTCATATATTTACAACGCCAAGTCAGCCCTGCTATGTCTAAATATGTGCGAGAGCTTAATTTACCAGGTATCGGTTTAAAAGATGAATCACGTCGTTTCTACCCATCTGGTGAGGTCAGCGCGCACGTGGTTGGGGTGACTGGAATCGATAGCCATGGTTTGGAAGGGTTAGAGCGTAGTTTTGATGATTGGTTGACTGGCGAAGCCGGCAAGCGAACCATTCGAAAAGACCGCTTTGGTCGCGTGGTCGAAAACATTTCACTTCAAACGCAAGAGCCGGGTAAGCCCCTGCAACTGACGATCGATCAGCGTTTACAAGCGATTTCTTATCGTGCTATCAAACAAGCGGTTGCTGATTTCCGTGCCACATCAGGTACAGCTGTGCTGGTGGATGTCAAAACCGGCAACGTGCTCGCCATGGTGAACGCGCCTTCTTACAACCCAAATAACCGCGATCAATTACAAAGTTTCCGTATGCGCAACCGCGCGATTACCGATTCGATTGAGCCGGGTTCCACCATGAAACCTTTTGTAATTTTGGCCGGTCTGGATCGGGGAGTGATTGATGATAAAACCGTGATTGATACCGGAAACGGCATCATGCGTGTTGGGGGCAGTCGCGTGCGTGATTCCGAGCAAGCCGGTAAAGCCGATCTCACCACTATCTTGAAAAAATCCAGTAACGTCGGTATTGCGACCATTGCTCTGAAAATGGATGTAAAAGAAATTCTTGGTATGTATAGCGCCGTTGGTTTTGGTGAAATATCTGGTATGCGTTTACCGGGTGAAGTGACGGGGATTTTCCCTGATCGTCGCCGCTGGTCACCGTTTGAAGAAGCCACTTTGGCATTTGGTTACGGGATTTCAGTGACGCCACTGCAATTGGCTCACGCTTACGCTACGCTCGGTAACATGGGCATTAATAAGCCATTGAATATTTTAAAAGGTGGCACACCAGGTAAAAGTTTCCGTGCTGCTGACGCGGAAGCATCACGCAAAGTGGTCGATATGTTAGAGCAAGTCACCCATAAAGGTGGTACTGCTCGTGCAGCGAAAGTGCCGGGATATCGTGTTGGCGCCAAAACCGGTACTTCGCGTAAAGCAAAAGCGGGTGGCTATAGCGATCAATATGTTGGCCTCACGGCGGGTCTTGCACCGATCAGCGATCCACGTTTTGCATTGGTGGTCGTAATTAACGAACCACAAGGTGATGAATTCTATGGTGGCTCGGTGGCTGCGCCTGTCTTTTCTGAAATCATGAAAGGGGCACTGCAAATCATGAACGTTGCCCCTGATGCCACTCAAGAATCGGAACAAGGTGAATAACAGGTGGAGACTATGTCGCTTACATTATCGCAATTATTAAAGCCTTGGGGTGAGTTTGAATTTCAGCATGATGTTGTGGTTCAGCAATTACAACTGGATAGTAGAAAAGTCACTCAAGGTGATGTGTTTGTTGCTATTCAAGGCCATGCGGTTGATGGCCGCCAGTTTATTGATAAAGCGATACTCAATGGTGCTAGTGCGGTTATTGCAGACAGTGATGCTCAACATGTATCCGACTCGATTGAGTATAAAGACAAGGTCGCCATTATTTATTTAGAGCACATTGGCACGCAGTTATCGCAATTGGCGGGGCGTTTGTATCATTTTGCGCCAATGCAATTAATTGGCATCACCGGCACTAATGGTAAAACCACTATTTCCCAATTGATTGCTCAATGGCTGGAGTTGCTTGGCCAAAAAGCGGCGGTAATGGGGACCACAGGCAATGGCTTTTTAGATAATTTGCAGCCAGCGGTTAATACCACAGGAAATGCGATTGAAATTCAGCAAACCTTGTCGCAATTGCAGCAGCAAGGAGCGGATTACACCGCGCTTGAAATCTCCTCACATGGCTTGGTTCAAGGCCGAGTCAAAACGCTTTCTTTTGCCGCCGCAGCCTTCACCAATTTAAGCCGTGACCATCTCGATTATCATGGCAGCATGGAAGAATACGCCAAGGCCAAGTTCAGTTTGTTTTCACAACACGATTGCCAGCATAAGATCATCAATGCCGATGATGCGTTTGGTCAGCAATGGCTACAGCAGTTGCCTGAAGCGGTATCGGTTTCACTTTCCGCGCCAACTGCACCGTTGTCACATAAAGCGTTATGGGCCACAGACGTTGAGTATTCTGATGCCGGTATCCGAATGGATATAGACGGAACGTGGGGGCAAGCTCAGTTACAAACTCCTCTCATCGGGGCCTTTAATGCCAGCAATGTGATGGTGGCATTGGCAACCTTATTGAGTTTAGGTTTTGAACTCGAGCAACTGGTATCGACCGCGCCGCAGTTAAAGCCGGTGATTGGCCGCATGGAATTGTTTCAGGCAGAAATATCTTCACTGACGGAAAGTTCTTCAATGACGGATAGTACTTCATACCCTAAAATCGTCGTCGATTATGCCCATACCCCTGATGCTTTAGAAAAAGCGCTAATGGCATTACGTGTGCATTGTAAAGGTAAACTATGGTCGATATTCGGTTGTGGTGGTGACAGAGATACCGGAAAGCGTCCGATGATGACAGAAATTTCAGAGCGTTTAGCCGATGTATCCATCATTACTGATGACAACCCTCGTAGTGAAGACCCGGCTCAAATTGTGGCGGATATGCTTAAAGGCGCGCAACATCCCGAACACATTCAGGTGATTCATTCTCGCTATCAAGCCTGTCAATATGCCGTCGAGCATGCACAGGAAAATGACATTATTTTATTGGCAGGAAAAGGCCATGAAGATTACCAAATTATACAAGGACAAACCTTGCATTATTCTGATCGAGAAACCGCGAAAACTTTATTAGGATTAGCGCTATGATCTCA